>NEXD01000001.1 GCA_003019595.1 Candidatus Marsarchaeota G1 archaeon BE_D
GTTTATGGCGCCATTTCGTCATCCCCGTTTATTAAAACCGTTTTTATGCTATCATAACAACATTGATTCTCGCTTTTACTGCTGTTATAATTTCAATAAAAGCAAATATTCTACGTAATATAACTAAAAAAATAAATGCAAAAGTTGAGCCTTTCCTGAAAAAGTTTTTAGGATCGACTCATAATCTAAACTCAATGAAAATTGATGAGACGTTTGATAATTTCTTGAAGAGTATAAGAAGAATAGCGTATTCAAGGTTCCGTTTAATAGCATCATATTTAGTGATAACAATAAGATGGATTCTGCTTTCGGTCGTTGCGTTATTAGTTACATATTCCATCGGTTACTATAAACTTTCGATTTGGGAAGTCATGATTGTAATGATGATAGCCGAAATTGTGTCAACAACTCCAATCGCTATTCCAGGTATGTTAGGAATCCTCGATGCCGCAGTGATTGGTTCTTATGTTGCGCTTGGCACTCCCGTGACCATTGCGACTTCTATAGATCTTCTCACAAGGTTAATCCTGTTTGTCGTGAACATACCTTTGACCGGTACTTTATTTTACAAATATCTAAAAGATGCAAGCGATCAGCAACAAAATAAATCATGATTTTATAAAAACTTTCAAACCACAACTTTTAGGGGCAGGATAAAAGTATAAATAGAGAGAAAACACTCGTTGAACCAAAATTACCAAGACAACTCATTTTATAGACCTAAAAAAGAAGAACCCTGAGTTTCAAGCTTTGCTCTCTCAGGCCGCGTAACAAGTGGCTGAAGGGTTTTACCAAACTCAAAAAAGATTCTTTGATAACAAACCGAAGAAAAAGAAATCTAACGACTACTACTTTTCCTTAGTGTACCCTCACAGTGGTTGGAAGCTTTCTTGTATAAGGCGACAAATGGAAAAGAGCAAAAACCTAAAGAAGCTTATCTATAGCAAAATCGGCTTCTTCACTCTGAGCACTGACTTCACAGCACTGACTTCACAGTTGAGCGAGTGTGTCAAGTCTGCGTGGAGGCTTATCCCCTGGTCGAATCTATATAACCTTCTTGGCAGAAAAACTGAGAATAGCCGCAACCTAAAAACTGTGTGCCTAGGAATAGCAAGGCTTGTTTCCTACGCCCACTTGTCTGATAACCCAAAGCCACTTGAGCGTTCTTTCGATAGGTTATAAAGAGCGCTTTCAAGAAAAGGTTTCTTTTGAAGGTTTAAGGTAAAAAGCTTTCGAAGGAACACGATTATTTTAGAGGAATTTAGATGAGAGACTTTAAGTTTGTGGTTTCGCTTTCATAGAAGGATGGTTTTTAATCTTAGAGAATACAAAAAGAAACTAAAATACAAAATCAAAATGAGATTTTACAGTTCTTATTTCCTAAGTGGAATACTTTTCAAAAGCTTGGCAAGCCGTACTCACCCCGCACACTTTTTGCAGGCGTTTGCACAAACGAGAATTTGACTCGAGTATTTCGTTGTTCATAGGTTCACACTAGACGGCGACTTGAACACATAAAGCACGCAGGGTGCTACAGTGGCACCGTGTCCTCTACTTAGGACTAAAGAGCAAAGCGGCGATTCAGAGAGCTTCCGTCATCAGGCTGAATGGTTCACAAAGCACCTATTTCCTTTAGTTTTGCGGGCAAATATGTGTTTGCAAGATAAGTCACACCTATAGTTTTATTTTTGCTTGAAAAAGCTTCAAGCTCTGCTTTCCTACCAGTTTCTAAGAAACATTCTATCTGTTTCCTAAAGAATTTTTCTTTATAACGCGGGTCTGCTTTTAGTTCTTCAATTCTTTTATAATCAACTTGGGTGAGTTGAAGACTAGGGACTTTGTACTTTTCGATGTCAGTTGCCCAAAACCCTATCCATTTGGCAGAAGGTGTATTAATATCTCTTATATGGGCAGATTTTGCAGAACCGCTTATAATCACAAGCGCTATGTGCATTCCCCACGGATCGGCGTCTGTTAGTATATAAACTGGAAGTCCTAATTCTTTGTTAAGCCTTCTTATTAGAATTCGCGCGGCTCTACTTGCTTGCCCTCCTGTCTCAATTAAAATAGCACCAAGTTTTTCATGTATTTTTTCTCTTATCATTTGAATAAAAATCGCATGTTTTTCTAAAACTAGAACCATACGGGCGTCGCTTGAGACAAAGTTAGCGTGAGCTAATCCGGGGCCTACACTTACACCATCTGGATGTGACATCAAATCTACTCTATTTCCTTCAAATCCTTTTACGTTATATTCTAACACTAATTTACCGAATGCAGTTCCTCTATCATGGGGGATAATATTAAAGCTCTCACGTGGTACTCCTAACACAGCTTCAAGATCTTCCACTTGTGCGTCTGTCTCTGCCTGTTCGCTTATTTCTAAGCCCTTTTCATTAAGGGAAGTATAAAAAAGATCTCTAAGAGTCGTCACCTGATCTTTTTTTATTAATTCTTTCGCGACGTAAGCAACCCAAAGTAGTTGGGCTAGGCTTTTTGCGCTCCTAATGCTGTAAATACCCCTTTTGATTTTTTTATTACCAAGAACATATTGTTGAGATAAATGATCAAAAACAATATTATCGGTCGATCTGCTCGGTATTTCGAGTT
Source organism: Candidatus Marsarchaeota G1 archaeon BE_D (assembly GCA_003019595.1). Lineage (GTDB taxonomy): Archaea > Thermoproteota > Thermoprotei_A > Marsarchaeales > Marsarchaeaceae > BE-D. The sequence continues at coordinate 2,611 of NEXD01000001.1, forward strand.
CTGGCGGAACTTCTTTTAAAAGCTGGTTATAGATTCTTTTACCAAGTTCGCTAAGAAGATCTGAAACTTTTTTTATGTCGCTTTTATTCGAAGGTTTGAGCGTTTTATTCATCTTCTATACCCTTTTTATTTATTAACGCATTTAGTTTTGTTTTAGGTATTAATTCAGTCTCAGCAAGCGCAGAAGTATATTTTGCGAGCAGAGTTAAATAGACACTCATTTTCTCTTTGCGTTGGGCGTGATGAATTTGTTGTGCTTTTTTAGAAAGATACGACTTTAGTTCTCTTGCACACTCTCTTAAACCCAACCTAATTTCGCGCCTTATTTCTTCTCTATCAGCCACATACTCCTTTCCTGCAGTTTTAAATGGGACTTTCGTGGCCGCAATATGAACAAAGAAAAGAAGTGGATCGCTTTTTAAATCTAATCCATAATTCTTCCAGTCTATGTCTTCTAGTATTACACGCATCGAGACATCATTAGAGGCATCGTAGATAAGTGGTATTTTATTAGCGAACCTTAATAATCTAATATCATCTGAACCATTGGCTGGGGGAGGGATGTTACCTCCATAACCAATAGCGGTTTCGACTATAAAGGAAAAACCCTCGTAAGCTGAAGGGGGTCTTTGACACAATGCTATATATTCTGGTGCAAACTCAGCATTTATTCCAGTTTTTATCGTCTCAAGACCTAATGGCGAAAGTGCTGAGGCATCTGGCGGCAAAAATTTATATGATTTTAAACCCTCCGCAATTCTTTTTATTTCTTCATCTGTTAGTTTTCTTAATGGCTTAAAAGGATCTAAACCGATTAATTTAGAAAAGTTAAAAGCCGTCACTTTACCAATTCGCGAAAATTTTAAAAAGAATTTATAAAGCGGTAAGTCTTTTTTTGACGATTCTATCATTTCTTTTAGTTTTATTATATCTACTCCATAGGGATGCGGTGGGGTTTCCCGTGGTGGTTTTGGAAGAATATGTGAAAGAGTTGGCGCAACAAAAAACAATCCTTCAGGGTCATCGAAAATAATTGTTGCATAAGGAAGAGCAATTCTAGTCATGTGTAAATATTTTAGGATTCTACTCCTCGCTGTGATATAATCCCCCTTAAAGCTGAGCTTTATAGTGGTGCCGTGTAATAAATGAGAGTTCTTTTCAATCTTTTTTTCGTGAATAATAGGCTGATTCAGTTTTACATCAATGCTAAGTTTGACTTTATAAACGTCTTTTCCTGTAGTAGTGATAACTTCAACGGGAGTTCCAGTTGAAAGTTGGCCATATAATATTGCCATTTTTCCTCCCAGACCAAAAGTGCCTCTGTTTTGCATGACTGAGTATTTAGAACCAAAGAAAATCCTACCGAAAGCATCTGCGATATACCTAGCTGGTACGCCACTACCATTATCGGCTACTGTTATTTCTAATTCCTCTCGTGTATTTAATTTTAAAGACACAAATACGATAGGTCTTATAGAATGTGTGTCGCAAGCATCGAGAGAATTTTCTATTAGTTCACGAAAAACTGTGTACACTGCCCTGCTTTGATTGTCAAAGCCAGCCATCGATTTATTATTATAAAAAAACTCAGCGGGGCTTAACTGTTTAAATTTTAAAGACAAGAATATCCCCTTTATGGTCTTTGAAATCGATTAATCACTATATTTTGCGGTTTTCCTTTTACAATTCGCAATATGGCATCTTTTGCCCTCTCTACAGAATCAAAATTTCCAACTATAATTACTCGGTTATCCTTAACAAAAATACTTACGCCAATAATTTTTTCAAGATTACGTTTTGTCTTGCCATTTGTTCCTATTATTCTTCCAATTTTCCTTGACAGCTCTTCTTTATCAAGCTCAATAATATGATAATATTCCTCTTTTTCAAAAAAGATTCTTGCCCTTTCAAAAGGCACTCCGTATTCAATAAGTTTAATGCACTCGGTCGCACGCATTAAAAACTCTGATGGGGCGCTTATTATCAAGTTTGTTCCTATACGATTTATGATGACTCCCTTTTCTTTTAGAAATAATAAAAGTCTTTCAAACTCAGAAAGAATGTGTGCATCAAGCCCAGAATGTGGTTCAAAGACTACTGTAGTACATTTTTTTACGCTGTTCATCGTTGTATTAATTGGTGGAGAAAGCTTAAAAGCACTACTATCGAATAATCACCGTGTAACACCTCATAATTTTTGTAACGATCTAACTTTAATACTAGCGTTACCGAAAGTAATCTTAGGGTATTTGGTAGCCCGCTTCTTTTAATTTCTTTACCTCTTCCTTTTCATATTTATAAATAATATCACCACGAGAATCGGCTTGAAAATCCCAAGGGGCTACAAGCACAACGTCGTTTTCTTTTAACCAAATTTTCTTTTTCATTCTTCCAGGTATTCTGCAAATTCTAATTTTATTATCAGCGCATTTCACCTTTGCTCTATCATAACCAACTAGTTGAATGATTGTTCCCAAAACTTCGCCTTCTAATGGTTTTCTTAAATTGTTTTCAGACAATCTGTTATTTATTTTAATAGCCGCAATATTAATTCTTTTATTTCATAGCATTAATAAGCTCACCACGTTGAATTAGGGTACGAGCTATTCCTTTTCTAAAAAGTTCCACTAATGATTGTCTTGACATTTTTGTTGATGAGTGTGAAACGAGTGAACATAAAATAAACTCTTTTTGTTGAATATCAATGATTTCAAAAAGCTGATCTTTTATTCGTATAACACTGCCTTTCGCAAAAGGTATTATTCTGAATGAAACGGTGGTCTTGAATATTTTTCTTCTGTCATGAGCTTCGCCTACAAGCCTTGAAGAATAAATTTCTTTTGCAATAAAAATTGTTCTTAGTTTATTTAAAGTAAAATCAAGGCCTCTTTTTGTAGAAAATGATACGTCTATTCCGTTTTTATTCGGATTTAGTTCATAAACAAACTTATCATTTAGTTGAGATAAAGTTTCAATTACTAAGTTAGAAAGGTATAAGCTTTCTTGTTGTGTAGGATTTCTTCCTTCAATTCGAATTTTTAATTCGTATAAGAACGATCGATTTTTTTGTATTAGGCAATTAGGACAAATGGTTTTGTTTAACTGAAATTCTAATCTTTTTGAAGCATTTTTCGTTATAATATCATATACAACACGATCTTTTGTTTTTATTAATAAGACAGGAGATGTAACAAGGTTTTGATTTATTAAAGTCTTTTCAATATAGTTTTCTAGATTTAAAGAAAAATCCCATTTGCCATGTACTCTTAATGCACCGCATTGGGAACATACCCATAATTTATGTTCTTCGTTTATAGATCTTTTTCTTAAATTGTAACAGTTTTGGCAAAGATTATGTGTTTCTAAGTTTGGTTGTGTATAAGATCCGCAAATAGGACAACGGATCATAAGTTGTACACTTCGGCATATTCAATATTCTTAGCTATATGAATAATAGCGCGTTTTTTTATTAAACCACGCCTTAAAGCTTGTTTTACTACAGTAGGGCCAACAAGTGTTACAAAATCACCTATTTTTATGTTATCTAAAGCAAAATCAACATCAACAATTTCACCACCAAAATAATTTGTGTTTAATTTAAGTTTATTTCTCATATTCATATTCTCAAACAGCTCTTTATCACACAACGTGATAATAAATTTGCCATTAATGTTGTGTGTTCTCATGTATACTTGAGCACTAAGATTATTATTCATTGTACGATTCTTAATGGGGTTTCTGCTCCGCATGCTTCACACACCATGTACACAACTTTTAGTTTTTTAACAAGTTTTGTATCTGGTCTTCCACAAGTAGGACACTTTACAAAAAAGCTCACATATCTTTCAAGTAATTGTTTTATTTGTTCTTCTGAAAACCTACCCTGCAGAACAAGCCTTCCGTCATTATCTATATATCCCGCTGTGGCCAAGTGTTTGACAAGAAATTTCATAAGATGGTTTGGATCACGGCGGAAAAGTTCATATGTTTCTTTAAAATTAAGAAAATAAGACTTGTCTCCTTCATATCTTATGTGTGGCTCAGGCACCGAAAACCATTCTCCACTTCCACTAATTGATGGTAGTTGCTCATATAATTTATTAAGCAACTCCATATAGATTTCATCTTGATTCAAATTCATAGCTAGTATTTTTAGTATTAATGATATTTATAAGATTTACAAACAATAAAAGATTACAATATAATGCTGGTTTTGGCATTAAAAGCAATGCTCTTACAAGTTCAATGTAACAAATAACAAGAATTTTGACTTAATATTTTCTTTATTAACGAAAGCACTTTTTAGCGAGTACTCCATAAAGACGCTTATAAACCCTTATAATTCTTCTAATTGTTAATATGGCCAATGAAATGGAAGAAATAAAGACTAAGCTAGGCATAACCGTAAAAAAAGAAGAGGATCTTTCTGAATGGTATCAACAAGTTGTATTAAAAAGCGGACTTGCTGACTATTCACCAGTTAGTGGTTGTATGGTCTATTTAGCATGGGGCTATTCTATTTGGGAAGAGATTAGAAATTTTTTAGATTCGAAATTAAAAGCGCTAGGACATAAGAACGCATATTTTCCACTTTTTATCCCTGAATCACTTCTGAAGAAAGAGAGCGAGCATTTTAAAGGCTTTACACCTGAGGTTGCATGGGTTGAAAGTGGTGGAAAAGAAAAACTTGAAGAAAGGCTTGCTATAAGACCCACTAGCGAAACAATAATGTATGTGATGTATTCCAAATGGATAAAAAGTTATAGAGATTTACCACTACTTTTAAACCAGTGGAATAACGTTGTTAGATGGGAAACAAAAGCCACAAAGCTCTTTTTAAGAACAAGGGAATTCCTCTGGCAAGAAGGACACACAGCCCATGCAACAAAAGAGGAAGCAGACCGAGAGGTCTTAACCATTTTAAATGTGTATCAAGATTTACTTGTAAATTTGCTTGCAATACCTGTTTTAGTGGGCTTAAAGAGTGAAGGCGAAAAATTTGCAGGGGCTTTGTATACAGCCACGCTAGAAGCCATCATGCCTGATGGTAAAGCTTTACAAGCTGGAACGTCACACAATTTAGGTCAAAATTTTTCACGCGCGTTTGACATTCAATTTATAACTAAAGAGCAAAAGAAAGAATATGTTTGGCAAACCTCTTGGGGTGTCAGTACACGCCTCATAGGGGCTTTGGTCATGATCCATGGTGACAACAAAGGATTGGTTTTACCGCCTCGTGTTGCACCAATTCAGATAATAATTATTCCTATATATTACTCAAAATCACAAGCAGAAGTTATAATACAAAAGTCTAAAGAAATTAAAAACATGTTATTAAGCAGTGGGTTAAGAGTTGAAATTGATGACAGAGATGATAAAACGCCTGGTTGGAAATTTAATGAATGGGAGCTAAAAGGCGTGCCAGTCAGACTCGAGATTGGACCAAAAGATCTAGAAAAATCTAGCGTGGTTGTGTTTCGTAGAGACACTTTACAAAAAAGTGTGGTCCAAATTTCTGATCTTTTGCCAGTTTTAAATAATCTATTAAACGATATTCATCAAAAAATGTTAGAACGCGCGCGAAAAAAGTTAGAAGAAAGTATTTCTCAAGCAGAAGATTATAATGAATTTAAGGAAAAACTTGAAAAAGGGGGTGGTTTTATAAAGGTCTCTTGGTGTGGTAGGCTTGAATGCGAAAGTCAAATCAAAAATGAGACTGGTGCTTCAGTTAGGCTAATTCCGTTTGAAAATAATGAGCCATTCAAAGAATATTGCTTTCATTGTGGTGAAAAGGCTCAAAAACTAGCTTATTTTGCTAAATCATATTAAAAAATCATCAATCTTAATTTTTTGAAAAGCTTGCCTTTTACTTAATTGCATAATGTTCTTAATGGTGCGTTTACCAAAATGTTCTCCTAAATTAACTTTTAACGAAGCAAAAAGACTCGCCTTCATAATAGACTCCGGAATAGAAGCACCCTTTGTTCTTGTAGCAAAATAAATCGCTCCGAAAACATCTCCTGCTCCTGTAGGATCGCGCATATTGTTGTTTTTATTTAAAAGGTCTAATTTATACACAATACCTTTACGCGAATATACATGAACGCCCCGTGCACCACGCGTGACTATTACTTCTTCTACACTACACGAAAATGCTCTTTGAAGAAGATTTTTCAGATTCGGTATTTCTTCTTCAGAGACTTTTATGTATCTAAAATTGTCTAAAGCTATTGAGGGTTCTTTGTGTTTGATTAGACCATATCTATTCCTATATCTTAAAAAACCTTGCATGTCTAGAAAACAGTTCTTATTTTGCGTGAGCTTATAGAGTATATCTTCTTTAACTTCTCTAAATGTAAATGATACATAGATGTCTTTTTCATTTATTTTTACGTTTTGATAATATTCGTCAAGTTTAGTTTCATTATAAATATAGCTTTTTCTTTTGTCGTCCCAATATATATGAATAAAGAGCGGTGTTGGCAACTCATCGATGAAGGCTATGTTTTCTAAATTTATGTTTGTTCTCTGTAACATTTTCAACTTTTTTTTCTGAATGCCTTTTCCTATAGCTGTATATAGTGTTGATTTTTCACCCATAAAATTTAGTGCTAGTGAAGCGTAATACGCAGGTCCTCCGATCTGAATTTTTGCTATCCCGTTTAAACAAACTATGTCTATAGTAAAATTACAAAAAAGGGCAATGACCATTTCATGAAATGTTATTTTACAAGTATTTTAAGCTAATTTTTCGAAATAATTAAAGGATGAATGCGTCATTATCCATAAAATTCCCTGCTGGTTTTTTTAGGTGATGAATGAAACTCTAATTCTGTTCACTTTAATGGGGATGGAGGCGAAAGCGCTGTATGAATTTAAAGACGTTGCGTCAAAAGTTGGAATAAATTTAAAATTTAAGAGGAGTAAATCTCCTGGAATCATTTTGGCTGAAGGAACCATCGAAGATGAAAGTCTAATAAAAAGGCTTTTTGATTTAATCGCAAAAGAAAATTGGAGGTTCCATGCACTAAAGAAAATTGCACATGTTAACCACCGCCTTTTTTTAGACGATGAAAACGCTTGGAAAACACTAATAGAAAAAATAAGCTCGGTTGTTTATAATAAAACCTATAGAATTAGTATTCACCGTGTAAAAAATCAACAGTTAAAAAAAGCTATTATTAATAAACTCGCAGAAAAAATTGATTCTAAAGTCGATTTAGAAAATTATGAGATAGAAATAGCAGGATATTTTATCGACAACGAATTGTTTTTTGTTTTTCCAACATCAACAAACGAGATATCTATTGATAAAATTAGATTTTCAAACTTTTAATATTTTCTCATTTATTTCGGCTATAATTTTTCGTTCATCTTCCTTCAATTCTTGTTTGTCATTTAGATTTAATTCTTCAAAAATAATGTTATCTTTATATTTATTTAAATTTTCTAAATGTTCATTAATCGCTATAAGATAAATATTTTTTGAAGGTTTGAGTTCAAATATTTTTAAAAGTTCCTTAATCTGAGTTTCACCGAATAGACATATGAAAAATTCAATACCCAATTTTTTTGAAATTGATTCGCCGCTAAGCCAGCGTAAACACGCATGATAAAAAGCTATTTTAAATAAGCGTGGTGAAATTAGTTTTTCAGAACTAAATATATAAAAAGAATCTGGATTTCTTAAAATTAGTTCTTTTTGAAAAGATTGTATTTCTTCTAAATTTCCTTTAAGTTTGTAAACACATAAAGAAAAGTTCTTCGTTTGTAATTCAACTATCATTTTTCAATATCTCCTGTAAATATTGTAAAATATATGGAAAAAGGCCATTCTTTTTTACCATTTCGCTTGCTTGGTCGAAATTCTTTTTTGCAACTGGTAATAAAAATTCGGTCAACTCCCATGGAAATAGAACCCAATCAGACGTAATTTGATAATAATAGTCTGGAATATATTTAGTCCACGGCTTAACGTATAAAGTAACTGTTCGAACGTGTTTTTGACCCTTCTCTTCTAATTTCTTTTTTAAATAAAGTAATGTTGAACCAGTATCAGAAACGTCGTCTACCAACAAGAGTTGATTTTTTTTATCATCTAAAATCGTCACGTCGTCAAGCATGTTTATAGAATGCCGTTCTTCACCTTTATACGATTCTACTTGAATAGAAATTAATCGGGTAATACCTAACAAATCGCTTATAATTCTAGCAGGAATCCAACCTCCTCTAGCTATAGCAACTATAACTTGAAAATCTTCCTTTTTCTTTCGTATTTTTTGTGAAATAGACAAAGTCCCGTTAAATATTTCTTCCCAAGAAGGGACTAAATAGCCACACATGTTTTAACCACCGTGTACAACTGGTATAATTGTAATTTGATCCCCGTCGGTAATCTCCGTTTGTGCGTCGTTATAAAGTCTTGCATCAGATCCATTGAGAAGAATTATAACAGATTGAGATATTTTTCCGTCTTTGATAATTCTTGAAATGGCCTCTTTTTTTTCATTGAAAAGATCTGTTATAAGTTCAATAAGTTTGACGCGCCCATTAATTTTAATTGTTTTTCCTTCTCCAAGATAGTTTTTTAACCATCCAAGCCCTTTTACTTCAACACTCATTTTTGATCAACCATTTACGGGTCAGCGAGGCGCATGCTCGTCATTAGCTTTATCTGAGCAGGTCAGCATGACATCATTCCCGTGTATTTAATTAAAGTTCTTCAATGACTTCAACCTTACTTTCTCTAATTTTAATTAGGCGAGTAATATATCCAGCTACTTTATTTAGAGTTTTCTTAGAATCCGTTTCTAAAAATCTTACTAAAATTTTTTTATTTTGCCTAAAATCTTTAGTAAACAACTCTGGATAATTCTCTACCAGTTGTTTGCCTACTCTTTTTATTGATCTAGTTTTAATTCTACCCATATTCTTTTATAATGAATATCTAATATATATGGTTAATTTTCTATCAATGCAAATGATATTTACTTTAAGTTGGGGGCTATTGCTTGAATATTTAAAAAACTCTAATAATGATCAATCCTAATACTTGCATTTATTGTCTTCGCATTGTTTTTAGTCAATGCATTAGGCAACATATTATCGAAATGCTTTCTTTGAGGTATAACGCCTGAATGCTCAAAATCACATTAGATAAAACTTTTTATCTTTATAACCACGACGGATTTAATGACGTTAAGTTGAGAGATTTGCTTAATAAATGGTATATAAACAAGTACGAAAATTCGTTGAATTGGAATAAGTTTTTAACGTTGTCGTTCAGAACATAAGCGGCTTAAGTATTCATGTAAGTTTAAAAACATTTTACTTGTCTATGTTTTTATCTTACGAAAACGTGTTGTGTAGAAACTTGATAGCGTTCCTGACTTAACACCTAATAAGCAATCATCTAACACTTGAATACCGATTCCTAAGAAACATTGTATTCTAGACATAATTCGACTATTGATGGCAGCTGGATGAGCCACTTCTATGCTTGTAGGCTCACAAACTTATTTAAACACGCGATTCGCGATCCAATTGTCGCGCCTTTTTCTAGCTTGACACTCGTGTCTTTTTCAAGCAAAAAACAGGTTGGGTCGACTAAACCGCGTCCCTCAACATACACTCTTTTGTTGTGACCATAACGCATAGAATCGTCCATTATTCCTCTTGCTCTTCCAAACTTTACACTGGAATAAAGCGCTCTTTCGCCAAGTGAATACAGCGGTTATTTGACACTATCTACTGCTATCGTAAGATTAAAAAACCCAACTTCTACACTTCATTAAGTAGTGAGAGATTATGGCAATTGCAGTACCTGCAGTTGGTGGACAACCAGTTCTTATACTAAAAGAAGGTTCTCAAAGATCAAAAGGTAGAGAGGCGCTACATTCAAATATAGCGGCAGCGGTAGCAGTTGCCGAAGTCATAAGAACGACGCTAGGGCCAAAAGGCTTAGATAAAATGTTAGTTGACTCGCTTGGCGAAATAACTGTAACTAACGACGGTGCTACCATTCTTAAAAATATGGACGTGCAACATCCAGCAGCCAAACTAATGGTTCAAATTTCAAAGACTCAAGACGACGAGGTTGGTGATGGGACAAAGACTACAGTGGTTTTGGCTGGTGAGCTTTTACGAAGAGCTGAAGAGCTGGTAGACAAAAAACTCCATCCAACAATGATAGTCTCAGGATACAGAAAAGCAGAAGAAGAGGCAATGCGAGTCATAGCTCAAATAGCCAAGCCAATTCAGCTGACTGATAAAGAAACTTTAAAGAAAATAGCAATAACTTCTATGAACAGTAAATCTGTATCTGATGCAAAGGAACATTTGGCTAATATTGCCGTTGATGCGGTTCTAAGGATCGCAGAAAAACGCGGCGAAAAGAACTACGTCGATGTTGATTTAATTCAAGTAATAAAGAAACAAGGCGGTGGCGCGCTAGACACACAGCTCATAATGGGTGTTGTGATCGACAAAGAAGTGGTACACCCTGGTATGCCAAAGAGGGTTGAAAACGCAAAGATCGCGTTGCTCGACACACCACTAGAAATCGAAAAAACTGAAATTGACGCAGAAATTAGAATTACAAATCCAGAACAAATGAAGGCGTTCTTGGACCAAGAAACGCAAATACTAAGAGAGATGGTTGAGAAGCTCGCGAAGGTTGGCGCAAATGTGGTGATTTGTCAAAAAGGAATAGACGACGTGGCGCAGCACTTCCTCGCTAAGAAGGGCATCCTCGCCGTAAGAAGGGCAAAGCAAAGCGATATGGAAAAGCTTGCGCGCGCAACTGGCGCAAGAATTGTGACAAACATAGACGACCTTACTCCTCAGGACTTGGGAGAAGCGCAGCTTGTGGAAGAGAGACGCGTCGCCAACGAAAAGATGGTGTTCGTTGAAGGTTGCAAGAACCCGCGGGCTGTGAGTGTAGTAGTAAGAGCTGGGTTAGAAAGAGCCGTAGATGAAATTGAACGTTCTTTACATGACGCATTTAAAGCTGTAGGTACAGCGGTAATGGACCCACGAATACTACCTGGTGCTGGTGCCACGTATGTAGAAATTGCACGAAAAGTTAGAGAGTACGCTACAAAAGTTGGTGGGAAAGAACAGCTTGCTGTAGAAGCATTTGCTGACGCTGTTGAAATAATACCAAAAGCACTAGCTGAAAACGCCGGTTTAGATCCAATAAACGTAATAACGGAACTCAGAGCAGTTCACACTAAGCAAGATGGTTTTGTATATGGCGTTGATATAACAACAGGGAAGCCTATTGATGCTTTCAAGTATGGGATTATTGAACCAGCAAACCTTACAATACAAGCAATCAGATCAGCGGTAGAAGCAGCTTCTGCGATCTTAAGAATTGACGATGTCGTCGCCGCAGCAAAATCAAGCAGTGCTAGCAAGGGATCAGAAAAGAAAGAATCAGAAAAGAAAGAATCAGAAAGTTCTGATTAAACTTTTTTATGCCTTGGTTAGCATTTGTTGGATTAGGTCTAAGCGCCAACGACATAAGCCTGAAAGCGCTTGAAACATTAAAAGAATCTGATCTTATTTTTTTAGATTCTTATACTTCATTGGTACCTAGATTTAATTTTTTGAAATTTTCAAGACTAATAAAAAAGAGGTCAAGCCACTGAAAAGAGAAGATTTGGAGGGGAAAGGATTTAATAAAATTATAGAATTAGCAAAGAAACAAAAGGTAGCAATTGTGATTCCAGGAGACCCTTTTTTAGCAACGACACATATGACAGCAAAGCTTGACGCGGAAGATGCTGGAATTACTACTTTTTATGTTCCAGGCATATCAATTTTCGTTGTCGCTTTTTCTTTAACTGGATTACAAATTTATAAAGCGGGCCCTCCAGCAACAATATTAGAACCATCACCGATTTATAATCCCAAATCGAGTTATTCAAAACTAATTGATAACTTAAAAAAAGGACTTCATACATTACTTTTACTTGATATTGATGTTGAAAAGAATCGTTTTCTCAGTTTTTCTCGTGCTGCTGAATTAGTTCTAGCGGAATTGAATAGAGTAACTCAAGCTAATAATCTTATTGGAATTGGAATTAGAAGAGCTAACAGTTTTGATCAAAAGATCTATATAGAAAGTTTAGCTAGACTTAAAGATTTGCACGACAGACGTTTCCCCCAAGTTCTTGTTATTCCTGGGAAAATTGATCCAATAGAAGCCAAAGCCCTTATCAATTTAGGCGCTAATCAAAAATTGGTTGAATCACATGCAAGAACAATTGAAAGAATTGGCAGAAAAATACATCTCAAATCTTGAGGCAGTGCTTAATGATCTTAAAACGGCTAACGTTGAATCTCATATTTTAGAGCATATAAGAAATTATCTTGCTGACGCCAAATATTACTATTCACACCAAGATTATATAACGGCCATAGTTTGCGCTTCTTACGCAGAAGGTGTAACTGACGGAGTTTTGCTCAGCAGAGGTTTAACGCCTAAATGGGTTAATCAAAACAAAAAAGTTTTAGTTGTAGGAACGTGGGATTTAATTCATTTGGGGCATATAAAATTTCTTTGGTTTGCAAAAAAACACGGAAGACTATACGTTATAGTGGCAAAAGATGTAAATGTAACTAAAGCAAAAGGTAGACCACCAATTATTCCTGAAGAGCAACGAGCAGAAGTGATAAAAAATCTTAAACCCGTTGATTATGTGATAATAGGCGATGAAAATGACTTTTTAAAACCCGTAGAAGAAATAAAACCTGATATTATCATATTAGGGCCAGATGAACAATATCCACCTGAAAAGTTACAAGAAGATCTTAAAAGACGTGGGCTTACTACAGAAATTATAAAACTGACGCAAAGATTTTCTGATTCCCCTCTAAGTAGTTCTTCAGCAATCATTAGGCGTATCTTAAAAATTTATGAAAAACAATAAAGGTAACTATAAACGAGGTTCAATATAGACTACATCTGCATCTTTTAACTGTAGCTTTTTTCTTAAGTTAACTGGCGCTATACACTCAACAACGTCATCGCCATATCTTGATATTTCAGGAAAAATTGCTACACAATCATAGAACTCATTACCATGATAAATTCTAGCATTATAAGAAACTACAAGACCATATACTCTATCGCCTTTTCTAAATCCATTAATAATTTTTGCTGGATATTTTCTAAAGACTTGAAAAACATTTTGATCGCTTTTCAGATTTAATGTGCCTGGGTAGGGTTTGAATCCATAAATTTGTTCAAATTGTCTTTTATAACCGGGTAGTTCAAGAAAGAACTTTCCTTCTCCAACACCAGAAACGACAACAGCCTTGATTTTGTCGTCATTCAATGGTAACATAATCTTATCAATAAAGCCCCTAATTTGACACTTTGTCTTTTCGCTAATGGTGAATTCATAGCCCATCGTGGTAATTCTCTTTTCTATGAAGCCGGCTTCCGATGCTTTTATTAGCCTTTTAGAAGCAGCCTGTTGAGAAATGCCTAAAAGACTACCTAAGGAAGATCCAGATATTCGTACAAAGCCATTCATTCCACCAAACTCAATAAGCGCTACTATTACATCTGCGAAATCAAACCATCTTTCACCAGGTTTGCCTAAAATTGTTCTTTTAATTGCCACCACTTAAATCACGCCCTGTTAAAGCTATATGAGTTTGTGTCAAAGCCAGTCTGGTTTCATCAATGAGCTTCCGGTTAATATCAAGTTTGCGTCGAAGTCCTTTGATGACTTTTTTAGGATATTCAAAATACCAGATATATTCATAAATTTGTTCCATTTGCTCAAATGTCTTTGACGCTTCTTTATAGTTGTCGTGTCTTATTTGTTCTAAACACATTCTCCGTAATTCGCCTATAAAATCAGCAAGCCCTAAAAGGTATTCATCTGGCTCTACGCCTAAACTTTCGTAAGGTGGCAGTTTTCCTTGTTTTGCAAAGTGATAAAGGCACTGCGCTTCAACATACTCTATCATTGCGTCTTTTATTATCTCTGCGTAATTACTTGAACTTATCTTAAGACTTTTTTTAATTCTTTTTGCCATGTTAAGTAGCTTTTTTGCTTTTTTTGCTTCACCTCTATGTATAAGGGATATTGCTGTTCCGCAATATTCAATTATCTTACTACATTTATCTAGAAGTTTTTCTTTTTCACGTAGCTGCATACGTAAAAGCCTGATCAGTTTTTCTCTTTCTTCAAGCATTTTTCTACACCGTTACTTGGATTCTAATGCGAATGTTTGTTCTCTGGTTCCTTGATTAGTTATTATAAGAAGGTCTATACCATCTCCTGAACCTATGTCTCTCATAATTGCTTGTTTTACAGATTTTATCGCCAATCCAATAGCTTCATCAAGACTCATCTGTTCTTTATATTCAGATTCTAATATTCCAAGACTTATACCTGCACCCGTTCCTATAGCTGTATAATCTTCAAGTAAGAGTGATCCTAATGCATCAAGAGTATACAAATGAAAACCATTATTATCATATCCTCCCAAAATCGTTTCGGTAAGATAGGGAGTGAATCTAGAATTATAAAGAATAACGCTTAAAAGCTTACCAACCGAAGCCACTGAAATTTTTGTCTCGTTTTCAATTTCATATAAATTAACCATAGAGACTACCCGTCTAACTAATGCTTGCATGTCGCCAATCAAACCAGCAAACCCTACACCAATTCGATCATTTATAGGATAAACTTTTTTTGCGGATTTTGATAAAATTGTGTAACCATAGACAAGACGTTTGTCTGCCGCGAGTACTACGCCTTCTACTGTTTTAATTCCAACGGTGGTTCCGCCTACCAAAACTTCAAAGCTCATTTTGTGTTGAGCAACCTTTACACTAATTTATTGTTATCTGTCTGGTTACGGTATACACAAAACCGTAGAACATAAACGTTACATTCATTGTGTATCATATTACAAACGATAAAGACATAACTTATTTATCACCAAATAAATAAATAATGTATGAAAACAACCATTCGCGATTTACTTAACAAAATTAAATGGGATCCACGATACCGTGGAAAAGGAGAAATATATTTCATTGAGAGGAAAAATAATACCATAACGTTGGATTGTTGCGAAGCAGAAAAGATTACGGACATATCAAAAAATTACTTTAGAATAGGAGAAAAACACAACGCAAAATATATTCCCTTTCATAGAATAGTTAAGATTTCACATAATGATCAAGTTCTTTGGATCTCTAAAAGATGGATTTGCAATGGAATCGAAAAACAAAATACCCAATCCTTTTCGTGACTTATCAAAAGTTTCACTTTTCGAAGAAATCGAAAAGTGGTTATTTAACAAAATAGCTTCAATCAGTTTTGATGCGTCTGTGAAGTCTGCTTTTTTGCTACCGATAAAAAAGATAAAGCTTTTTTCTTCTCTTTATTCTTCAAAAATTTTTGAACTAAAAAAAGTTTATTTGCAAATTAAGAATGCACATCCCTTTTATGTTGGAGCTTGCGAATTCCTGTACGAGGGAGGGTTTGGTTGTTTAATAAACGATTTAGAGAAAATTCTACAAAGTGAGAGAAAGATCAGAATTTTAGCAAGAAATTATATAAAGGCTATAATAAAAGAGAAAACAAAATCAAACATATTTCTAAAACAATTCCTTGGAAGAGCAATGTATGTGATAAGAAAAAATTCTTATACAATGCATAAACTAAGAGAAGCTCATAAAAAACTTAACGAATTACCAGACATAGAACCAAACGTTTTTAAGGTTGCTGTAGTAGGGGCGCCATTCGTAGGAAAGTCATCGTTGGTTGCCAACCTGACGGGGAAAAAACTTGAGATCGGTAAGTATCCATTTACGACAAAAAGGATTAACATAGGAAGAATTTCTAATGAAAAATTCGAAATCGTTGTCTATGATACTCCAGGAATTTTAGATAGGCCATTAGAGAAAGGAAGCGTTTACGAAAAAAAAGCATATTTAATTCTTAAGTATTTAGCTGATTTTGTGGTTTTTTTAATTGACCCAACAGAAAGCGCTGGCTATTCCCTTGTTTATCAAAATAGAATTCTATCTTCTATTAAAAAAACTATGCCTACAATGCCAATCTTGGTTGTCGAAACTCATGCTGATTTGTTACAAATAAGTGATAATCGGTTTTGTATTTCTAATGTGACTGGTTTTGGTTTAGATGATTTAAAGCAGGAACTAATAAAGATCGCTGAGCAATGGTATTATGAGAAGTTTTCTCATGGCCCTTCAAAACCACAGTTAGGACACCTATAATTCGTTCCGGTTTTACGGCACTTTGCGCAACGCCAAATGACAACAACACCACATTTAGGGCACAAAAACTTGGTGCCTTTTTCCCCTAATATGATTGGAGTTCTGCACGAAGTACAAATCGGTAATGCGACTTCGTCTATAGAAGACATAAGTAGTGTTTAGGGTGGGAGTTATAAAAGCGCTTGCAACTAGTAACAACTTTTAAAATGTACGGTATTTGATTACCGATTTTTGTGTTTAGGACACCCTCCTAAATATTATTGATGAAACACATAGCAATTTTGTTTGCGTCTAATTCTCTGTAAATTGATTGCCCTTTCGAATAAGGTTATCAATAATTTCACGTCTGTTGCGCATGCTTTCTGGTCACTTGGAGCAGTCACCAAATTTGTTGACGCCTATAAATTACCGCTTTTTGACGTAGAGTTAATTCTAATCAACAACGCTACGATAATAGAAAGTCATTTATAATTCTATGGAATGTTAATAAGATATGAGTTCACGACGAAAAAGACGACAAGGTGCTCCTATGAGTAGTGCTGGGCTTGTTAGGTTTTATGAGGAGGAAAACCTTGGCTTAAAGTTAAAACCTGGCTATATAATTGCAGTTGCGGGAATTTTTTCATTTATTATCGCACTAGCCCATTTTGGAATTATCTAATTTTTTCCACAAGCGTTCCTTCTTTTGGTTTTACCCATGAAGAACCAGATTTGTCTTCCAAAACGAAAGTTATGGGAAGTTTGCCCTTTAATGCTTCGTTAAGCTTTTCGATTTTTGAGTTTATTTCTTCAGGTGAAAATAAAGCCAAAAGTCTGTCTCTTATTTCAGTCATAAATCCTTCAATTGTAGTTATTCGGGGCAAAGTTCTTGATGTGGGAGTTATTTCAATTCCGAGCTCTGGTATTGTTATCAACCCTGAAGGGGATCTATAGATCAGTGTATTATAATCTTCAGCTCTTTTTACGTGAATCGTGTATTTTACATACCCTCTTTGTAAAACGTCCATAAATTCATGCTCTTTAAAACCACATTTTGGACACACTTGGATAAATAATTCAAACCCTTCATCTTTCTTATAAACTAGGTGTCGAAGCTCTAAGCCTTTTAGGCCACAAGTTGGACAAATTTCTTCAGTAGACCACGATTCTACTTCAATACCATCTATCAATTCACTTCAATTAATTATTTTTAAGGCGTTTAACTTAAGCCTTAGCCAATAAAATTAAAAAAGAATGAATCGTAATAGCTTTCCTATAAGACGCCGTCTCTTACCAAGATCGATCTCTACTCGAAAAAGCATAAGTTTTATTTTAGCTGAATATATTTTAGCATCAATACTCTTTCATGTTTCTTTTAGGTTCGTTATGATTTCATGTGTTCTCTACTTTCTTCTTATCTTTGTCCCGTTTAATAAAAGACAAAATGAAAGTAATGGGCAAACAAAAAGGATCGCTTATATGTACCTAATAATTAACACAATCGTTTTTACGTCTTTGGTTTTTGTGTTTGTTTTTAATAAAATAAATATTACTATTGGTTCGTTTTTCTTTGTTACTGCTAATGTTATAGCTATGTACATATATATGATAACCAACTTTACTGTGTTTGGGAAGAGAATTATAGAAACTATCTTTTATGGATTCTTACTCATCATTTCTTATTTACCGCTATTTATTAGCGTATCAATGAGTATTTGGAAGTCGGCTTTATTGTATTTTTGTGCGCTTTTAATTTTTATCATTAATGTTTTTTTCTTAAAGAAAATTAAACTTAATGGTTTAACTGCATTGGATGCAATTTCAAAGTTTGCCAAATCTTGGATGGATCAAGAATCTGTTGCTTTTGATGAGCTTTTAGATAAGGTTGGAAAAAGACACGTGGCAAAGATTTCAGTTTATCATATAACAAATGAAAATGATGATTCGATTTGTACCTTTATAATTCCTTATATTCATCCAGGCCCATTAAGACAAATAGGCAGTGGCGAATTGCCTTCTATTTTGTACTCTGCTCTTTATGATTTAAATCCGTTTGTTGTCCATGGTGCATCTAATCACTCATTTAACCTTACTTCACGAAGAGAAAGCATACGAATTGTTAATCTTATCAGAGATTGCGTCAAAAATAAGGAAGATCGCGGTAAGGAACTGGAAAAACTTTCTTTTTCATGCGGCGAAAATGGAAAAATCCAAATTTCTAAATACAGATTTGGAGAAAATTTTTTGTTTTTCGTAAGCAAAGTTAATAGCACAGAAGATTTGCCAAACAGAGTGGTTTGCGCTGTTGATGAACGAACAGATATAGTAGATAGACACAATGGAATCTGCGACGAAAATGAAGCGATATATACAGAAAGCGAAGAAACTCAGGTGTTAGAATTAATTGCTTTGCTTAAGGCTAGTCAAGATCGTGAAATAAAAATTCGCGAAGTAGGATATGGTTATACTAGTTTTCATACCGAAGACATAGGACCAGGTGGCATTAGAGTCTTAAGCTTTTTTGGGTCAAACAACATTACGTTTATTTCCATAGATTCTAATAATTTAGCGTGCGGCATGGCTCAAAGAATACAACAAGAAGCAGAAAAACTTGGCTTCTCGCTTTCAGAAGTTGTTACTACTGACAATCATTGGAACACTGGCGGTAAAAAACACAGATTGGGATATAAACCAGGTGGTTCAACGGATGGGGTAGGCTTGCTTAATGCAGTTAAAGAAGCTTTGTTAATGTCAAAGAGAAACGCACAACGAGCAAAATTTAATAGAAGCGTAATAGCTTTCGAAACAAAGATTGTAGGTGACGAGGCAATGATCTCATTAAAAAAAGCAGCTGACAAGGGGACGCTTTTAGTTATGCTTTCGTTTTTATCTTCTGCGGTTTTAGGTCTTTTGGTTATTTTGTGGTAGCGCTTTATGAGTACTAATTGTTTTTAGTATTGTCTAAAAAACAGTGATTGTCTGTACCAAACATGCTTAGAATTGAGTCTCCGCAGAGTTATTCACAAACAGCGTCTTATAGTGCTGTTTAAATGATGTCTATTTATAATTCGAGTTGTTGCAGTGGAACTAGAGGGGTTATGAGTTTGTTGTAGTATACATATGAAACTCGTAGCACAAATGATTGTGGGTTTTTGGTAATTAAAGCGTTTGCACCCCCCCACCCGTTATGTTCTACTGGATCTAATGGAAACCAAAACAGCGGAAACAGAACTTAAATAGATTCTTTTCTATTAGTTTCGATGTTTCCAATGGAAGCAGAGGGGTGGGGGCTACTTTTCTGTTTCTTTAAGAACCGCTTCTAGTATGTCTAACCCAATATCTAGCTCCTCTCTTTCTATAATAAGAGGGGGACAGATTCTTATCACAGATTTTCCAGCACCAATTATGGCAAGCCCTCTCTTCCAACATCGCACTAAAACCTCTTCCAGCATTTTTGTGGCTGGTTCCTTGCTTTTTCTATCTTTCACCAGCTCTATACCAATCATTAATCCCCTTCCTCTTACGTCTCCTATTTTTTCAATTTTTTCCTGAAATTCCTTTAACCTTTTTAAAACATATTCACCGTTCAAAGTGACTTTCTCCAATAATCTTCTTTTTTCAATTTCATCAATTACAATTAGTGCAGCCTCACAAGAAACTGGATTACCTCCAAAAGTGCTAGCATGCGAACCAGCGTCTAATTCCATAAGCTCAGAGCGACCAAGGAGTATACCAAGTGGTAATCCACCGCCAATAGCCTTAGCTATACTCACTAAGTCAGGCTTAACTCCATAATGCTCTATGGCAAACCATTTACCAGTTCTTCCAACTCCGCTTTGAACTTCATCAACGCCAAGCAGAATGCCATATTTGTCTAAAATTTTTTAAGTTTTTTGAAGTAGGCTTCTGGAGCAGGAATATAGCCACCTTCCCCCTGTATAGCTTCTGCTATGAATAGAGCGGTTTCTTCTGGAGGTACAAATTTCTGAAAGACCTGTTCTTCGATATAATCGACGCAAAATAAATCGCAGTTCTCCGGGTTCAAACCAAATGGGCATCTATAGCAGTAAGGAAAGGGCACGTGCTCAATATTAGGAACAAACGGACCAAAAAATCTTCTTTGTACAGGCCTACTCGCCGTAAGGCTCATTGCACCATATGTCCTTCCATGAAAACTGCCAATAAACGCAATAATGTTTTGCCTTCTTGTACTCCATCTTGCAACCTTCATCATGGCCTCATTTGCTTCGGCCCCACTATTCCCAAAGAAGATCTTAACATCTTTGTTAATAGGAGAAATTTCTATAAGTTTCTCCGCGAGCCTTACCGTTGATTCATAGAGAAAATCTGTAAAAGAGTAATGTATTAGTTTTTGAGTTTGATTCGTTATGGCTTCTTGTAGTCTTTTATTTGAATAACCAAGCGCATTTACCGCTATTCCAGCATTAAAATCCAAATATTTGTTTCCATCAACATCATAAATGAACACACCATCGCCTTTATCAACCACAAGAGGGTACCATCTCGAAAAAGACTGCATAACACTGTTTTTATCTCTTTCAATGATTTGTTTGGCACGGGGACCAGGTGGTTCTATGATAATTTTAGGACCCTTTTCCATATTGGATCAAAAGGTTTCTTTCTTAAAACACTTAAAAGTCTTCCTAAACTTTAAAATTAAGGAATTTCTTGGACAAAAAGATTCAATTTTTTGAGTTCGTCTAATGTGTTAGAAAACTGTGACATGCTTATTGTTTCGATGTCTAAAGTTACGTCAGCCATTCCAATTGTTACATCATAATTTAATCTATCGTGGTCGATGGAAAGTATGTTTATTTGGTTTTTTGCTAAAACATTTAAAACTTTATTGAGTTCGCCAGGTCTATCTTTTAGTCTAATCTTTATGCGATGTCTCCGACCAGCCCTTTTAAGTCCTTTCTCGAGAACCCGATCTAAAGTTAATAAATCAATATTTCCACCACTAATAACACACACCGCTTGTTTAATTCCAGAAGCTAATTTATTAAAAAGCATAGCCGCCAATGATGCGGCTCCAGCACCTTCTGCAACCAATTTTGCTCTTTCCATCAAAAGAAGCAAGGAATATGCGATTTCTACATCATCTACAAGAACAATATCATCAACGACACTTTCTAAATATTCCAAAATCCTTTTAGATGGTTTTTTCGTAGCAATTCCTTCGGCAAAAGTTGAGGTAGTAGACAATTCAATAATTTTATGTTGTTTGAATGATTCATATATAGAAGACGCCCCTTTTGCTTGTACGCCTATCACCTTAACTGAAGGCTTAACGGTTTTTATTACGGTACCAATTCCCGATATTAGACCACCACCTCCAATAGGTACGAGCACCGCATCGAATTCAGAAATGTCTTGTAGAATTTCGAGAGCAACTGTGCCTTGACCAGCCACCACTTCTTCATCGTCGAAAGGGTGTATAAAAACAGCACCGCTTTTTTCGCAATATTGAATAGCTGCATCATAAGCTTCTTCAAAATCTTCACCAACCAATACAACATCTGCGCCATATGATTTAGTTGCCTCTATCTTTATAGGAGGCGTTCCTAAAGGCATAAATACTTTGGCTTTTACGCCAACCACACTAGATGCTAAAGAAACCCCTTGAGCGTGATTACCAGCCGAAGCGGCTACGACGCCTTTTCTTAATAAGATTGGATCTAGGGCTCTAATCTTATTAAGAGCCCCTCTAATTTTAAAAGAGCCCGTTCTTTGCAAATTCTCCTCCTTTAAATATGTTTTAATTCCAGCCATATTAGAAAGAGTTCTACTAAACTCCAGTGGTGTTTTGTGCACTAAGTCTTGGATTCTTTTTTGTGCAATTAAGACTTTTTCAAGCGTAAGCTTAAATTCTTCCATAAATACAAACAGTGGTATTCTTTTTTTAAAGTCACTAAACCCTTAAAAATCTGCTTATAGTAGCTTTATATTAGCGGGGTAGGGGAGCCTGGTTACCCCGCAGGGCTCATAACCCTGAGGTCGGTGGTTCAAATCCACCCCCCGCTATAATAATTATTCAATCATTTTATACTCATTTAATGAGTAGTTTCTACCATTTTTTTCTTTTCCATATCTCTTTAAAGGTTTCATTAAATGCCTAAAATACCTTATTGGGGGCAAATACAAACCGGGTACGATTTCTCTAGATACAAAAAACGTTCTTTTCGGAAGAGATAAACCTTTAAGATCACAAAACCTACACCTGAACTTTCCCTTTCCTTCGTTTTGCAAAGTTCTTTTACAACGAGGACAAGCGGGATTAAGTGTAATAATTTTTTTTGCTAATTTTTTTACTATGAGTTTTTCCACATTAATTCCAAAGTCTAAAAACGGTCTTACACCACCCATTATAATTATTTCGTCTTGCGGTTCTAACTTTGTAGCTATGTCTTTCATCAATCCTACCTCATTAAAAAAGAGCGCTGTCAGAGTGTATTCATGATCTCCGACTTCTAGTGTTACACATCCTTGCCTAATTTTGGGCGAACTTTTAACGAACACATTAAGTCTAACTGAGTCTCCTAGTTTCAATTCAGAGATTTTTCTATTTACATAATGTTGATCGGTTGCTTGATTTGTTATGTAAACCATCCATCCTAGTGGCTCCTCTGATACTATAAACTTTTTTGCCTCAATTAACTTTTTTGGATCTTCGCCCCTTATCCCATACAAAACTGGATCTTTACCATGAGGCGTTAAAAGCAACCTTTTCCCATCAATATTATTAAAAGTATATTTTCGGTAAAGGCGATCAATAACACGAACACTTTCAATATCTATTTTTCTTTTTGTACCTATAAATTCGGGTTTTCTGTATGCAAGAAGTTCATATGTGTAGTCTCCTTCCAGTAAAAGGAGCGTGGCTGCAGCCAAAGCACCGACTAACCCTAGCCTTCTTTTCGCATACTTAATTATTTTCGCTTTTTCAATAACTTTATCCACAAGTTCAGGTTCAATTATTCTGTTAATTGCGTCTTTTATAATAGGTTCTATGAATTCTCTTTGTTTTTGATCAATTAAAACCAAGGCGGGCATTGACGCAACTTCTTCTTCGATCTTCTGAAGTATTTCTACTGCAACATTATATACTCTATCAATATCCTCTGAATAAACGGTAATCCCTACTGCCCCATTACCTCTCGTCTTCCAAGGCACATTAGGATTTAGCCTAATTAGTCTTGGAATATCGACCACGTTTATTCCTTGTCTTATCAATTCTTTTATCAGCAAATATCCAACGAAAGTCGTACATCCACCAATCTTACTATCACTATCATCAATTCCAATGAATATTTGGTTATTCAAAAAATCTTTAATTGTCTTCATCAAAGTCATTTAGTCTTTTCCACAATTATCATTGTGAGAGTAGACCTAACTTTTTCAAGTTTTCTGATCTTCCATGTTACAACTTCTTTTAATTTATCTAAATCTGGCGCCTCAACAAGCGCAACGACATCATATACACCATAAACTAGGTGCGCCTCTTTTACCATAGGTATCTGCTTTAATTGGGCTAACACTTCGTCCTCGCTTCCAATTTCAGTATTTATTAACACATATGCTGATGTCATACTTTTTCTCAATTTAATTAGTGATATAAACTTATCTGATTAAATTGAATACCCATTAGAGCGCTCCTATACTTCTTATGACTTAGCTAAACAAATCATAACTTTTGGTAAATATCGTGGGTTTTACGCCTGCTTGGTGTGCTATTGTAAGTAAATAAAGAATGACACCAATCTAAAAACGTCGTTATCTATAGTGTCCACATTAGCGTAAGCATGAAAAGCGTGCAAAACCGTTGCCTAGGCACAATCTCATCAGCTAGCGATAAACTTGTTAAACGCTAAAAAGACTTTCATTTAGTTATAGAACTGCATAGCCATGGGCTCGGAGGGATTTGAACCCTCGACCTCCCGGTTGCTACGCTCTTGCTTATCAGCCGAGCGCTCTACCAAGCTGAGCTACGAGCCCCTAAATTACATTTATCTAACAACAATTTAAGCGTTCTTAGCGCGTGGATGCTATGTGGATTATGGGCGCCGCGCCGAATTGATGAGCGCGTAATCAACCGCACACCTCTTTAAAGCTTGGCCTCAGAACACCTCAACGCCTTTCGCACCTCAGACCTCTAGTTTCATGAAAAAGCCCTATTCCGATCTTAAAGTCGAGATTTAAAGACGGACAAGTTGAAAAGAGCCTCAACTTCGAATCTGAGCCTTGGGCACTCAATTATCGCCATGGCTTCGTGATGTGGTGGTAAACCACAACTTAAGTTGTGGTTTGTAAAGAGACTAGACAATTTGATTCGAGTTACATTTAAACTACTATAATACGTTCAGGTTTCTTTAAGGACTAAGAAACGTCTTGTGACTAGTAGCCTACACACTATGATGCTCGACCTCACAAAGCTGTTGTTCGAACTTTCAAAACCACGTAAATAAAAACATTTAACAGTTGTTTGGCTACCCCAAGCATCGAACAAGGATGTTCTACGACAACACCCAAAGAAAAACAATTATCACACCGTTAGAGCTTTTTGTTCGGTAGCACTCAGGGTGTGATATGAAGGCTTATCTGTAGAGCATCACGACAGAGAAGTGCTTATATTTGTGTTCTAATACAATATTTTCTGCACCCTGAGTGGCGGCGCAACCACTAGCAGGGCTATGGCCCGCGATGTGTGGTTGCCTTCCAGCTCAAGGGTACATGTATAGAAAGCTTTATTTTAGCAATGGGGGCTTGACCCTCTGGATCATGCCCGACGTTCGTCACCCGAGCCAAAGGTTCCTAACCCCTTGGTCAACTCTCTTCTCTCTGTGTATGCGACCGTACAGACCCGGTTGATCCTGCCGGACCCGACTGCTATCGGGATGATACTAAGCCATGGGAGTCGTACGCCCTCGACCACGCGAGGGCGTGGCGTACGGCTCAGTAGCACATGGTCAATCTACCCTTGGGAGGAGGATAACCCCGGGAAACTGGGGCTAATACTCCATAGATGAGTAACCCTGGAATTGGGTACTCATCGAAAGGGTGCAGGGGCATGTCCCTGTACCGCCCAAGGATGAGACTGTGTTCCATCAGGTAGTTGGCGAGGTAACGGCTCGCCAAGCCGATAACGGATGCGGGCAGTGAGAGCTGGAGCCCGGAGATGGGCACTGAGACAAGGGCCCAGGCCCTACGGGGCGCACCAGGCGAGAAACCTTAGCAATGCGGGAAACCGTGACTGGGCCATCCCGAGTGCCAGCCGCTAAGGCTGGCTTTTCCCCAGAGTAAGCATCTGGGGGAATAAGCGGGGGGCAAGACTGGTGTCAGCCGCCGCGGTAATACCAGCTCCGCGAGTGGTCGGGACGATTATTGAGCCTAAAGCGCTCGTAGCCGGCCCCGTAAGTCCCGTGTTAAATCCAACGGCTTAACCGTTGGGCTGCATGGGATACTGCGGGGCTAGGGAGCGGAAGAGGCCAGGGGTACTCCCGGGGTAGGGGCGAAATCCTATAATCCCGGGAGGACGACCAGTGGCGAAGGCGCCTGGCTAGGACGCGTCCGACGGTGAGGGGCGAAAGCTGGGGGAGCGAACCGGATTAGATACCCGGGTAGTCCCAGCCGTAAACGATGCGGACTGGGTGTTGGCACGGCTTCGGGCCGTGCCAGTGCCTCAGGGAAGCCGTTAAGTCCGCCGCTTGGGGAGTACGGTCGCAAGACTGAAACTTAAAGGAATTGGCGGGGGAGCACCACAAGGGGTGAAGCCTGCGGCTCAATTGGAGTCAACTCCGGGAACCTTACCAGGTGCGACAGCAGGATGAAGGCCAAGCTGATGACTTTGCCTGACGCGCTGAGAGGTGGCGCATGGCCGTCGCCAGCTCGTGCCGTGAGGTGTCTGGTTAAGTCCAGGAACGAGCGAGACCCTCACCCTTAGTTGCGACCGCGAAAGCGGGCACACTAAGGGGACCGCCACCGTTAAGGTGGAGGAAGGAGGGGGCAACGGCAGGTCAGCATGCCCCGAATCACCTGGGCCGCACGCGGGCTGCAATGGTGGAGACAATGGGATCCGAACCCGAAAGGGGGAGGTAATCCTTGAAACTCCACCGTAGTTGGGATCGAGGGCTGTAACCCGCCCTCGTGAACCTGGAATCCCCAGTAATCGCGTGTCATCATCGCGCGGTGAACAAGTCCCCGCTCCTTGCACACACCGCCCGTCGCTCCACCCGAGCTGATTCCAGATGAGGCGAGGTCGCTAAGGCTTCGTCGAATCTGGAATCGGCGAGGGGGGAGAAGTCGTAACAAGGTGGCCGTAGGGGAACCTGCGGCCGGATCACCTCCTACGTATCTTTTGAGTTGACCGAGGGTTAGGGACTGGAAATTCGGGTGACGAACGTCCTTATGAATGCGGCCCAGAACCCGCAAGGATTCTGGGTTAAGGGCTAGTGGCAAGGTTGCTTGTCACGATGAAGCCGTGTGCATGGTGAATACGCCAACCAGCTAAGTATCGAAAGACTCGGCAGCTAACCCATCTGGTGGATGGCTTGGCTCGGGCGCCGACGAAGGGCGCGGCGAGCGGCGAAACTGCCCGGGTAGATGTATGCAATCGTTGATCCGGGCGTTCCCGAATGGGACTTCCCCTAGGCGTAAACCGCCTAGGCGCCGACGAGGCGCGGGAACCCCCCGAACGGAAACATCTTAGTAGGGGGAGGAAAAGAAATCAAAACGAGATTCCCTGAGTACCGGCGAGGGAAAAGGGAAGAGGCCAAACTGAATCCTAGCACGATGAGTGCTAGGGCGTGTGGGGTTTGGACTTGGAGTAGGGCCTAACTCCACGAGCGGAAGCGCGTTGGAAAACGCCGCCATAGAGGGTGATGGCCCCGTACGCGAAGTGGAGAAGGCCTGTCCAAGTTCCAGAGTACCATGCCCTGACGGGTGTGGGAAGATGGGAGTCACCGACTTCCAAGCCTAAATACGTCCCGAGACCGATAGCGGACAAGTACCGTGAGGGAAAGCTGAAAAGGACCCCGGAAGGGGTGTGAAAAGCGCCTGAAACCAGATGGGGATACCCGGTACGGCCTGAAAGGGTTCAAGCTTACCCGAAGGAATCCGCGGCGACGCGGTAGTACGAGGGTAAGCTACCAGGGTCGTGCCGTTCGTCTTGGAAAACGAGCCGGGGAGTCCATGGCTGTGGCGAGGGTAAGGGTTCTTTAACCCGCACCCGTAGGGAAACCGACATGCCCGCAGCGCCTTTGGCGTGAGGGGCGAGGTCCGATAAGAGCCTGAAGTCACAGTCATGGGACCAGAAACCGGGCGATCTATGCCTGCGCAGGGCGAAGCCGGGCGAAAGCTCGGTGGAGGCCCGAAGGGGTGCTGACGTGCAAATCGCTCCTCTGACGCGGGCATAGGGGCAAAAGACCAATCTAGCCCGGTGATAGCTGGTTCCCTCCGAAGTGCGTCCTAGCGCAGCCCGGCCAGAGATCGCCGACGGGGTAGAGCTACGGATTAGAAAGTGAGAGCCGAAAGGCTCCGCTTTCTTGTCCAACTCCGAATCCGTCGGCTTCGGAGAAGGCCGGAGTGGGGGCTACGGGATAAGCTCGTAGTCCGAGAGGGGAACAAGCCTCACTGGGGTTAAGGCCCCTAAGTGCCGGCTAAGTGCACGAAAGAGCGTCTCACGCCTAAGACAGCGAAAAGGTGGGCCCAGAAGTAGCCATCCTCTAAGGAGTGTGTAACAACTCATTCGCCGAGGCGTGAGGCCTCGAAGATGGACGGGGCTCAAGCCGGCCGCCGAGACCCCAGCATACCGCTTGTATCAAGCGGTATGGGTAGGAGGGCGTCCCAACTGGGTAGAAGCAGGGCCGTGAGGTCCTGTGGACCGGTTGGGATTGCGGATCCCGGTGGTAGTAGCAGCAAAGAGAGGAGAATATCCTCTCCGCCGAAAGGGCCAGGGTTCCTTGGCAACGATCTTCGGCCAAGGGTTAGCCGGTCCTAAGGTGACCCGTAACTCGGTGTCACCGAAAAAGGGAAAGGGGTTAATATTCCCCTGCCACGGAGATACGTGCCGTAAGGCGCGCCGACACCTGACGCTTCAGGGTAGGTCGAGCGGAGTTGCCGCTCTGTCGACTTAGCCGAAGCTGGGGGAGTGTCGTAATGACGAGAACCCAGTCAAGGCTAGGTCGGTCCTCCGCAAGGGGGATTCGGCCGAACCCCGGAGCCCATGAAAAACGGTGTCGGAAGGAGTCTCCGTGACCGTACCTAGATCCGACACAGGTGCCCCTGGGTGAGAAGCCCGAGGCGTGTCGGGTTTATCCCTGGTTAGGGAACTTGGCAAATTAGCCCCGTACCTTCGGAAGAAGGGGTGCCTGGCATCCTGCCGTTAGGTGGTGGTGCCAGGTCGCAGTGACTAGGGTGAGCCGACTGTTTAATAAAAACATAGGTCACCGCTAGCCGGTAACGGTGTGTACGGTGGCTGAATCCTGGCCACTGGCGGGACGTCAAACCCGGGTTCAACCGGGCGAAGCGCCGCTGAAGGCCGGGAGTAACTCTGACTCTCTTAAGGTAGCCAAATGCCTTGCCGGGTAAGTTCCGGCGTGCATGAATGGATCAACGAGCTCACCACTGTCCCAACCAGGGGCCCGGCGAAACTACGTCACCTGGTGCATAGTCCAGGGACCCCCGACCGGGAGAAAAGACCCCGTGGAGCTTTACTGCAGCCTGTTGTTGGGATACGGTTGTGGATGCGGAGAGTAGGCGGGAGCAATGAGGTCATGGCTCCGGCCATGGCCAATGCGCCGTTGAAACACCGCCCATCCATAGCTGTGTCCCTAACCTCGAAAGAGGGACAGCAATAGGTGGGCAGTTCGGCTGGGGCGGCACGCCCACGAAAAGATATCGTGGGCGCCCAAAGGTTGGCTCAGGCGGGTCAGAACTCCGCCGTAGAGTGCAAGGGCAAAAGCCAGCCTGACCGAGTCCTTATGGCGAGGGACTCGGAGGGGAAACCCAGGCCTAGCGACCGCTCATGCCTCCCTCGGTGGGAGCTGGGCATGACAGAAAAGTTACCCCGGGGATAACAGAGTCGTCGCGGGCGAGAGCTCCTATCGACCTCGCGGTTTGCTACCTCGATGTCGGCTCTTCCCATCCTGGTGGTGCAGCAGCCGCCAAGGGTGGGGCTGCCCGCCCATTAAAGGGGAACGTGAGCTGGGTTTAGACCGTCGTGAGACAGGTCGGTCTCTCCCTATCGGGGGTGCTGGTCGCCTGAGGGGAAGGTGCCCTTAGTACGAGAGGAACGGGGCGCCGCGGCCTCTAGTTTACCGGTTGTCTGGCAAGGCAGACGCCGGGCAGCCACGCCGTATCTGGGTAACCGCTGAAAGCATCTAAGCGGGAACCCAGCCCCGAAAATAGGCGGCCAATCCCCCGTTCTAATAGAACGGGGGACGAGGGCACCAGTAGAAGACTGGGTTGATAGGGTGGGGGTGTAAGCGCCAAGGCTTCGGCCGAGGCGTTCAGCCTGCCACTACTAACAGCCCGAGGGCTGAGTCTTTCGATACTTAGCTGGGCGAAATATTCACCATGTGCACGGCTTGGGGGGAATTATATGAAAAACAAAAAAACGGTTAATAGTTTGGAAGAAAAGGAAAAGAAGAGAGTAGATGAAGAAACTAAATTACTTGTGAAGACTAGAAGCAAATATGAACTAAAAGAAGATATCAAGGAGAAATAACTTAAAAACGCTTAAATTTCTAAAATCAAATTGTAGTTAAAGGTCCGGTCGTATAGCCAGGTCAAGTATCCGGCCCTTTCGAGCTTTAATGGGGAAAGGCCGTGACCCGGGTTCAAATCCCGGCCGGACCATACTAAGTTTTTAGTAAATGTACAAAATGTCAAACTTTGATGCAGATTTACATAACTTTTAGCGCTTTTGTAAAAAGCGCTGGGGGCGGGATTTGAACCCGCGCGGCCTTTTAGGCCAAGGGCTTAGCAAGCCCCCTC
The DNA here is from genome assembly GCA_003019595.1 of Candidatus Marsarchaeota G1 archaeon BE_D. Classification (GTDB taxonomy): domain Archaea; phylum Thermoproteota; class Thermoprotei_A; order Marsarchaeales; family Marsarchaeaceae; genus BE-D. The sequence goes on from NEXD01000001.1 coordinate 32,876, forward strand.
CCTACCTGGCTAGGAGACCCCAGCTATGGCCCCCCCTAAATACGGAAGATATGAGAAGACAAAGTCTTCTCCCTTTAAGTCTTTGCCATTAGACTGAGAACGTGTATGATCGGGAGTTGGGCTGCTCCCTCCCGGGCCTGACCCGGTCCCTCCCGTAAGCCAATTTATCCATCCCTACGGATGGATAAATTGGCCCCATACACCCCTCAGCCCTAGGCTGCATGTTAAGGGAGAAGCTGTTTGTCTTCTCATATCTTCCGTATTTAGGGGGTTACTGGCATACGCTTACGCCCATTTCGTACGTGGAGGGAGGGCGAGCCCCTCTGCCCTACCCAAATCCATTTTAAATTGGGAAATTTATTTGTTTTTCTTTTCTTTGGAGGCAATATTAATGCTTCTCGTGTTGCCTTAATAGAATCTTTGATAGAAAAGAGTTATCAAAAACCCAATTGATTATTGGTGAAAATTCGATAGAAAACCAAGCGACTCAATAGCATGTCACAAAAACCAAGATTTATGAATAAAAATTCACAATTTGTAGAGTTTCTGTTAAATATTGTATAGATAAATTTAATCGAACTAATCAAGTTATATACTTAGGAACAAAATTACTGCACACATAACCTTCGTCTGATGTAAAGAGCTTTAGTCGTTGTAGAACTCTTTGGATAACACGCTAGTCCCAATTATTAAAATGACCAAGCGCTCATGTTGACTTTAATTTCTGAACATTCACGCAAGCGGTCTATAACCGAGTAGCGACAACTATCACTTTCAACAGGTGTGAAAAAGGGTGTCAATTACTAAAGCAAGGGAAACCTGTGTTTAATCCTAGTGCTTTGTAGAGGATTAGCATTTAACTAACGTAGTTCACTATTCGCGTATGATGGCGATGACCTGTTATTACCTTAATACCTATATTCTTGCCGTACGCATCTAACGTGATCATTCTTTTTATTTTTGCGTCTTTTTCTGAAGCTTTTAATTCCACCAAAAAAGGTGATATTGCGCGCGTAAACGCGCAGCTAAGGTGTCACTAGTGGTAGGCGGTTTGGGCAATAGCTAGTTTAAGGTGAGTATGAAAAGGGCGTCTAGATAACACTTAAACATATGTACACAATGGGTTTTGGTGCTCGTAAAATCCCAACATAAGTTTGTTCTTTTAACTTATAACAAGATGTTTGAGCTCAACGTCTAGCGGTTTTGTTTATAGACGCAATGAAATCTCGACGTCTCTAAAATGCAATAATTGTGGAAAGTACCCATAAAGGAAATCAATCCTCAGTTAAAATATTAAGGAATTCTGGATAACGTTGTACACTTAAGGTAAAATACAAGCAGCCTTTATAGTTGGGTCTTCGTGGATGAAACAAGCGCATATGTTATTATTGGTATAACCCAAATCAACTACGAGAAACGCTCTCAGAATTGGAAAAGATCTAATGTATCAAATTCGTAACCAATGAGGATTTCTAGTTAAGGATGTTAAAAGAGAATGCTGCTTTTAAAACACATCTTGCTAAAATGATTTGGTCTCATATTTCACAACAATTATAAGCACATCCATGAGTATATTAACGTTATCATAAATGGTTAAATTCTACAGAGACTCGTTGGAATGAATATAATTGATCTTCTTAGTAAACTCTAATTTATATTCACAAGGTTTACATATTTTACTTTTAGGAGATGTAGGTTTCCCGCAATATATACATTTATTAAGCGTAACTTGATGAATAGTGATGTAGTTTACGAGTTTGTCTTGAAAATTAAGAAGCGCATCATATACGCCATTAATTTGTGTACTAACTTGCTCGAGAACGTCTCTTACCTTATCTCTTATGGCGTCATGAGAATAAGGACACTCATTAATTTGAAATTTATACCCTTTTAAGTAAGCATACATCGCAATTTCTCTTTCTGAAATACGGCGTAAAGGTTTTATTCTCGGTATAAATTCCTCTGAAATGTTATTCAATCTTAAAATTCTTTCTAAATCACCCCTGAGAACATTCATTAAAATTGTTTGCGCCTCATCATCTTTGTTATGCCCAGTAGCAATTTTGTTTGCACCCAGTTCTTCTGCAATCAAATTGATCGCCCTTCTTCTAAAAACACCACAAACGCTACAAGCAGAACCTTTATACACATTAGCTTTAACATATTCCGTCAGGCTACCTCCAAAAAGTTCCCTATAAGAAACAACTTTATGTGGAATAGAGTATTTTTGGGTTATAACTCTTGCATATTCAATGGCTTCGTTTCTATAATTACCACCTTCAATTTCAATCCCCTCATCAATAGTGACCGCAAAAAGTTTAATTTTTTGTAGTTTTTTGGCAAGTTTGCCCATAATATCAACTAGAACGATACTGTCTTTACCGCCTGAGACCGCTAAAAGAATCTTATCACCAATTTCTATCATATTATAATGCTTAATCGTTTTGACAGCTTTTTTATATATGTAATTTAAGAAACACTTTTTGCAATATGAAATTCCTGAATTGTTGTCCAAATACACCGCTTTTTCTCCGCATTCACAAAACAATCTGTCCATCTTGTAAATTATTATCATCACATCTAATTTATATTTGATGTCATCAACAACACCATCATTAGAATCTCACGTTCAGAGCATTCTGCAAAACGCTTTGAATCAAACCGTAAGCTTCGTAAATTGGTTTCTATATTCAATTCTTAAGGCACTATTACAAATTTTACAGCCTGTAGCACTTATGGTTTTATTAATAGGTACTATATTATGGGCTACAGGTCTTGAAAGAAGAACGGGAAAGCGCCTGGTAATAGGAGCCTTAATAATCTGGTTTATTAGTTTAATATTTTGATGATATTGAGGAATCTTAATATATCTTATGGAGCATTACAAGAAGGCTGTGCACTATGTCTTATTGGCCGAAAGATGACATTATTCATAACTGGTCTTTGTCCTAATAAATGCTATTACTGCCCAGTTTCTTCTGATAAGATGTGGAAAGATAAAGTTTACGCGAACGAAAGGCTAGTAAACAGCGTCGAAGACGCAATAGAAGAGGTGCGTAATTCTGGTGCGTTGGGCACTGCGATCACTGGCGGTGAACCTCTAGTTGTCATAAACAGAGTTATAGAATACATTACAGCCTTAAAAAAGGAGTTTGGTAAAAAACATCATATACATCTTTATAGTGGCTTTCCAAATTTAAAACTCGAAAACGCTGAACGCCTTTTCATCTCTGGCTTAGATGAAATACGCTTCCATATAATAGCAGCCAAAGGAGTCGAGGATTCAATTCAAGTAGCATCACGCTTTCCTTGGCGAGTGGGTGTCGAAATACCAGCACTACCAGAGTTAGATTACATAGAAATTGCAAAAAGAGCAAAAGAATGCGGTGCACAATTTATGATTTTAGATGAATATGAAATAAATGAGGAAAACTATTTCGCCGCTAAAATTAAACATGATCAATGCCAAAACGCATTATTGGCCGCTTCAGAAAATAAAATTACAAGTATTTTAAAAGAATTACAAAAAATTCTACCAGTTCATTATTGCACTGTGCTTTCCAAATATCAAATTCAGTATAGAAATAGGTTAGTTGCTTCTTTTTATGCCAAGCAATACAAAAAAGCCGAATTGTTAGATGACGGCACGGCGATAAGAAGATCAGGAAACAAAACGATAAGATTTTTACCAGTTTTCAATGAACCAATTTATGAGGTGTTGTAAAATTTAATAGGAAATCTCAAGATAGCAGCTATTCCTCCAAGCCCAATTAATTCCTCACCCTTTTCATGATGTTCTGACACAAAGACAATTTTTGCTCCAAAACTTTCTGCTTTGACAATTAATGGTATTAATTCCTCATATTTGTCTTTGAACATACGAGCCGAAACGATTAATTCTTTTACAACACCCATCTCTATAGCTTTTTTTACATCACTTAATCCAATTAACGCCCTGCCATCGTCTGATAGCAATTCGTTCATCAAGCGCTCCAGTGTTCTAATTTCGTATCCTATCCTTATTTTTTGAACAAATGATTTTTCTAAAACTTTTTCAACAGCTTCTTTAATACCAGCCGTTCCGCCGTAAGAAGTGTCGAGTAAATACCACTGTAAATCTTTAGCTCGCATACCAAGCATAGAAAACAACTGGTTTCTTATTTTTTCTTTTAAATGTGTTGGGCCAGCAAAGACAAGCAAACCCGAATTTTCAATATAATTTTTTAATTCTGTTGCCAATTTGATTATTTGCGTTTCTAATTTTTCATCAATTTTTTCATCTTGTTTTCCTGGCCTTTCTAAAAACCATGTTCCAAGAATTTGTACACCATAATCCCATAATTTGGCAAGTGCAACTTCATCATAATCAACAGAAATAATAAGAAGTGGGTTTAATGAATTTTCTCTTTTCAGTTCATCAAGTTCACTTTTACTCCAAGTATCTTTTATAATTGTTACAATCGACCCTACACGAATAACTAAAGTGTGATAAGATCCCAAAACACCTATTTCGTCGGGATCTGAAACAACTCTACCAGTAGCTCTAAGCGAATCTGTAAAAGGTTCGTAAGAAACTTTTTCGACCTTGATCCTAAGCTTTGTTGCAATTCTTTCGCCCCTTTCTGTTCCATCTCTGCTTTTTATCATTCTCGTCGTTTTAGATTCTACTTCACAACCTTTAGTTAGAAGCGTCTCTAAAACCCAAAGATCATTTGTGTTCGTAATTTGAAGAGAAACTGTTCCTTCTTTTTGATTAAACGAGAGAACTCTCATTCATTAACTCACTATTTCATCGAAAGTTAAAACAACGACACCACTTGGTTTTCTAACTATGTTGCCAAGTCTATTTCCAATCACATATTGAATTGATTTTTCCATTGCAATATCGAGTATTCTTTGACTTATTACACCATCAAAAACTACCGCAAAAGGCATTTTGTCTTTAATATCTTGCAAAACTTCTGCCATTTCTTTAACAGGTATGCGTTTAATTTCGTTAAGGTCTTTGTCCAAAATAACTGCCTCGAGCGTACCATTTAAATTTTTCACGTAGTTGAAAATCTTTTCTGGTACGGGAAATCTTTGTTTGGGTATTTGCTCATGAAGAGTTTGAATGTGACCAACAACTTCACTTACAGGAACTTTTGACATGAGCGCCTTCATGATTTCTTTTCCAGTGAGTTCTTCCACCTCTTTTCCTTGAGGAGCCCTTGCTACAAAGTCGATTTCGGCAACTTCTAAAAGTCGCTTTAAAATGAGATCACCACCCCTGTCGCCATCTAAGAAAACTGTAGTTTCTTTTGTTTTTGACAACTCTATAATTGTTTTTGGCACTTTTTCTGCGGCGCCGCCTAAAGATATTGCGTTTCTATAACCATACCTTAAAAGGTTTAAAACATCGGCCCGTCCCTCCACAATTATTATAGAATCGGACGTATCAATTTCTGGTCCTGCGTCCAATTTTTCTGGTCCATATTGTATTAAAGAAGCTTCTCTGACTCTACCGAGTAAATCCTGTAAAAGCTCTTTTACATCTACCTTTTGCTGTTTTCTTTCCCAATTTTCTAAAATTTCTTTTGCTCTTGAAATAATTTTGTTTATTCTTTCTACTCGTGTGTCTTCTATTTCTTCTAAAGTGATTTTTGCTGAATAAGGACCTATGCGTTCTATATTTTCAACAATTGAAGCTATAAGCGCTGTTTCGGCTTTGTCTAAATTCGAAGGTATTAGTATCTTGCCAATGCTTTTGTTTTCATGTACTTCCAAATCAACTATAATTCTTCCTATTCGCCCCTTTTCAAGGAGTGATCTAAAATCATATTCTTCATTGAAAAGACCTTCTGTTTGACCAAAAATAGCCCCTATAACGTCACTTTTATCGACTATTCCTTCAACTTCACATGTAGCACGAATTATATATTTCGTAGCATTTGGAGAAATGCCACCCATTTTTATCAAAAATAAAATTCACTTTGGTTATTATAAGCATAGCTAAAGGTGCGGCCTGTCGCCCGACCTCTGACACTACAGTTCATAGCGGGCATAACGCCCCCTTACTGTAGCCCTCGAATCGGGCTTTAGTGGCCGCACCTGTTTCAAATATTCTAAGACTCACTTAAAAAGTCAATTTTGTTAAATCCGAATCAAAAAGACGTAATTCAAAAAACGCTACTGGATATTCTATATTTCTTTTTAAAAGAATTTCGGGTTTAATCTCTCCTATAACACCAATTTCTGAGTCGCCAATAAAAACTTTACCTCCCCTTTTTGGGATTATACAATCCATTTTTCTCTCTCTAAATTCAATGTTAAGCCCTAAGTCTAAAGCAAATTGATTAAGATAGCTCTTTATATCCGCTAATGTTGCTATATTGTCACATATAAGTGCTGCTACATTAAAGCTCTGTTTATAAACGTTTTTTATAGAGTAGCAGACCCCTCCAGTTTCAAAAATTTTTATCGGCTTTGGTTTGTTTTTGTTCTTTGAAAGAAAACTTAGTAGCTTACTAATGATAGACGTTCGCAAAACATTTAACTCTTCTGGTTTAGGATTATTTATTCTTATAGGCTCAAAGCCAAATGTAAAATCTTCTATTTCACGTTCAGAAGCAAGCATAAAATTATTTACTTCAACGAACCCTAACAATGAAAGACTATTTCTACTAGCTCTGAGTATTAAGGTTAATGGATGCAATTTACCACGAGTATAATGCCTTGGATATTCAGGCTCAATCTTGTGATATCCATACATTATTGCAATATCTTCAATTATATCTACTTTATGTAATACATCTAGTCTGTAACGCGGAACTTGAACAATTAACTCATGATCACGTAATAATGTTTTAAAGTCACATTTTTCTAAAAGAGTTGTAAGATTTTCTGGTGATATTTTTAATCCTAATACTGATTCTACCTCACTGGGGTCTAATCTAAATTCGTTAAATTCAGATTTGTAAGAAAACTCTGTAAGCGATTGTGTGTGAAGCCCCTCATTTTCTTTGCATAAAATTGGTATGCTACTTATTTCCCCACCATACTCTGCAATATTAACTGCCAACATTTGCGCTATTGCTTTTACAGTCTCAAAAGAATCGCCAGTAACATCTATTAAAATTGTAGTCGTCGAGTCTGTTAATTTCGTAAGCTCAGAATTAATTATAGGAGGCATAGAGAGTATTTCATTATTTTTCGAATAAAAAAGCGGATACCTATCTTTTCCAGCTAGGAGTTTTCCATATTCTTTCCCTTGTTGAGTTTCTTTCAGAATTTCTTTAGCGCCCATATTTCTTTCATTACCTAAAGGAACAAACGAAATTTGATCTGGAGGCAAACCAGCATATATCAATTCATGAGAACGTATTTTAGAAACATCGTGTAAACCAACAGCAAATCTTTTTCTCTCTCTAGAGGCCACTTCGTGGAGTTTTTCTTGAAACGCTATAATATCCATAACCGCATCTGTGTCAAGTTTGACATTTCTAACAATATAGCTAGCTATATATGGTCTTACATCTCTTATACTTGTATAATCATTAAATATTTTAAAATCCTTATCTTCTTTTATTATAAGAGGTTGTTTTCTTAAATTTAAAAAACTTCTAAAAGCCCTAGCCAAACCAGAAGCACATAGAAGATCAAGCCTATCGGTGCTTAATTCGATTTCTATTTCATCGTTCATGACGTTTTCTATTTCTCCTTTAAAATTGAAAAGCAAAAAATCAAGTTCTTCGAATTCTAATTTTTTTGTCAAAAGCTTCTCAATGTGTGACTTTTTAACCTTTATTGTGGGCAAATTTTATCTGCACCTCTTCTTTTAACAACAAAGAATCTAAGTTTTGCGAAAACAGTTCTCGAATGTCTGAAAGGTTATAATATACCATCGCAAATCGAGTAATTCCAATCCCCCATGCTAAAACAGGAACCTTTATTCCCAGCGGTAGCGTTACTTCTGGTCTGAAAATTCCACCTGGTGCTGCTTCAATCCATCCCAATTTATCATGATAAATATAAGCTTCTACGCTTGGTTCGGTGAACGGAAAATAACCTGGTTTAAATCTAATTTTTTCCACGCCGAGACTTTTTGAAAAGGCTTCAAGAATTCCAAACAAATTTTTCAAATTAAGCCCCTCCCCTCCAATTATTCCCTCACACTGATGAAACTCTGGTAGATGTGTTGCGTCAATGGCATCGCGTCTAAAGTTACGATCGATTGTAAAATATTTAAATTCATTGTGTACACCTTGCGCTAATTTTCTAATAGACACTGCAGTTGTGTGCGATCTTAAGATTAATGTGCAAGCATTGCTCATTTCCCATTTGTTTCTCCATCCTAAAGAACCAGTTTTCCATCCATTTAAATGGGTTTTCATAACATTTTCAGCTATTTCTGGCGGTATAGAAGGGTCTAAAATTAAATCTTTATTTGATATGTTAAATTTGTCTTGCACCTCTCTCGCAGGGTGATCTTGCGGGACAAACAATGCGTCAAAATTCCAAAATTCGTATTCGACATATGGCCCAAACATCTCTTCAAAACCCATGGAAATCAAAATCTCTTTTACTATTTCTAAAAATTCAATATAAAAATGCTTTTTCCCCCTTTGATAAAAGGGTTCTTTAGAAAAAGAAAGCGGAATTGTTGGGAGATCAAGATTTTTATAATTACCAGTTACCAACATTTCATGTGTAAGCACAGGTTGTCCAATTACAATTTGTCTGATATCAACAGAATCATTAGGAACAACTTCAATTTTAGTTTCTGTTTTGTATTGAACAATCTGTCTTTCTTTTAAAATTAAAAAATCAGATTGCTTTTCTGGTGTAATAAACATTTCTTTTTTCTTTTTTAATTCAAAAAATGTATTAGAAAGTGTATCTTTATGATCACCAACAACTAGAAATTTTTTCCCATTTTCGGTAATGATCTTGAAAAGTCCCCTTCTTAATCCCCATGCAATTCCAGCATTAAAGTCTTCCTCTTTCATTTGTATTAATCCCTTAATTTCATCTATGGAGACCTTTCTAGAAAGACTTTCATAGATAAGATCTTCAGGTAGTTGAGTAAGATCTTCACCTCTTCTTGTTAAAACAGCTTTTTGAACTTCGACTTTAAAGCTTTTAATTAAACCTTTTTTTTCAAGAGAGTCTAAAATAGAAGCAACAAATGATTTTGGACGATCGAAAGCATTACATAATTCTTCATGAGATGTGCGACCCTTCGCCAAAATAAAATCAAAAATCTTTTTCTCAATCTCTGTTAGATATATTACCATTGACATTCACCAACATAATGATTTAGTGGTTCACCATCAATATTTATTTCACCGTTTAATATACGTGTCGTAGAAATTGGCCTCCCGTCAAACGCTCTAACGGTTTCAACAACTATTATTGTAACTGGTGAAAAGCCCTTTGAAATTCTTATTTTATTAATTTCACACGCATATGGTAAATTTTCTTCACTGGTTATAAGATAAGAATAATCTTTTTCGAAAATTACGGGACCATAATGATCTTTTAAAGGAAAAATTTCAGGTTCGATATTAAAATTAGTGATAAAGAATTTTTTTACATTATAGCTCCTTATCTCAAAGCTTGGTACTGGATGGTATTTTTCAACTAATGGAAATAATGTAACACCAACCGTAACGTTTGTGTTTCTTTTTACACACTCATAGAATAACTTAGTGTGTCCTTTGTGTATTATTGCAAAAGTTCCACCTGTTGCAGATTTCATGATTATTAAGACCCCCACGGGCCCGGAGGGATTTGAACCCTCGACCTACGGCTCCGGAGACCGCCGCTCTGTCCATGCTGAGCTACGGGCCCTATACACAAACGATTTAAGCATGAATTTAATCTTATGCTAACCCTTTATTAGTGGTTTGGACAGAATAAGTTACATTTAGTTGAGTAAAACAACATCACATATAGGATGGATGTATTTGTATTCACTTTGCTATAATAACAACCCTCCCCATATACGAAGTCATTGTAGAATTTCTGATAGCGTTTTAAAACTTCCGCTCTTGGTTTACACATTCATCGCCAATCTGGACAATTAACTTTAAATCAACATAATAAATAAAACCTTTAAGCGGGGTTGTCCGAGCCTGGTCAAAGGAGGCGGACTCAGGCTCCGTCGCGTAGAGCTGCGTGGGTTCAAATCCCACACCCCGCATACGACAGAGTTGTTATCTTGCGATTATGCATGCATTACAGTGACGGACCAAACACTCAGTATATTTTCACCGCGTTATAATCCAAAAACCAAGAACTCATTTTTGGGATTTTCAATTAGTTACACATCTTTGATTGTATTTGTAAGTAAGTTTTAATAAAAGGTTGTGTGAATATCAGTTTTTCATACTTGATTGTTATACTTGCTCGATTTTAATTCAGCATAATCTTAATAAAGTGCAAATTTCTTGTTAATGCAAAAGCTAATTCATAACAACGTTCAAATCAGATAATTATTGATCGTCCATCTTTAGTTTGTATCCAACGAAAGTCTATAAAACTATGTATTACATATTATTTTGATAATGTATTAATCTTTATCGCTTAATAGTTAAGCTTTCTTAAGTTCTCTAACCTTTTTAATTATGTCTAACAAAAGCAAAACGTTTTGTAGCTCAATATTCATTGATGCTGGCGTGCTACCCTTAAGCCGATTTATTGATTGCTCTATTAAAAACGAAGCAACGTTTTCAAGATTGCTCAGTGTTGATGGTAGAGAGGCTTTTTCAATAATATCGCTTTCATTTGAAACTATTACAACTTTTTTTTCACAATTAACACAATATAAATCTCCTGATTTTAATTGAACTAATGGTGAGGAACAGGCAGGACACGCTTCTTGTCTAAGTTTAGCCCCTTCCATTAGCATTCTCGCAATTTTTTTGCTTATTTGCGATGACATGACTAAACTTTCTAACCAAAAGTATATATTTCTATCTTATTCATAAAGAAGTGGAGGTCGGTAAGTATGACTCTCAAAATGACTAATGAGGAAAAAATTAAACAAGCTTTAATAATACTACAGCAAATATCCGATGATAATACTATTCCAAGAAATATAAGAAAGACGGCCCAAGAAGCATCGAAAATACTGCAATCAAAAAATCTTACAGCGGGCGTTAGAGCTGCAAACGCCATAAGTCTTGTTGACCAGATTTCCCAAGATCCTAATATGCCTCCCCATACTAGGGTTCAGTTATGGCAAGTGGTAAGCACATTAGAAACAGTTAAAGATTAACTTATTTTTTAATATCAGAAACATAAGGTAGAAGACGTTTAACTATTCTTTTTAAGTTGTTGTAGCACATTTAGCTTATTTACAATTAATACCCAATTTTTTCTTAACAACATCAAAAATTTTTTTCGCTAATACTTCACTTTTTTCTGTTGCGTCAAATACAATCATATTGTATTTGTTGGCAAGATACAAATATAGCTTTCTTACTTTGTTTAAGTACGAAAGGTTTTCAAATTTATCAAATTGTTTTAATCGGCTTAAACCTATGGCAGGGTCTATATCAAGCAAAAACACTAGGTCTGGTTTGGGTGCAAAAGAATTAATAAATTCTATGTAGCTCAGCGGGACACCACAAGCACCTTGGTAAGCAAGTGAAGAATAAAAATATCTATCTAAAATGTAAATAAAATTTTTTTCTGTCAAATTAATATCCTTCAAATGTAAAGCACGGTCTGCAGCAAAAAGAAGGGCGTTGGATAGTGGAAGAGAAATTGAACCTTCTCTTAATATTTTTTGTTTTATCAACGTTCCTACTGGGCCATCAGTTGGTTCACTTGAAAGTTGAACTTTTAAACCCAAACTTTTTAAATTTTCTGAAAGTAACTTTCCTTGAGTAGTTTTACCAGAACCATCGATACCTTCAAATACGATTAATGTGGCCATAACAAATTTTTAACTGTAATATATATTAATGTATTGTGAACAAAAAATTTTATAGTGAAATTATGGACCCTATTCATGGATACATTTCATTTACTGAGATTGAGAGAAAAATCATTGATACAGAAACTTTTCAAAGACTTCATCGTTTAAAACAGTTAGGAATGGCTTTCGTAGTTTATCCAGGAGGTATACACACTCGTTTTAGTCATTCGATTGGTGCCATGCATTTGGCAGGTTTATCTGCCCAAAAACTTATTGAAGATGGCATTTTAGGAGAGGACGCTTGGCAAATTGCCAGACTAGGTGCGCTTCTACATGATATAGGACATGGTCCATTTTCGCACTCTTCTGAAAACACACTAAAAAAGAAAACGGGATTAACACATGAGGATATGACAAGCAAATTAATTTTAGAAACTGAAATAGGCGACAAATTGGAAGAAGAAGGTTACGATAAAAACTTGATGTCTAAATTAGCAATTGGTCAAGCAGATTATAAAGGCAGCAAAGTTATTAGTAAAATTATAGCTGGTCAAGTCGACGTTGACAAACTAGATTTTTTAAATAGAGACGCTCATTTTACTGGCGTTCCTTACGGAAAGGTCGATCACCGAAGATTAATAGAAGGGCTTCAAGTTTATTCAAATGATTTAGTAATAAACTATAACGCTTTGTATGCACTAGAACAGTTTATCATAGCGCGCTATGAAATGTTTAAAGCGGTTTATTATCATCGCACAGTAAGAGCGGCAGAAACTATGTTTGACAAAATTTTAGGCTCTTTTTCAGATGAATTAGGAATAAGTGATAAAATTTCGTCGCAAGAATACCTTGGATTAGATGATGGTTATGTTTGGAGCAAATTACGACAACTGTGCAAAACGGAATTTAAAGAAAAAGAAAAAAAGAAATCTCAGCAACTGTTTAATATGTTGCAGAAAAGAGAACTCTTAAAAAGCTGTTATGAAATTTTGCGCCATGAAACGGACCCGTCTGGAAGGATCATGGAAAATGAAAAAGTTGTTTTCGCGATTATTGAAAGCATAGCGACTGAGGCTGGGGTAGATGTCGAAGATGTTTTTATTGATTCACCAGCATTGCCAACAATACCATTGGGCACCTTTGGCGATAAAACTTTTGATGTTAAAATATTTGATGAAAAAAACAAAAAATTGTTAAGTCTAGCAAAAATTTCACCAATTGGTGAAGCATTAACCCGTTATATGGAAGTAATAAGGGTGTACACTCTGCCTAAACACAGAGAAGCTGTTTCGTTAGCCGCGACAAAAGTTTTCAAACGAGAATTTCTTTCTGAAAAGGTGTCGTATTAAGTTTTTATAAATAATAACTACGTGGAACAAACGGAACAATTATTAAAAGAGGCGCTATCGACCTTTGCGTATTTTCCTACTGAAATACAAAAAAGAATTCTAGAGATAATTTTTTTGACGCAAAAACGAAAGATTTTTTCACTCATAGAAGCGGCGAATGGTTTAGGAAAAACGACTTGTATTGCCGTAGCTGCAAAAGTACTAAGCGATCATGGTATTAAGTCAGCGATCTTTTGTTCCACTTACTCACAGATTGCAAGAGTGATCTCAGAAATAAGAAAGTTAGCCGAAAAACAAAAAGTGATTACAATAGGTAGTAGAAGCGCATTTTGTTGTGCTGATGGTATTAGCCAACCAAAAGCGATATGCACAATCAGCAAACTAAGGGGAACTTGTGTTTTTGGAAAACCAACGATGGATCATTCAAAATGGCTTCTTACCAAAGAAGAAGCAATAGAATACTACGCCTCAAAAGGAGTTTGCGCATACGAAGCTAGTTGGAAAAGTATTAAAGAAGCAGATATTATCGTTTGCCCCCAAGCTTATCTATTATATGAAGAACCTTGGTTCAAAATTTCTCAATATTTACCACGAAGTTTTGTGTTTGTCGATGAGTGTCATAATTTGATTAACAAAGGTGTAAATTGTTTTTCTTTTGAATTAAGATTTACTTCAAAAGTTGGTATCGTCTTTGAAAGAATTTTAAGAAGTAAAAGAATTTGGTCAAAAAAAGCATTACTAGAAAAGTTCACGAAAATTTGTGACCCCTTTTCAGCGTTTGAGAAAGAGGCAGAAGAACAAATAATTATGAAAAATGTAAAGTATTTAAACGCTCTTGTTGAAGACTACGAAAAAATAAAGTTGCTATCAAATGAATTTTATGAAAAATTATATATAAGAAATAACATTTGTGAAGGTTTTGTTGGAATACCTGAAGATAAACTTTCAGATAGATTCGTTTTCTTTGAATCGGGAATATTCGTATCTGCAACACCAGGTTCTCTAGAAGCATACGAAGTAATCGTGAGAAATCGCCCCCTTTTTGTAGAAATTTTGCCAAGTCCTTATACAAAAAAAGATCTTAGCGTTCTATTAATCGATGATTTCACAACTCGATATATAGAAAGAAAGGATAAAGACTATTACGAAGTTGCTAATAGAGTTGAGAAGATTTTTGCAGCATCGCCAGGAAGAAATATAGCAGTATATTTTCCTTCATACGAGTATCTATATAAGACTCTTGATGAGCTTTTGATGATTGATCCTTATTGGCGCTTAACTAATGATCAAACTACCTACATTCTTCTAAAAGATCAAGTAAGACTAATTTTTGACGTGCAAGGAGGTAAAAGCGCTGAAGGGCACGAATATACAGGAGGTGTGGATATAGTATTGGTTGTGGGTTTGGGTTTACCCTTTCCTAAGCCTTTCTTAACAAAACGCGTAAATAAATACAGACGATTTTACCACAAAAATAGCGAGATACCAGCTTATATAAGTTGGAGCGTTCAAAAAGCTGTCCAGGCAGTAGGTAGGTCTGTCCGCGGACCAAATGACAGAGGAATTGGCTTACTTATGGATAAAAGATTTTGTAGAAGAGATGTCATTCAAACCATGCCAAAGTGGTTTAGAAAATGTATTGTGAAAAGAGTTGATTTTAATAATGCTTTAGAATATGTTAGAAGGTTTTGGTTATAATGCAAGATTTTAACATGCTTGACCCATTTAGGCAATTGCACTTTGGATCAATAGATTCAGGGAAAATTTGTCTTGTTTATGGTAGTAAATCTTCAGGAAAAACTCTTTTTGCGTTATTAGCATCTTTACTCTTTTCTCTAAAGGGTCAAAGAGTATTGTTTTTATCAGGAACTAGACAAATACCTATTTTCAAGTTTTTCCAATTAGTAAAAGCGTACCGCATAAAATTCGAAAACTTATGTAACATTTTTTTTATTAGATTTGCTTCAGACACAAACGAAGCGCAAGTATTGCGTTTTGTAAAAGAAATGAAACCGAGCCTTTTGGTGTACGATAATTTTACAGATTTGTATATAAACTTTCTTTCAAAATATCCAAAATTGGCAATTCATTATAGGCGCATGCTTATAAATTTTCTTGCTGAAATAAGGCATCTAATCTTTTATGAAGATATTTCAGTTATACTTACACTTGGTGTTTCAGAGAATTATAGCAAAAAATCAATTGGTTATAATCCATTTAATTATTTTTCCGACTATCAACTATTATTAACTCGTTTAAGTCAGAAGAAACACCTCTATTTGGCTCGTCTTCCAGTAATGGAAAAAGAAGAGAGACGCTTTTATGTAATAAATGAAAAAGGTTTTAAGGTGAAAAGAGCTGAATGAACTTGTTGTTATCGTTTTTACGCTTTACTATTTACTTCCTGCAATGGTGGCTAATGCGACTCCTGTTCTTATAAAAAAAGGACACCCTCTAGACTCAGGTAAAACTTTATCAGATGGCTTTAGATTATTCGGAGATGGAAAGACATTCGAGGGGTTTTTTGCAGGAAGCACGGCGGGTATTATCATTAGTGTACTTGAAGCTTTTTTGGCAACTAAAAGAATTGAAACATTAGTAATTGATAGTAGTCTGTCTATAGGTGCTTTGCTCGGCGATCTAGCTGGTGCTTTTATAAAAAGACGCTTGGGTTTCCCAAGGGGATCTCCAGCTCCTCTTTTAGATCAACTTGACTTTGTCTTGGGAGGGTATTTCTTGTCGAGTCTCATTAGTGTATTTTTGAATGGTAATTTTGAGGTTTTTGGCGATTTATTACCAGCTAGCTTGCAATTACAAATTGTGACTACATCTTTGTATATTATTCCAATTATTCATTTGTTAACGAATAGAATAGCGTATCGGCTTAAATTAAAAGGTTTCCCTTGGTAAAATTGAATTTTCAGATAAACGTTTAAATAATTTATCATTTTTATAGTGAAGATTAATAACAACTTTTCCTTTTCTTTTCTTAAAATTGTCTCTCCAATCAGAATGAAAAATTCCTACGGCAATAGTTTGCTTTTCGGGTGATTTGACTAAAACCGAATTTATCACACCTTCTTTTAGAAACGTTATACCAGGCGCCATTACATCTGCGCCATTCAAGATTTTTTCAACTGCTCCTTTATCAACTTCAATAATTGAGCATAAACTTTCGTATTTCGATGCAACTGTTAGAAAGGGAACTACATTATTTGAAACTCTGACTATTATTGGAATTTTCTTGTCTAATAACAACACTGAAACTTCTTTGTCTATTTTAGCAATCCACAATGTATTACTTTTTTTATTAAAATTAAGTGGTTCTAAATAAACATTTAATCCTTCTATTTCACGCTTACTTGCTTGATGCAGTATGAGATTCAATTTCAAATAAATTTTACTTGGTCATATAATTGTCTTACTGATTTCTTAAACATTCAATATTGTGTACTTAAATGATGGGTTTTTTGACTTTCGCTAGTTCAAATTGTCGATTTATTCTTAAGACGTTTATCTGAAACCTTAAATTCTTTTTCAAAAATTCTAAAATATGCTAAATAGGTTTAAGCATGCATTTAACGCTCTGTTAACAAAAACTGTAAGCGTTTTCGCGAGGCTCGGTCTTACACCCAATTCTTTAACGATTATTGGATTTTTGCTTGCGCTTGTTTCTGCCTTTTTAATATTTCAAAAGCTGTATTATTTAGCAGCAATAATTTTCCTATTTAGCGCCCTTTTTGACGCGCTAGACGGCGCATTGGCACGATTAACAAACAGAGTTTCGAGATTTGGAGGAGTTTTGGACTCTGTTATAGATCGTTACGTTGATTCTATTCTTATTCTTTCAATTTGGTGGAACACTCATGTGCCGTTTTTAATTGCCTCACTGGCTTTAGTTGGTTCTTTGCTTACTAGTTATACAAGGGCTAGATTAGAATTGGAACAAATAGGTTCTTTAGCTAGCATTGGAATAGTTGAAAGACCTGAGCGAATTTTATTGCTTTTTATCGCGCTTTTATTTATTAGTTATGCAACATATATTTTTTTCATCTTAGCGATACTTTCGAACATTACAGTAATTCAAAGACTTAACTATGGACGAAAAAAACTTTCAAAGTAACTAATCTAATAAAATTCTTTTTTTCTTTCTTCTTTAGCTCTTTGGCTGCGAAGACCCATATATACGGCACATTTCACACAATAACTTTTTGTAACAACCGATTTAAGGATTATAGTTCCCTTTTTAGCAAGTTCTTTTGCAAGTTGAGGATCGACAGGGCTAACTGTTTTGGTAACTCGAATTGCCTTGTCTCTTGGCACCCATGCACCACAGCTGTCGCATTGTATTAATTCAGCATGTCCCTTAGCTCCCTTTGCTCTACCACGATTTCTCCTTTTTTTAGGCAATTCAATCCCATATTTTAAACTTGGGGGGAATAATAAGTGTGGTGATATAGTGAACTGCTACGTTGGGCATCAAAAACCTGCAATCAAGCATAAGACTTCATCATCACACCATCGACTTTTTGAAATAAAGAAAAATGCAACTCCTGAAGTACAAACGATGACAAATATCACTGGGTATTTCTAAACTTACACTGTTAAAGGCGAATCGCAACAACTAATAAAATTTTCTTTACAATTTTTCTGCACGATTTTGGATTTTCTAGAATCTATATAACATTATTGAGAAAACCGCGGTGATTACCTCAATTGTTTTAATCCATGTTCGTATTTATTTCATTTTATATGGTTTTGAATCCTTTATAAAAAGCTGAAATTTTTATTGGCCTTAGAATAAAAGGCATGTAGCACACATCCGAATTTAGCAGGATTTAAATAAGTGTTTACTTCCTATTGGCAACGCATAGGGTGTTAAAAAATGAGTGAAGAGGAAGAGGAAATAGAAGAGGAAGAATTTGAGGAAGAAGATTTTGAGGAAGACCTTGATGTAGAAGATGAGTTTTTAGAGGAAGATCTTGAAGAATTTCCAGAGGAAGAGGAAATAGAAGAGGAAGAGTAGGTCTTTTATTCATGATGAAATATTTTATTAGGTAGATTTATTGTGCAATATTGCCCTAAATGTGGTGGAGTAATGATACGCAAACGAGAAAAGAAAAAATTAGTACTCGAATGTGTAAAATGTGGTGCCACAGCGCCGTATACTTCTAGTAAAATAGAAGAAAAAGTCACTCCTGTAAAAAAATCTATTGACGTGGTCATCGAAACACAAGAAGAAGACGAAAAGCTTCAACAAGAATTACGTGAGGCTTTTTTAGAATCGTATGACATGGTTTCAGAAGAGGAAGAAGGAGAAGAATAATTGGTGACATACAAAGTTGCGTATAGCTGCGGTAGAACAAGACCAATGCAGGCCAGAAAAATGTGATACACTTTGTATTAGAGTTTGCCCTGTTGAAAGGACAAAACCAGAAACAATTATAATCGATAATGTAACAAAAAAAGCTAAGATAGATGAAAACCTCTGTATAGGATGCGGAATTTGTGTAAATAAATGTCCATTTTCGGCTATTTCAATTGTAAACGTTCCTGATGCATGGTCTAAGGTGGTTGTACATAAATATCATTCTAGTGGCTTTTCTCTTTTCTGGTTACCTATTCCAAAGAAAGGCGCCGTATTAGGTTTAATAGGGCGTAATGGTGCAGGGAAAACGACTGCGATAAAAATACTCTCTGGAGAAATTGTACCTAATTTGGGATTTAACGAAAGCGAAAGAAAAAAAGTAATAGAATTCTTTAGAGGAAAAGAGTTGCAAAAATATTTTTCTGATCTCTATCAATCAAGAATCAAAATAGCTGTAAAGCCCCAGTATTTAGATCATTTAAGAAAAGATGTGCCGCTTTCCGAATATTTGAAAAATTATAGACAAGAACTTTTGGCAGAGTTTAATCTAAACCATTTATTAACTAGAAAAATGAAAGAACTTAGTGGGGGAGAGTTGCAGAAAGCTTCAATAGTTCACACAATTTCACAACAAGCAGACGCATATTTTTTTGATGAGCCGGCCAGTTTTCTTGATGTAAAAGAACGCTTAAGCATGGCAAAAGCGATACGAAAACTTGCAGAAGAAAACAAATATGTGGTGGTGGTTGAACACGATTTAATAGTACTAGACTATCTTGCAGATTATGTAACGATCGTGTATGGTGAACCAGGAGCTTATGGATATTTTTCTAATCCATATAGTACAAGAAACGGAATAAATTATTTGTTACAAGGTTATTTACCTGATGTAAATATGAAATTTAGGAGTTATCAAATTCTCTTTACAAAAAGAAGTTCTGATGAGTTTATTGCCAAAATAGAAGAGTATAAATGGCCAAATTTAGAGACGAAATACACAAATGGTTTTAAACTAAAAATTACTGAAGGATCTGTGAGTAAAGGAACAATTGTAGGTATAATAGGAGAAAACGGTATTGGTAAAACAACATTTGTAAAAACGTTATATGAATACTTCTCAAAAGCTTACTTAAAAGGTAGATCGCTAATATTAAGTTACAAACCCCAAACATTAAGCCCAAAATTTGATGGTTCTGTTGAAGAATTATTTAAAAAGATGTCTGCTCATGCATTACAAGACGAACAGTTCTTAACTGAAGTGTATGAACCACTACAGATCCAGAAGCTTTCACAAAAACAAATAAAAGAATTAAGTGGGGGAGAACTCCAGCGCGTTGCAATAGCTTTTACCCTTTCAGTAAAAGCAGATATATACTTGTTAGACGAGCCAAGCGCTTATCTTGATGTCGAACAAAGGCTAGTTACAGCAAAGGCCATTCGTCGAACTATTGAAAACAAAGGCGCTATAGCGTTCGTTATAGATCACGATTTGGCATTAATCGATTATATAGCAGACAATCTTATTTTGATTAAAGGCAAACCTGGTCTTTTAGGAGAAACCACCCAACCTTTAAGTTTACGAAGCGCTTTAAACTCTTTTCTTAAAGATCTTAATATCACTTTTAGAAGAGATAAAGACACTGGTAGACCGCGTGTAAATAAAGAAGGTAGCTATCTAGATAGGTATCAAAAGGAAATTGGAGAATATTATTATGAATCGTCAATAGAAGAAAGTTCAGAAGAATCCATCAAGCAAGGAATTCAAAGCTAACAGAGGGTCTTTTGCGAGCGTAAACCCTGATGACACAAGAATACCATCAGCACCAAGCGTTTTTGCAATTTTTACGTCTTCAGAATTCTTAATACCTGCGCCACATAGCTTCAATGATTCAGGGTGTGCACGTTCAATTTCTGAAAAGAATCGTAATAACAGTTGAGGTTTTGCCTTGGAAACAGAAACTTGACCAGCTATAAGTTCAGGAGGTTCTATCGCAATCATGTCAAATTTTGCATCCCTGAAATTTGCTAAAAAATCTGGTTCAGGAACGCAAAGACATGTTTTTAAACCCATCTCACTGCTCTTTTTTGCAATAAAAACTATTTCTTCTATAGATTGCGGATATTCCGAGTGATTAAGTAGACATCCTTTTACGCCTATTTCTAGTAAATTTTGAATGCCAACCTTTCCAGTTCCACGACCTTCAATTATTGGGTCACAATGCTGAGCTAAAATGTCAGCCTCGGTATTTAGACTAAAAAAAGAAGTATCAGTTATTTGGGGCGCTATGTATAATTTAACTCCTTTGTTGATTGAAAGTATATGCGCGGCATTAGCTAGTGCCAAGCCTTTTTTTCCAGCTGTTACTTTATACGCCTTAAAGTTTAAAATAAGAATGGGATTCGGCACATTATATTTTTTAAAAAGTATCTTTATTAATTTACTCTTAATGTTTTGATAGCGTCCAGAAAACAAGTTAGTGAGTGTGTAATTCGAACATGAAAGGGTTTTATCGCCATATATTAATGTTTTTAGTTATTAAACTAAACACTAAGAATTGATATCTATACTTATAGCTTATATAAAATCATTGCAAAACAGTAGTTTACGTCCAAAGCATAAAAAACTTGCGAAAGGGGTTGTGAAATATTATTGAAAGCTCGTTATACGCCCAAAACATCAAAAACTGAAAAGATACTTTTATTGATGCTTGATTCATGTTATTATGATATTTATCAAAAAATGGGGTGAGCCATTAAATAAAGAAACCACCAATACGAATATCCTGATTATTCAGAATATTTTCTCGTTTTAATTGGTATCCTAAACACACATAAAAACTAAAAGTAAATGACCTTTGACCAAGCGTAGTATTCTATTAAAAGACATCTCACTTGGGTTTAAGGATTAAGTTATTCCTGATATGTGTTTGACAACCGCGTGCTCAAAGAAGCGCGCACGCTAAGCGAAAAACTTCCATAGCACACACCAGCGTGATACCGCGTTTATGCCATACGATGTATTTAGACGAAGTGTGAATCGCACATTTCGGAGATTTGCCATTTTAGAAGATGCAAAAGCAAAGCTTGAAAATTATACTAATTTAGCTATTCTGATAGTATCATTTAGCTCACTACAGAATTTCTTTAGACAATATGTTAAAGGTTCTTCTATAAACCTATCGATTCTGAAAATAAAAGTTGTAAATGTATTTTCATTATGTATATACATGCTAAATAGTTTAGCCTTAATCGTTTTAATTTGGTTTAATGGTAACTACAAAAGAGCCTAATGAATTTCGCATACAACGCCAATCCTTAATAAATGCTAAACGTAAGTTGTTTTTGATATGCTATTCGCGTCTATTACCGCGTTTGTGGTCGCGGCTACGTTTGTTTCAATAGCTCTGTATCTACTCAAAGACATGTTTATTAAAAAAGGGTACTATGGTTTAGACGTCCATAAGCCAACTAATCCAAAAGTAGCAGAAATGGGAGGTCTTGTTTCTTCTTTTTTTGTGATATTTGTTCTTTCAGCGCTATGGTTCTATTTAAAAGCTCCGCTGAAATCTTTAGATTTTGTTTTCGATCTTACGTTTGTGTATTATACTCTTTTTGGTTTGGTAGACGATTTATCTTCCTTAAATGGAAAAATTAAACTATTTCTTTCTCTTTTTGGGGGAGTTTTCGTCGAGCTTGTTGCGGAATTATTCGATATAAAATTTTATAGCCCACGCCCATTTTTGCCATTAATAGGGCAAATCCATGGCATCTACACGTTGTACCCTTTTTTGATTCCAATAGCGTTAGCTATTACTTCTAATGCCTATAACATGTACGATGTATATAATGGCACACTTAGTTTCGCTTCTATAGCAAACTATTTGCTAATAGGTACACTAGTTATTTTTGATTTAGATTCGGGCTACCCTGCATTTTTCTCATTTTTAGCCTTTTTATGTGCGGGTGTTTCTTTAGGTCTGTTTATTGTCAATAGATATCCATCAAGATTCTTTCTTGGAGATGTTGGTAGCTTACCACTTGGCGCCGCTTTTGGTATGCTCGCAATTATGAGTCATTTAGAAATAGTAAGTGCTATAGCTATAATGCCCATGCTAATGAACGGTTTCCTTGTTTTTGCAAGCGCAAAAAAGATTTTTGAGAGACACGAAATCAAGCAAAGACCAGTAATAGTAGAAAACGGTCTAATTAGAGCAAACCCAAGTAAAGAAGCGCCGATGAGTTTAGCAAACATTCTTACTTCACGAAAACCTTTAACAGAAAAGCAAATCATAATTCGTTATCATTTGTTAAGTATTATAAGCATAATTTTAGCCATTTTTACATTTTTGTTGACACCGTGGTGAAAATATTGAAAAGCGATCCAATTATTGCATTGATTCTGCTTATGCTCTTTTTTTGGTCAGCGCTATTAGGGGTTTTTTACATCACAAAAACACTTTTAATACCTATCGGCGAACCCTCTCACACAAGAATTTTCTATTTGCTAACAATTCATGCCATAAAATCTATTATTTTTCTTTTTCTTATAGCGGTTATTTTTTACTTTTGGTATAAGCTCACAAAATTTGCGCGCGATAAATTTTTAGCGAATTAGATTTTCTATAATATCAAGCGGATCTTCCATTAATGTGAGAACATGTTCCGCTTTTAGTTTAGATTGTTTTTTATAAAACCCTAGTCTACTTAGGATTTTCTTTAATACCGAAATAAAATTCGAGCTTTCAACTCTTTTGAGCAAACCCATTCGTCTTAATGCTTTGCTTATATATATTTCATTAGGAAAGGCGAACAAAGTTGGCTTTCCTAAAAGAGCGGCTTCCCAAGTCATCGTCCCCCCACCTCCGATAAATATGTCGCACGCTTCGATGATCGACAGTCCATCAATGCCTTTTTCAAGAATAAGAGCATCTGGTATTTCTTCCTTAAACGCGATCCTTTGCGAATCATATCGCGGAAGAACAACTAGCGAGAATTTAAGTTGCTGCATAGCCTTTCTGATTAAAGGGGTTAAATAGGAAGACTCAAATTTTGAATTTAAATATGATGCCTTGACTTCTTCTGGCCTAAATAAAACAACAGGTCTTTGTAGGTCTAGTTCTACACTTATAGGTCTTTCTCGTTTCAACCAACTAACTACTTCTAGGCCCTTATACTTAATTAAGGCGCTTTTCTTTAAACCATATTTTAGCCATTCTTTTTCTGGAATAAACGCACTACTCAACAACCTCGACGTCAAAGGTATCGTCAGACGAGCAACTGCTTCCGCGTGAGGAGAATCGTTAATATTTATGGTTTCTATGCCAAATCCAAAGCCAATTCTTGTTGCCTCTGGTGAGGCGTGACATATTATATATTTTATGTCATAATTTTCGACTATTTCTAATAGTTTACACAACCTTTCTGCGCTATAAATCATTTTTTCTTGAAGAGTTTTCCCATGTTTTCCTATAAAAAGGGGGTTTAAACCTAAAATTTTTGTCATATCGGAAAGCTCGTCATATTGACGTGACGTAAGAAGGAAATAATAGCCCTTTCTTTCGGCAATTTCTTTCACGTATTTTGCTATTCTTAGATGTTTAGGCGTAAGAGCGTCAAACCAAATAGTCTGCATCTTTAATTAGATTCTTAGCGAAACCTATAAACCTTAAAGAAGATTGTTTTTTAATGCTAAACAACGAATTAAAGGACAAAATTTTAGAATATGCCAGCCTTTTTACGTCTATTACGCCTAAAAAAGAGCTTTTTCAAATCATTAAAGAAATAATAAATTCGCAAAATCTTGTTCTTGCGTATGATCCTGATTCGGAGATTTATGCAGAAGTCATAGCTTGGCCTCTTATCACATTTGGTTACTCAGTTACATTAACTGATTTTCACACAGCGCAATATTATTACGCGCCTTATTCGTCGCCTAGTACCCACTACATTTATTTTAGTAGTAATCCCGAACATCAATTTGCGGTTCAACTCACTTCTACGCTCAGAGTGATGGGTTATAATAGATTACACTTAACATCATCATCTACGAAACTTGAAGGTGTATTTAGTTTTGCGTTTGGAGAGGGGGAGCAAAAAATTCTAAGTGGAGTGAAAAACTTGGCAATAGCTTTTTGCAACGCTCTTTTTGAAAGAACTTCTAATCTGCGACTAAAAAGAGTTTTGAACAATCTTGCGATCGATAAAGACTCTCTTACAAATTACATACTAAATTCTGTGTCTTCCTCCAAAAGCTTGGTTAATACAATAGCCGCTTCTGGTCCGCTTTTTTCGATAGCGAAAATAGCTTCTCACATCAATCCTGACATAAAAGTTGTTCCGCTGACTTCTCTTTTCAAAATGGAAGTTAATGATCCCGTGGAAATATGGACATTAGATTTTGATGCAGAAATAGTTGCAAGGTTAAAGTTTGAGAAAAGTAAGCCAGAATTATTAAATGTCATTCACTTTGGCTTTGATCCATTATCCTCTCCTCTTATTGCTGTTTACGCTGTTGCGCTTGCTAAAGTTTTTAGAAAAGCGTGAAAATATAATTAAGGAAATAAACATGCGCAAGTCTTTGCTACAAATCTTAATCTGTCCAGTGTGTTTGAGTGACGAACTTGTTCTGTTACCGATTGATGAATCTAAAGAAGAGGTGAATTATGGTGTTTTACTTTGCTCTTCTTGTAAAAGATGGTATCCTATTATAAATGGCATTCCTCACATGTTACCAGACGAACTTCGATCAAGCGAAGACGAACAGTTTATTAAAAAAGTAGGGAACAGATTCGGAAAATATGTGTTAAAGACTGTTCCGCCAGTGTATTTGATAGACGTGACTTATCCTTAAAAGCTTGTGAAAGTGCTTTTAAGTGGGTATTAGATGTGGTATTATTATGCCTTCTAAAAAAGTGGCTTTTGTAGCTTTGATTATAATAATGCTAACTGGACTATCCAGTATGGTAGAAGCGTCGACTACGACAAACAACAATGTAGTAATTAGTGTCAACAGAAAAACAGTTTTATATACTAATTATGCAATTGCTCAAGATACTATAACTATAATGAATGGTAGTACAAATTCTTTAATAGCAGACTTTGGTTCAGGTATTCAAATACTTCAAATTAGTGGGCCAAATCTGAGCTATGCATACCAGTTCAGTACAAATCCTTCACGTGTCCTTCTTGTTTTCTCCCACGAAATAGTTGCAGGCGATAAAATCGACATAAAATATATTTATTCTGGCTTTCTTAACTCAGGGATAGCAATTTTTCCTTTTCAAGCATCTTATTCTGTTGTAAGTGTAAATGACACTGGCGTTTTTGAATATGGTTTGGCAGGTCTTGGACCATCAGTAATCCAAGTACAAACCCAAACAAAAGTTGTTAATGTGACTAGTGGACAAATTTTGAATTTTAATGGGACGACACCGCCATTTGTGTATGCCAAGGCCACTACAAATTTAAAACCGTCATTTCAAGCTTATATAACAAAGCTTATAAGGCAAATTAGTGTAGCAAAAAATCAACTGCTAATAAATGATGAATTAACTGTAGTTTGGTCCTCATATGATGCGGGTAATCAGTTATATCTTCTTTTGCCAAACGACGTTAACACAAAATCGATCTCTATATCTGATCTCTTTGGAAATTTGACTTCAAAATTTGCTCCAAATATTTTTCCTAACTATTCAGCTCTAGTTGTTACTACCCGTTATCAAATGCAGCAAGGTTCAAAATACGAGCTACACATTAGCTATTCTGTCCCAATCAGCGTCACTTCTTTGTCGCAAACAGGTTTTTATGGTATGTATATATCTTCTATGGTTATTCAAATGTCTGGCGTAATACCGAAAAGTGACGAGTGGTACACTTCAGCTGGAAGCTATTACTTGACCTTTACAAATATTGTACCTAATAGTAATGTTCTTAATATTCCTATTACTATACGTCGGCAATCGAATCTTTTTACCACAGGTAGCTATTTCGTTCTTGTTATAGGCGCTGTAGCTCTGGCTTCAAGCTATACGTATTCAAAAGTCAAAAGAAAGAAAAAAGAACAACGAATAAGTGAGGGAGTTGTTGCTTTACTAAAAGAAACACTTTCTCTTCTCGAGAGAACGGTGGAGTCTTTTGACAAACTTTCCAAAGGCGAAATTAAATCAAATATAATTTCCGCATTGCTTGTAGCATTGAACGAGCACGAAAAAAAGCTTTCAAAAGGTCTCACCGATGCTTTGGTGAGAAAAGAAATTGAGAAATCAAAAATTGACAAGATAATTTCGTCGTATAGAGAAGCCAAAAGCGCCTTTAGTGACAGCTCAGATTTGTATATTCAGTTTTCTAAAAAGAAGATAAAAGAAAGCGTCTATCTTCAAGTAAGGACTAGATACGAGAAAGCCTATTTAAAAGCCATTCGTGAATTGAAGGAGCAAATATCAGATTTGTTGAGTTAATATAGTAAGAATTAAATTTTAACTCTTTTTATTTATTTTTAGCCCCGTCGTCTAGCGGCCAAGGATGGGGGACTTTGGATCCTCCGACGCCGGTTCGAATCCGGCCGGGGCTATTATTGTGGTAGAACACGAAATGAATGGATCTTTGAAACTGTTAATTTTTTGGAGATACACTTGTTATGAATCAACCAAATTGATAAAATATTTATCTGAAAAACTCATAAATTTAGAATTCGATATGGTTGGTATACATATCCCACGTTTTTCTTTCGAAAAGGATGTAGCTAATATAAAAAATTTTTTAAAAATGCTCAACCTTCAAGTTCCTGTAATCCTTGATAACAACAAAACAATTTGGAAATCCTTCGGACAGCCATTAATTCCTTCAATTATAATAGTAAACAAAGATGAAATTTTGTTTGAACATTTTGGTGGTAATGGATACTACTGGTTAGAAAACGGCATTGAAGACATTGAGAGAATATACCTTAATAAGAATATTATAAAGCACGATTTTGCCAATAGAATTCTTCTTGAATTTATAAACAATTACGTGGAACATCCAATGTCAGTAACACCCGCTATTTACTTTGACATGAATAAAAAAATAAAACTAGATGGCAATTTTAAAAAGGATAAGCAATGTTTAGTGCTTGAAAGTTCAGATTACGTAAAAATAAGATTTAAAGGAAAGAGGGTAGACGTCGTATTAGAACCGATTTCTGATTATGACATAGTTGATGTGGAAATAAACGGAAAACCTGTTGCAACTCATATGATTGGTGAAGATGTTACTAAGGATAAGACAAAAAGTTTCGTTCGTGTGACTCTGCCCCGCATTTATAATATTATAAACGGCGGATGGGGAGAATATTTACTAAAACTCACTACACATCACGGGGTGAAAATTTATTCAATTGTTTTTCATTGAGGGTTTTACAAACTTGTGATAGTAGATAGGGCACATTTCTTTTGAGTTGTCTTCAAAACATACATTAAACGTATGGCATGGCGGTAAGGCGTAAAATGCCAACGTCCTGTTACCAGCGAAATTGATATCTCGTGAGCCCCATTCGATTTTGCTAGCTATTAGTTTTGCTATTGAACGAATTTCCCACTGTGCTTTTTCACAAGTTCTAAGCGGAAGATTACCAATAATGTTCCAGCCATCTAATTCTATTACATCGTAAATATAGTGAGCATTACTTAAAAAGATCACCGCCTCCTCTTGTGAAATTTCATATTTCGTTTCGTTGTACAAGTCATATAACTCGCCAATCATTTCATGATATTTTTGTAAAAACTTGGAAGTTTGGATTTTTGGTGGCACAACATATTCAAATCTTTCTGCTGCGTTATAGATCGATTCAAAATCGTGATTCCATGTCCTGTGTCTAATTGCTTGATGAGCGGCTTCTAAAGACATCTTCACCAAAAATGTTGCTCTAATATGCAGTAGATTAGTGTAAAACGAAAGGTCATTATCGATAATTCTTTTTGCTATTTTTTCTTTATTTAATTCGAGATTGTTTTCATTAAAACTTAAGAGTGTCACTTTTTCTCCATTGCTTTTTTTGATGGCCTGCTCCACAAATTCATTTTTCCTCGAAAAAATTTGAGGTGCAGGATAATATCTGCGCAAATCATAATTAGGCCCGCGATTACGGAAAACTTCAGGCGCGACTTTTACTAATTCGTTCTCAATTTGTGAGACAATGTCTTTTATAACGCTAGGTAAAGAAATAGAATTGTTTTTTGAGCAAGCCACTAAATAAGTAAATTCTCTACCACCTCCTATTGTTGTAATATTACTATTTACCGCAAGCGGTAATACCGATCTTGCGTCTTCTTTGGGTATTTCGTTTTCTACCATCTCTTTGTAAAGGTTATACGAATGAGAAAGCACTTTTTTTGTTTTTCACTTAACTTGTCATTTTCCGATACTGTTTTTGGTAAACAAAAACTTTTTGGCTCGGTGTATCTTAAGGATTGTTGTTCATGCGAAAGATAATGAGGAGAGCATAAAAACAGCGATGCTAATCTAGGCACATTTTCTCCGACAATCAAATAAGAACTCATATCAGCTATATCAATATGTCCACGAGCCAAAGTGTTGTCAAACACTTTATTTATATACGATTTTAGATAAACTTTGATTCTCTCCTTAAGTTGGCCGTTAGTCAAATTTTCGTTTTCAAATGAAAATTTCTCAAGTTTTTTTCGCAAGATTTCAAAAATAGAATCAGAAGTGTGAGTTCCTGCTGCACACAAAGCGCAAAGGAGATCAGGACCGATTTCCATTTCTTTTGAGTAAGAGATCAAAGAAGCTGGAACAAACATACTATTATCACTCACATGTGTGTATGCGACCACTCTGATAGCGGGCTCTTTAAAGAAAACGCTCATACCTCACAATATAATATATCGCCTTTATTATATTTAACTAAGCAATTGGTTCTCGCTTGTACCTAAACACCAATAATTGGTAAAATGGAACAAAGTAACATTCAAGTCGTAGTTAATTATTTCGCACTAAACAAAAGATGATGTCTGGATATTTTCTATACTTGGTTGACGCACTCTTACCTTTTAAGCTGGACACAATCAGCAAACCATAAATTTTTATGATAAAACAAACATAATTTATCGGTGAAAGCGTACCGCGGAGATGGGCGGTCTGAGCTAATAGTGCAGTGATGACCCATTGCAGGTGCGGACGCCACTAAAAAAGGATTTAAAAACCTTTTCGTTTTTATTAAAATGCGGGCTGGTAGCTCAGTTGGCAGAGCGTCCGCTTCGCACGCGGAAGGTCGCGGGTTCAAATCCCGCCCAGTCCATCAATTTTCTCAAAAGCCCCTGTGAGATCAGAGATAATATCTTTAATATCTTCTATACCAACAGAAATTCTTATTAGGCCCGGATTTATGCCCATTTCACGAAGTTCTTCTTCAGATATACCTGTCCTTGGATGATGAGAAGTATCACGTGGAATAGTAACAAGAGTGTGAATACTTCCAAGACTTGGCGCTTTTTTGCATATTTGCAACTTTTCGACGAATCTCCTAGCAACTTCGTCTCCACCAGCTATCTCAAAGCTTACCACTCCTCCAAACCCTCTCAAAAGCCGTCTTGCGACAGTATAATCAGGATGTGAAGTTAAACCGGGATAGTAAACTCTTTTGACTTCGTTTACTTTTTCAAGAAAACGAGCCAAAGCCATTGCGTTTTGGTTTTGTCGTTCCACTCTTATCGCGAGGGTCTTTAAACCTCGAGAAAGCAAATAAGCATCAAGAGGGTTGATGTTACCGCCAATCTTTGTCCTAATTTGTCTTATTTTTCTTATAATTTCTATATTAGATACCACAGCACCAGCAATAAGATCACCATGACCATTTAAGTACTTTGTTGCGCTATGTATTACTATATCCGCACCAAACTTTAGTGGGTTCTGATTATACGGCGATGCAAAGGTTGCGTCGACCACGACCATAATTTCATGCTCTTTCGCAATTTTTGAAGCTTTTTCTAAATCCGCTACTCGAAGAAGCGGATTAGTTATTGATTCCAAATAAAGAATCTTTGTGTTCTTTTTTATCAAATCTTTAATTCTTTCGATGTGCGAGACTGAAACAAAACTTGTTTCGATGCCAAATTTTGGAAGCTCGTATTTCATTAAAGAATAAGTTTGACCATAAAGTTCTTTTATAGAAATCATATGATCCCCTTTTGCTAAAATGGCTAAAAGCGTCGTAGATATGGCCGCCATTCCAGAAGAAAAAACTAAACAAGCCTCTCCACCTTCTAAAGTTGCTATTTGTTGTTCAACTGTAGTTATTATTGGGTTACCATAACGAGTGTATATATATTCCTCATTTGAGAGAGGATCCCTTAAAACATTTTCATTCGAGTTAGGGTTGATGAACGCATCTTGGACAAAGATAGGTGTTAAAAAACTTCCGTAACGTATATCAACGATTTGCCCCGAATGCACCGCTTTTGTAGAAATCCCCCACTCCTTATTTTGATTTTTCATATTCTTTCTCATGATGATATAAACCATTATGCTACCCATATAGTTTATGCGCAGTTATTGATATTCTCCTGTAAGTGATGGATGAACGCGAAACCAAGTGTGTAAAACTATCTGGACGCATCCAGTTATTGCAATTCTTCTAAATCGCTTTCACTTTCTTGAGAAAGTTCAAAATCACTGTTTTTTGCTATTACTTCGACAAACCCATCTTCTTCTGAATATCCCAAACGCTTTAAATATTCTATTTGTCTTTCGTATTCACCAATTCTTTTTAATCTTTCACAATAAACCGAAAGATCGTCGCACCCTCTTTTTATTAATCCCATTTCTTCCGCTATTATTAATATCGTTAAACCTTCATCGATCGTTAAACCTTTCTTCATACAAAAAAGTTTTGCTTCTTGTAATAGTATACAACCATACCCAAAGGTGTTAAACATTTCAGAGATAAATGTTCGAAGATCTTCAGTGGTAAAGAGCCTCTTGTTTTTTCCTAACACCAAAAGACCGACCCGCTCAAAGAGTCTGTCCAAAACTTTTCTAATATATATAATAAGCCCTTAATATAAGCGATTAGCCAATAAAATGGAGAGATAAGAATCGCCCTCAAATAGTGTGCCACCTTCTTTAAAAGAGTTGTAGTTTAGAATAAAAGGAATTCTGTTAGAAAGTATCATATATAATTGTTTTTGTTTGTAAAACCCCGACTCTTAAGAACATTTCTGTATTTTATGGTAGTGACTCATACAAAACTAGTTAAATTCCATTCGTAGTTTTGTTTAGTGCTTAGTAACATTAAGTAGAGCTATCTTTATTGAGCTTAGGAGTCAAGACTAACTAACCTACGCTTCCCGTTAATATCTTTAGTTTTATCAACGGTTAAATCAAACCATTAAAGCTAAGATTTTTTTAAACACTACGTACTGGGACTCGTTTATCTATTCAACTCATGATGTCTGTATAGGATGGGTGTACCTTTTTACTATTTTAATACATCATAATTATAAGTCGCCTTTATTAAGTTGGTTTTGTACGGTTGGAAAGGCAATTCGCGTGTCTTAAATCCTCACCTATCTGTTATGAAGAAGATAAAAAGTTAATGAACCTATAAAAAAACGCTTTAATAAGAGTTATCAAATAATTTCTTCAGGCGGGGATGCCCGAGCTTGGCCAAAGGGGTTGGCCTGAGGCGCCAATGCGTAGAGCTGCGTGGGTTCAAATCCCACTCCCCGCACTTCATAGTTTTTAAGTGCAATTTATATACTAAAGTTTTTATTTGTAAGCGAACGAATAATTTTCGAAACGCAGATAAATCCTTAATGTTACATTTTATGTTTTGATTGACAAAAGCTAAATTTAATGTTTAATAAAGGTAAAATTATGATATCTAATTACACAAATTATAGTATAATTCAAGATTATAGATATAATTATAGTAGACTTAACTAAGTGATAGTATCTTTTTTTAATATGTAGATAAAACCTGAACTTTGTCCAAAAATCACATACGTCACACCCATTATGGTGATCTACAAACAGTTTCAAGAAATCAAGGGCGTAAAAGTTTTTAAGATTATTTAGAAGCCCCATATACCTTATAGATATCCAAAGAAGCGCTCAATAGTGCTTCTTAACCCAAAGGTTTGACGAGCATGGTTTTGAAAACTCGAACCACAGGTTTATGGTATCAAGGACCACGGTTGTTGAGAATCATAGGTTTACTCAAGCACCTTCTTCTGGGTCTTCGAAGAATTTGAGTTTTTTGTAGTGGGCATAAGCGAAACCCCAAAACGGATTGACCGCTTTCGTTTCAGCGCCCACCGCAACCCAAATTCACGTGGTCTATCGCCACACTTTATCAGTTTAGTCTACTGTAATAATTGAATACTCCTGAGCTTTTGGTGAAAAATTCAGTTTCTTCACCTTTTTTATCCAACCCTCTTCATTCGACTTAGATTCTGAAAGTATCTTAAAGAACCAAGGTCTTTCTGGACGTCCAAAGGTACTGGGAAGAACCACCGTCTGTCCTCGAACCCCTTTTTGCCCCTCATAAGCTAAATATTTGAATGCGTAGTGACATCCAAAGGTTTCAAAACAAAACCATAATACCCACCAAGCTTAAGCTTTATCTAGGTAGCATCTCCATTAGATCGAAATATATATATCTTTAGTAAGTAATATATTATGGACAAAGAAATAAACCGAGAATTTTTAGTTTTTGATAAATATGGTAGATTAAAGAAAATAGGACCTACTGATATGGAAACCATTTGTTGCTCAGAAGAAGGAATGGAGACAATAGAAGCTCTAACAAACAATGCTTGTTTAAATATACGGAATTGCCGCTAAATTTCTAAGAGCTTACAGGGACGTAGTATGCATGAAGAGCGGCATCAAATAAAATTTTTAAATGAACATTTAAAATATGTATCGAACGATATATTACAACTCATTATTTTACCTACTGAACAATGTAATTTTCGGTGCTTATATTGTTATGAAAAATTTGATCACGGTCTTATTCGTCAAGAAGTTGTCGAAGGGCTCAAAAACTTATTATTGGCAAGAAAAAAAGAATTAAAAAAATTGTCGGTATCATGGTTTGGTGGCGAACCCCTTCTTGCATACCATAAAATAATTGAGATACTAGATTTTATCCATGAAAATGTTATTCAAAACGGACGCCCCAACTTTGTGTCAGAAATGACCACCAATGGTTATTTGCTTACGATTGAGAGATTTAAAACCCTAGCAGAAAGGGGAGTTAAGTTTTATCAAATTACTTTTGATGGTGATGAAGACAAACATGATAAATTAAGGATTAAATCAGACGGTACTCCCACTTTTTCAAGAATATTTCAAAACATAATAAACGCTCATAACACGGATCTTGAATTCGAAATTATGATACGTATCCACGTAAATGCAGAAAACGCATCAAGTATCCAATCTCTTTTAATTAAGCTTTCAAAATTTCTTGCGAGCGACAAAAGATTCCGAATATTTTTAAGACCTCTTTCCCGCCTTGGCGGTAAAAACGACGACATATTACCTATTCTTAGTGACGAAAGAATAATCCAACAGTTGAATAACGTTGCTAAGAATTTAGGTCTTTACATTGCTGAAAAACAAAACACATGGAATGAAGTGTGTTATGCTTCAAGGTTAAATTCGTTTATTATAAGAGCCGATGGAAGAATTAGCAAATGCACCGTTGCGCTTTATGACGAAAGAAACCTTGTGGGAAAACTCAATAGAGACGGTACTATTACACTTGATACGAAAAAGATATATTGGTGGAGCCGTGGTCTTTTCAGTGGTAATAAAGAAACTTTAGCCTGTCCGTTGCGTGTGTAAATTAAAAAGGTGTCATTTTTTGCTGCTTACGGTGAAAGCTTATGGTCAGATATGCGTTTTTACGCGATGCATTAATTAGACGTTTGTTTCTAGTTGATACGTTAAGTAATATAGAAGCTGCTCTTATCAATTTTTTTGTGTTACTTTATATTTCCTTAACGTACCATAATGTTTTCTATTTGGGATTAAACATAGCGGTTCCTGTGGGTGTACAGCAATTGACATACGTAGTAAGCAATTGGATTGATCGATCAAACAAAAAAATGTGATTTTGTTATCAATATCGCTTGATGCACTCTTGATCTCACTACTTGCATTTTACATACTCGTACCCAATACCTCTTTAATAGGCTATCTTCTTATTATTTCTTTGCTATCTTTAAATGGAAATATCCTTAATCTTGCACTAGGCGCACTTTACAAATCAAAAGTTTTATCTCAGGAAGACGCAACAGAATTACAAAGCGCTCTTTTTACGATTTTTCAGATTTCAAGCGCAATCTCACCAATAATAGTTGGTGGTATTGTTCAAATCTATCACCAGTTCTATTTGGTTCTTTTGGTCGTTCTTGCTTTAATAATCGCTCAACTTTTTTTGTTTAGTTCTTTTCCAAACATTAGTCCAACAAATAATAAAACTAACGATCATCGTATCTTAGACTTTCGAGAAGGATTTCGCGCTTATAAAACGCTTATAAAGAAAGATATGTTATTTTTAGCATTCACTTTACAGCCTGTTTTTATGGCTTTTGTGATGGGTGGAAGTTTCTATTTAGTAGTAAGCCTGCTTTTCGGTATATCATCTTTTGCTATCAAACTTGCTATTTTAGAAGCTTTTGCGCAAATAGGTGTTATTATTGGGAGTTTTCTTGCCGGTATTGTCAAGCTTAAGACGGGTTTTCAAACTTATGCACTTTTTACGATAGCAAGTTTGCTTAATGTTTTTGTTGCGCTTTATCCTTTTTATTTAATCATAGTAAGCCTGCTTACGCTTGCAGGTTTAATCGCATATATTGCGCAGGTCAATTCTTATTCGTACACTTTCATTTCAATACCTAGCGATGTTTATGCCAGAGTGAGCTCATTAATAAACTTAATGAGGAATACTTCGGGTGTTGCTGGCACACTATTACTGACGTATTTAGCTTCGATCTACAAGCCAGATTTTATCTACTTTATAAGCACTTCTCTTGCAACATTCATGTCGGCTTTGATGTTACTTTCAAGCAAAATTCGGCGTGCAACTCTAATGAAAACTTCTGATTCTTAAGAATACACTAATGCAACATAACTTTTGGCTTATTCATACTAGCAAGTGTAGTATTCCATAACTATTTAGTGTCATAAATGCTATTATCAATGTCTTCTTGACTCTTTGAACAGCATTCTTGAGAGAATAAATTCATAAATAAGTTTAGACGGTGTTCTATTAACGATTTCACGCACTTTGTTGTTGTCTCACATCCCTTGGAGATAATCACGCAAGACTTGACTAAAGCTATTCGTGGCGCCTGACATACATAAAGCGCTTATCCGGACACCTTCCACAAGCTTTGCGTAGGTTTTATATATCAAATTAAAAACCCCATTAACAATGGGTTTAATTGACAAAATTTCTGAGTTTTATGATAATGTGACTCATATATTGAGTGCCATTACGCAATACGTTTTAATTATTGCAATGATAGCTCTGCTTTCAGGAGGACTTTTCGTTATAATAACTCAACCACCTATGGAAGGTGGAACTCCTACTGGTGGCGTTGCTATACTTGCAGCGACACCTAGTTACCAGTTCGGAATAGAGCTTTACGTCGTTGGTACAATTTTGGGTTTGTTTTCAATTGGTATAATAGCTTTACTTAGAGCCCCAAATATCTATGGTCAAAAAAGATATGCGACTTCGCTTGCCGCTTTTGGCATTCTGTGTCTTATTATAGGAATTGTGAGCATGATATACTTAGGCATAGCAAAATTACACGGTTAAAGCATACGTTAAAAGGTGTTAAGTATTTCTGCAAATAACTTAGCTTTTCCTCCTGTTGGTTTTGCGAGCTCCTTTCCGCAAACTTTACACTTTACGATCGAAGCTGCGTGAGAAAAGACAATTTGTTTATTTCCGCAATCTTTGCACTTGACTTCAAAGAAACGAGATTTCGGTTCAGGAATCAGCGCCTTCATCTTAGATCACGAAACAATTTCGGCTTTTTTAAGTCTAATCCCTTTTCGTGCTATTATTTTTCCACATTGAGTACATTTCAATTTCAATGAAATTTTCTTTGTGACTTTAGCTAACCT
Source organism: Candidatus Marsarchaeota G1 archaeon BE_D (assembly GCA_003019595.1). GTDB lineage: Archaea > Thermoproteota > Thermoprotei_A > Marsarchaeales > Marsarchaeaceae > BE-D. The sequence continues at coordinate 69,639 of NEXD01000001.1, forward strand.
TCTCTGAATAGGTTTTTTGGAACCACCATATCCTTTGTTTTCTAATGCGTGTCTACGTTCTCCCCACGCAAGAGCACGTCTTTTTCCAGCCTTATAAATTGAGACTTGGTGTACTGTGTGTGTTCTGCATTTACGACAAAAAGTGTTAATCGTTTTTGGTATCTTCAACTTTTTGCTCACCTAACATTTCAACTAGCCCAAACTTGGATAATAGTATAGCGTCTTCCTCTGGTATATAAGCTATGTCACCTTTTGTGAACGATCCTAGAGACTTCATAGCAGAGTCAATAAAATCGTGGATTTCCACTTTAAAAATTACGAGTTTTTTAGACTTAATACTAGCTTTCTCTGGTTCTAATAGCAATCTTAAAAATCTTTGTAAAGCATTAACGAATTCATTATATTTTTCAAAAACAACTCTCTCGTTAGATGTCGCGAACTCTGCCGAAGCACCGTTCATCACTTTGTATAATCTTATTACAAAGAGTGTTTTTAGTTGTGAAACCAAGCGTAGCCTAAAAGCTTCATAGAAGTCATAATTCTTGTATTTTTGTGCTTCAAAAAGGGTTTTTGAATAAAAATTTTCTTCAAGTTCTACAAGTTCTTTGGAATTCATTTCTTGTAATATGATTTTATTTATGTTTTCTGTTAAAGAGTAAGCTTTATTCAAGAATATTACCTCCCCCTCTTATAACAAGATAATACGCAAGCGCACTATTAACTTCTATTGTTTTTCCTTGGTCGCTAGGGGAAACAGTTTCGTTATTTATTGAAACTTCAAATGGGATTTCTTTTACTATTATGCGCCTATATGAATTTAATGGCATGCTAGCGTGCACAAAAGGATCAAACTTTTCCAAAGAAGATTTTGAAAGTGGCTTAACTAAAAAACCAGATCCGCCATGAACAGTCATAGGAGCTCGCAGTAATCGATTCACATCAACTGTAACCCTTTCGTCTATGCTTATCGTGAGCTCTGATAAGGCTTTAGTAAACATGTTTTCAAACGCGCGTCTTTCTACGTTTGTTATCACAAGTTCAGACGGTTTGTTTAATTTCTTTATTTTGGCTAAAATTTTAAGTGCGACTTCGTCAGCGGAAAAAGCAGTTGAGTCAATATGTTTTAACCACAAAAATATTTTTCTATTCCAACCATAATCATGAGCAAAGGGCAAGAATCTACTTTGGTGAGTAGGAAAATTGATAGAAGGACCGATAGCAACATATTCAACTATTTGTCTGCGTGCTTTTTGATCTAATCCTAAATAGGTCTTTTCTTTGATCCTGATATGGTATCCCCTAGAACCTGAAAAGGAAACCAAATAATCATCACTTTTAAGCCCAAAATCTGCCTCAAGAAAGTTTTCAATAAGATTAATCGCTAATTCTTTTATTCTCTGATATTGCGACGATGATATCCAACCACGTTTTAAAAGTTCATCGCTTGTTCTTAAAACTTGTTCGGCATCCAAATCAAATGGTAATTCTGCACCAAGCCAGCCTTTATTTTGCATGTCAATAGAGGGGTTACGATAAAGCGCTATGCTGTAGTACACGTCTTTTGGCACGTTTTCAATTAAAAAAGTTTTGTAATCATCAAAACTATGAAACGAAATATGCCGTTTAAATTTTCCGTCGAAAAAAGAAAATCCAAACTCTCTATTTTCGAACTCCTCTGGCATGTAAACCTTTTCCGCATTATTTTTGTAATATTCCTGCAAAATGTTTACAAGCAATTTTGCTTGATCTTCTTTCTTATTGTCTGTCAATTTGTCTCATCCTCCTCTTATAAACTGCAACTGGATGTCTCGCATATCGATCGCAGTAATATTGTATGGGACAAAGCTTGGCAACTTTAAGAGTGTCGCAACTAGGTGCAGAATATTTAATTCTTGAACCTATTTCTCCATAAATATGCGATATTTGATATTCAGTTCTTTGGGAATTAAAGTTTGAGGCTTTATTAAAAAATTCTTTTACGTGTTCTTTTTTCACTCCTATTTGCCGCATAAAGGCCGCTAAAGTAAATCTAGCGAAATGTGTGATAGCCAAACCATTCGAGAGTTCTTCTATAAAAAGTTTTATGCATGGGGGATACTTTGTGTGGTCGAGCTTTGTGGCTACTTTAAGGTCTTCTTTTTTGAAAGCTTTGTTAAATCTTTCAAAGTATTCATTATCAATAGCGGTTGCTAAAAACGTTTTTTCATTGAGTATTCTAAATAAATAAGAGTATGTGAGCTCACCAGCTAAGCTTGCAGCTTGATATTTATCCAAAAATATCATCCCTTTTAAAATGGGTAATTCAACAAGTTTGATTTTATGTGTATTTTTACAAAGGTTGAAAAAATCTGCTATCTTAATCACTATACGTTTTTCTTGAATTAGAGGTGTAATTTTTAAGCTTTTTTCGAAATATTCCAAAATTATCATCATGCTTTCATTTGAAAGAAGTCTGCTTGTCCTGTTTGAAAGCCAAGAGAAAAACGCGGAGGCAAGTCTTTCTCTTGCATTTTGGAGCTTAGGATTTATGAGAAGGTTAAAAGCCAAAAGATAAGCTTGAACTTCATTTTTTGGAGTTAAATAATCAACCAAAAAATCAGCTTCATACTCTTTTTTGAAAACGCTTTCTATTTTTTGAAAAACCTTTTCATCGATTTTGTTTAAATCGATACTGTTTTTCTTTAAATATTCTTTTCCCCAGTGACTATGAGGGTATTTTGCCGCAAGGATTTCAAGATCATACTCTTCCATTACGAAATAATGATTTATTAAATTATATTTATTTAAGAAATTACTCTTCATCACCCCTAGGAGCTAAGAGAAAGGTCAGCTGAACATCATTTGGAATCTTATAATCGAGCTTCAAAGGCGCATTTGTTGAAAAACCAAGCGTGGCAGATACCGCATCGTCAGCCACCGAGGTGAGATATTCTAAATATTTGATACCGTATGAGGCCTTAACCTTCTTATCACCTTTTATTTCATATTCAAGCAAATAACCACTTTCTTTTGTAAACTCTAATGAAACACTACCTCGGCTACTTTTTGCCTTTATATAAAACACGTTCTTTTCTGCCTCAAATATTGCATAGTCGCTAATCGTTCCTATATCCTTTATAGCCTCTTTTAGCGCCGTTGGAATTATTACAGCGTTTACTTCAATTGGAAGTTTTGGCATGGCCGGTGTGTTTTCGCTAAGCTCAATCAGGTTTATCAAAAATTCACGCTTGATTTGCCCTATAAACTTCAGACTTAAAACATTACTCTTTTCTTCGTATGATATACTTAATTTATCATTTTTTGAAGCTCTTTTTAATACATTGTTGATATCGTCAAGCCTAATCCCAAGATTTGTTTCTTCCATTACAGTATAGGTTTCAAATGCATCACTCGGTATAAAAAGGTCTACCATGGCGAGGTGTGCGCTATCCATGGCTCTTGCGTGAACCCCATCTTTTTTAAATGTAAGTAAGATTTCATCTACGATTTTTGCGACGCCCGTAAAAACTGTAGACCAACCTTTAGCCTCTGGAAAAATTGCTTCTATCAAAGTGATCGCCAAAAGCCTTTATTAAAACAGCTATTTAGACTTTTTCTCTCTAATCATACTCTCTCCAAACATTTCCACAATTCACACATTTAAAAAAACGCGTTGAAGCTTCATCTGCTGCTCTAGTCTGTTGCATCCACCAATAAGCCTCAGCATTACCGCATTTTGGACAAATTACACGCGTTTTAGGCAACGTTTCAGTGTCTGCACTACTACTATCTATGATTTTTGCTTGCTTCTCTTGTTGCCGGGGTTTATTGTTAAGTAGCCCACTTTTAACATTTTCTTCTGAAATTTTTCCGCACGTCGTACAAAAGTACACGATTTTGTCTTTTTGTCTTTGAATTCTAAGCAGTTTACCACAGTTAGGGCAAAACTTCATCTAAATTTTTCCCTCCCCCTTAATTTTCCCTATCAAGAAATTAAGGGTTGCTATAAAAGCGTCTGAATCTAATCGCTCGCTCTCAAAACGAACAAAAATACTCCTAAGATCTTCTAATGTTATTAAATTGTTTAGATAGGCATAGCCAACAATGGCTTCATAAATGTCCGCAAGTTTGTGTTTTGATCGTCTATGAATATCTGAAAGCCCAACTTGTCGAAGGGCATTTGCAAGAACCGTGTTCTTTACCCTTACGCTTTTCGGTTTTCCTTTATCAATTGAGTGTAGCGTCGCAGCAGCATTTAGTAAAGCATCACCGACAATAGAATACTTTTTATCATCAAGTACTATTCGTATCAAGTCGTTATAATTCATTTAAAAAGCCCTTTAGTGAAGCTGAAAGCGATTTGGCAGCGATTATGAGCGCATCTTTCGGAGTTACCGAACCGTCCGTTCTAAGCTGTAAAAGCACTTCTTTCGATAGAGGATGAGGAATACGGTAACCCGCAAAAATTACACCCTTTAACCTCCGTAATTCTTGGCACAACATGTTTGCGAGAGTGTGATCTTCGCCTTTTAAAACAAACTCTGAAAAGTTTTCGCCAAATTTGTTTTCAACTATTTCCATCGAGTTTCATCTCTTTTTGAGGTCGAATCTTTATATTTTGTTTAAAAATATAATTTGAGCTTAACTTTCTAACATTGAGTGTTTTACAATTAGGACAAACCAATTTCTGGCCAACAAGATAAAGGGTGTGTCCACATTCGACACAGCTAGCCATTATTACACCTAGTTCATCTTTATCCGTCGAAAGAATAAATGGGGGTTTTTGACTAACAACTTTTGCTAAAACAAGATCGGAGGGTACGAGAAGCTTTTCTAAGTTTTCAACTCTTTGAGTGGAAACTAGAGAAACGGGGAGGAGACCTATGAATGGAGGTTTAAACTCCTGATAAAGTGAATAACCATTAAGAGAATAAATTTCAAGAGTGGCTATTTTTGGTTTTACCTCGATAACCACTGCAAAAACAGTGTCACCTTTTTTAGGAAGCTTGGGTTTTTCTGTAAGCTTTTCGACTTTTATTGTGTGTGTTATTTTGTTTTTGACAACTTTTCCAGTGACAAGTGATCTTAACACTCCATCGTCTTCGTAAATATTATCTTGAGAAATATACTCTTCAACAACGCCTACAGCTTCTCCTGGTACAACGATCTCTTCAGTCATTGCAACATAACTACACCTCTTTCTGCGCTTAAACCACTTGCAAAGAGTCTAAAAACTTCTCTTGCCTCAAATATAGGTATAGGAGATCTGTCAAAATCGTCTGTCGCAAGCCTAGTACAAGCCAAAGTCAGTACAACCTCATAACCTAATTCCTTTAGTTGCATAAGAAACGAATCCGTTATTACGTCTATTTTAAAAACGTCTATATGGCATCCCGGTTTTCTTTTGGAAATAAAGGAGACAATTCTTTCCGATAGGTTGGGGGCGTGCTGTCCAGGAAGATTTGAGTCAACGAGCGCTATTTTTTTCGCTTGCATCAAGCGAAACGCGGCAAAGCACCTTATCCTATGTATTTTTTCTATAATCCTTTTATCTATCTCTTCAACATATTCCCTAAAAGGATCGATGTGAATTACTGGCTTGTTTACCGATAGTGCTAGTCCTAATGCGTGAAACTCTCCGCCTGCAACTATTATGTGTGCGTCAACCAAATTGTCTATTCTTAAACCAGCATAATAATCGCAGCCAACGACCTGTCCCTTAAATTGTCCACGTTTTCCGGGTTCACCTAAGTAAACGATTTTACCTTTGTTCTCAAGGAATTGGGACAGATCTTTAAGAAGTTTAATATGTTGAATTGACGCCTCAAGACCAATCTTTTTGTATTTAGTCAAAAAAGAATCCAACTTCTGTAAAATAGATTCAGAAAGTTTCCTGTTACTATAAGCCGGTATATACAAAATAGGGTAATCGCTTTCTAAGAAGCCTGTGTGACCAAAGTGTACGACTGCGTCAAACTCTTTTAGTGTAGTAAAAACATCACAAGCTCCAAATCTGCCTCTCCCTTCTATAAAAATCTTCGCTTGAGTATTTAGTTCTAAATAAGTTCTAATGTGCGGCATATAATAAGCTAAGCCTGGCGCATATTGTAATAAAACTCTTTGAAATCGATTAGTCTTTATCCATTCTACTACTCTTTCTAATTCAAAGTCGTATTCACTGGCGATTATCTGTTGAATTTCCATTATTAACGCCGTCTTTTTTCATGTTTTTCTTAAGCATAATTGTTGAAGGTAGAGGAAATTTGGCTTGAGCGATTTTTAAAGCCCTTTTAGCAACACTCAATCCTTGTTCATTAACAAAAACTGAAAAGACGACGTCGCCTTTTTTGACCCTGATAGCTAAACCAGTAGGTTTTCCAAACGACAATCGCATACCTTGTTGCATACGGTCAGCTCCCGCAAAAGCCATCATCCTGTTTTCTCTCAATACTTGATGTGGATATTTGCGAACTTTGAAAAAGTAGTTTTCTTCACCTAAGCTAGAAAGAGTTTTATGAATGGCCATTCTTGCTGATTCGAGAGAATTATGTCTAACTTGTCCCCTTTCGTCCACTACAAAATCAAGCTGGTACTCGAATTTTGCTTTAGAATTACCGAAATCAAATTTGGTTATTTTCGGATTAGGAACACCAGCTATATACTCTTTTCTTGTATAGGGTGGTGTGTCTATTCTCCGATAACACCTTGCTGGTCTTAAAGGCATTTTTTGCCAGTTTACTTCTTTTTCGGAATAATTTAGGTATTTCTATCATAATCGTAATTTGGTGACTAAATAATTCAACGAGAGTAAAAAATATATTGGCCATATAATGGAAAAGTAGGTCTTAAAGTAGCTCTTTATGTCTACGATATAATAAATATAACCTCTATACAAATTGTGTCCAGATAAGCCTTCATTCATGTTACCTTCACTTGGCGTACCAATTCACGAATAGTTTCTGGAAATCTAAGCGTTTTCTTGAGTGTAAGCTTGTTATTCGGTCTTTTGAGGCGGCCGAAGATTCAACAAAGCTTCTTAAAAGTTTGGTGAACATGGTTTTTGAACTTTGTTCGGATTATAGCACCACGGTACTAGACCTCTGTCTCTGAGCACAACACAAGATTGCCAAAGTAAATTCTTCTCACTCTTCGAAGAATTTGAGTTTTTTGTAGTGGGCATAAGCGAAACCCCAAACTAGATTGACCACTTGGTTAAGCATCTACCGCAACCCAAACACGTGGTCTATCGCCACACTTTGTAATAATTGAATACTCCTGAGCTTTTGGTGAAAAATTCAGTTTCTTCTTCACCTTCTTCTAATTCTCCACACTCACCTCAATACTCAAAGTTTTTAAAAAGGTTTTTGAGTGTCCAAAAGCGTTGAGGCCACTTGAACTCGAACCTTTTCTCACGAATTTAAATTTTTAAGTGTGATGGATTCCACGCTTACCAATTCAAAACAGCAGTGTCCGTCATAAACCTCATCTAAACATAGTCTCTATATACAAAAGGCGACTTTATTGACCAATATTTTGATGAAAATAAAAATTTTAAACGAACTATAGATAAGCCTTAAAAAGGAAACATTTTTGCATAGCGATTTGTTGTTTGTTTATTTATTGAAAAGCTTTAAGTCAAACTATCTTCAAAGTTTACATGAATTCAATGAGTACAAAAATTGGTATCGTCTTTAAACCAATGGAAGAAGCCAAACGTGCGTCTGAAGATTTTGCAAAGCTAATCTTATCAAAGCAAAAAGTTGAATTACTAGGTCCATTCTGCATAACGGATTTAAAAGTGGGGGATCTAGATCTATGTGATGCAATTTTTACATTCGGTGGAGATGGAACAATATTAAAGACGGCAAGAATCTTAAACTCAGCGAAACCTGTTTTGGTGGGAGTGAATTATGGGAGGCTTGGTTTTTTAGCTGAAGTTAGTCCTCCATTAATAGAAAACGTCTTAAATGACATTCTTACTGGTCACTTTCCGTATTATACGATACCAAGGATAATTGGAAGACTATACAGCGAAAAAGAAAGTGCTGTAAGTCCCCCAGCGCTCAACGAATTTTTCTTTGCGGCGGATGTTACCGGTAGACTGATCACCCTTAAAATAGTGATTCAAGACACAATGGTTTATAAAGGTCGAATGGACGGATTAATAGTATCTACAGCTATGGGTTCAACAGCGTATTCTCTTTCTGCAGGCGGTCCTGTTGTCGATCCAGAAGCTGAGGTCACTGTTTTAACGCATATAGCACCAATAAATATCGCCCTCAGACCTATTGTCGTTAATAAAAGCAAAAAAATTAGTATTATCAATGTTGATACCAATAACATCAAAATGATAATAGATGGTATGCATTGGAGAGAGTTATTGCCAGGAGAACATTTAGAAATTTCTGAATTCGAAATTCCAATAAAACTTTATCGCGCCCAACACGATCTTCTAACGAAACTTTTTGAAAAAAGACTAATGCTTGAGCGTAAACTCTAAATTTTATTATAAAAAAGTATATCGTCGTATATGAGAAAAGACGAAATGATGAAAAAATCACACGTTTTGGTTCTAGACACACCTGCGATAATAAAGGGATATTTGCAACCAACTTTCAATTACACAACACAATTAGTTATAAATGAAATAAATCGAATAGCGGACTTTGATCCTTCTTATTTAATGGCTTTAGTAGAAGTTTTAGAATTTGATAAAGACTCATTCAACCAAGTAAAAAAAGTCGCCATTGATTCGGGTGATTTTTGGGTTCTTTCATATACTGATCTATCCGTTCTTGCATTAGCAAATCAGTTAAAGCAACAGGGATTTTTTACCTCAGTTGCTTCTGATGATTACGCACTTTTAAATGTTGCAAATTTTCTTGGTCTAAACGCGTTGATGGTGACCAATAAAAAACCCGATTTTAGACTAATAAAATGGCGTTGGTATTGCCCAGTTTGTGGTTATAAAAAAACTCTTGGGCTAAAAGTGTGTCCGGAATGCGGCTCCCCATTAAAAAGATCTCCGTGTAAATTGTAAAATGATTCGTTATTTACTCGAATTCGGTAATAATAAGAAGTTGTCATTGGCAGAAGGTCTTAGTTACATTGAAAAAAATGGAATTAACAATTTCGAAATAAATAAAAATTACTTAATTTTTTTGGCAGACAAAGAACCCATCGTCACTTTTGGTTCAATTCTTCGTATTGCGAGATATTTGTGCGCGTTTGATGAAATCGAATCTGTTTTTGAAAAAGAATTTGGTTTTTCTGAAAAAATAATTTGGTCAATTTATCCACTAGACTCTATTAAACATGGTTACACTGATCTTTATAATAAAATAAAGTTCAAGTTCAAAACGCTTAGCAAAAAGAGCGTGTATGTTTCACCTTTGTCATTCGTCGATGACGAAAAGTTAAGTGTAACACGCGGTTTAAGAAAGAGATTAGACAAAAATGGAATAGAAATAGTAGTCACAAAGAGTGATAAAATTTTACTATGGCAAACACTTCATTATTTGGAACTAAACAATTTTAGAAAGAGAGATTTTTTCCGTCCCTATAAAAGACCAGAGATAAGTATACCACCTTCACTTGCAAGGACGATGATAAATCTTGCGCAACCTCGAATAGGTAGTAAACTATTAGATCCTTTTTGCGGTACGGGTACAATTCTACTCGAGGCGATTGACGAAAAACTAAACGTTTTCGGTGTAGATATCAATCCAAAAAATGTAAGTGGTAGCTTGTTAAACATCGCGTGGTTTAACAAAAAAAGCTTCCACAATGTTGTCTGTGGAGATTCTTTAAAACTCGACAGAATTTTTTCTTGCGAAATGTTTGATTGTATAGTTACAGAACCTCCTTTCGGACCCCCATTTAAAAAACCTCCAAAAAGACAATTTGTAGAAAAACTACGTAGCGAGTTAGAAACATTTTATCAAAAAGCTTTAGATTCAATGTCATGTGTACTAAAAAAGAACGGTAGAATAGTTATGACTTTTCCTTCTTGGAAAACTAGTGATAATGGAGTATACGATACAGGCATCTATTCAATTATACCTGAATCCTTAAGGATAGACAACTCCTTCGAAAGCTATGGAATAAAGTATCCTATTAGGTGGTACAAACCCGATAATGTCATTCAAAGATTAATTGTCGTGTTTATTAAAAAATAGCGTTGTCGATGAGATGGTATCTTGACATGTGTTGATGAGAGTACAAAATATAAAGCTTTCATTCGCACACAATCAAAACGCCTACGAAAAACCTTTAAATTTGTATGGACGTAACTATTCTTTAGCCTCAGTCGTATAGCCAGGTCAAGTATCCCAGCCTCTCGATAGTCTCTAAGAGAGAGCTGGGGACCGGGGTTCAAATCCCCGCTGAGGCATCAAAGTGAAAGAAATGCACAAGTATAGAAAAACAACATCAACTTCTCATGCAAAATTAAGGGATATTGCTGTAAAAGAGTTAATAAAAGAAGGGTATTCTCCTTCGATGATTCAATTCGATGTACAAATTGACTCTAAAAGAGTGGATATTGTTGCGTTAGGTGAAATGCAAACGACCATAGAATGTAAAAGCTTTAAGCACACAAACGATTATACATCTCATCTAAAAACGACCTCAACTGGCAGAAAAATTTTGTGTCAACCCTTTTTCGATGTCGATGAGATGTGGCTTGTATACAAAACAAAAAAGAACAAATATATCGTGATTAAAGTTCCACGTCCAAAAGTAGAGTAGAAACGATTTTGTGTTAACACCGCTTTATCAACAAAATTAATAAAGACGTTTTTCTATCAAAAAATTGAGCGGGGATGGCCGAGCTTGGCCAAAGGCGCGAGAGCGTAACTGCCGCGTGGCTTAGGACCTCGTGCGGAAGCGCTGCGTGGGTTCAAATCCCACTCCCCGCACTTTATATCGATCTTTTAACAAACTATTAAAAAACGCTGGTTTTGTTCAAAAACTTTCCATATCACAGCCCTATCATATTAACATTCGATGTGACTTGGTGTCTTCTAATTTTTAGAATTTTTTGCGATCTCTTTATGTACTTAACCTTAACGGATAAAATCTTAAAGCGCCGGCGCGAGGATTCGAACCTCGGACCACTCGGTTTCTGCTTTTAGTAGATTAACAGCCGAGCGCTCTACCTAAACTGAGCTACGCCGGCGTCTTTAATACTTAAAGTGTGTGTTTATTTAAGTTTTATAGAAATTTGCTTGATGTTGTCTGCACACTCATGCGGGTAGTTTATGGTTTTAGCTAATGATCACAATTCTTCATATTCTCAATATTAGGCAATCAGAGAAAGCGAACATGTCGATTATCCATTTCATGGTCATACTCTCGCTTTTAGTTTATCATAGCTAAATAGTAGATTAAAATGTTATTAGGCGAGAAAGGACTTAAGCCGACAAGCGAGTTTTTACAAAGAAACCAAATTTATATAAAACGTAAAGTTTCTTTTAATCAAGGCAAGGTTTCATAACAAATTAATCGGCATCCGTTTACTAAAATGTACGTATCATCTAAGAGACTATAAATAAGCTAATATAAAATGAAAAAATGGCATTTATACCAACAGGCGATCTTATCTTCTAATCAATATAAAGGTTTGACCGATAATATCGATCCTGCCTGGATAAGACTCCATTCGTGTCACCTCCAGCTTGTGAACCACTGCATAAAAAGCTTCAAAAAGCCGAGAAGGGGTGTGAATAGCGTTTTTTGGGTGTTGTGTAGAAGCTTCTTGTTCCTTGAGATGCCTAAAGAAGCGCTCAACAAAGCTTCTTAAAAGTTTGGTGAACATGGTTTTTGAACTTTGTTCGGATTATAGCACCACGGTACTAGACCTCTGTCTCTGAGCACAACACAAGATTGCCAAAGTAAATTCTTCTCACTCTTCGAAGAATTTGAGTTTTGTGTGGTTTGAGTGAACGAAACACCGAACCAAATGGGTTTTATAGTCTGTGCGTTCACCCCAACCCAAACATAAAGTGGTCGCCCGTCACGCTTCACCACTGTTTCGTCCACCGCTACGATTATTCTCGGGGTCAAAGCTCAGCTTCTGCTCAAACTGAGTCCACTCCTCAATCACTTTGAGGTTCAGAGAGCAAAGAAACTGGAGCTCTGAGACTCCAAAAGCGTTGAGTAGAACCGCAACAACCTTAAGTTCAAACCTCTTTTTGCCCTCATGAGTTTAAATTTATAAAGAACGTAAAGATGTGATGGGTACTACATTGAGCCACAAGATCAATGCCGTGGTACCCACTGTTTAAGTCTTAATCCAGGTAGGATCACAAAATCTTACTTAAAATAGATATGGTTTATAAAATAGCATAAAATTTGTGCTATTATCTCAACGGCAAATCTCGAATGTTGATACATTTATCAAAAATATTTGATTAATTTAGCCAAATAATTCATAATTAAAATAATTTTATAACAAAAATATTCGAAGACGAATTTATTGCTCTAGTCTTGTAAATAAAAGCTTATTGTTTTAATCTAAATATTTAAGCCGTTATAGTTCAGGGATGAAAGATAAACGACATTAATGAGTTGATAATAAAAGCGATTGAGCCTACTATTAAAATGCCTAGAGTTGCAAGCCTAAGTGAAAACAAAAATTCTTTACGTGTAGGCTTTTCAGAAAGAATTATTATATCTTTTATGTCCTTTAATCTTTTACCAAACGACATAATTTCTGTTAACTCTTGGATCAGTAAAAACTTAACGTTTTTATTATTTTCGATGTTGGTCAGGCATTTCAGTGGCTTACAGGCTTTTGGCTGCTTTCTAAACGGTGAAGAAATAGAGTGTAAAAACTACCTAGATCTAGTGTCAATTTATTAACGAACAGTGAACTTATACATTATGCTCAATACGCAAAACTAAACTAATTAGCGTGATGCTTTGAAACCAAGCAAAAGGCGTGTTTCCACACCGGCTTCTAATGATAACCCTTTTTGCTTGATCCTAAAACTTTGTCTCTTTTTACCCTTTTATGTTTATTGAAGTTACTCTGCCCTGAAACACATATATTTGGTTAGTGTGGTTCACAAATACCTCCATTATTGAACTCTATTTACTAACGCACATATGTTCTTGATCAAAGGAGATGAATCATTGCTTTAACAAATCTGAGCGTTTGAAAAGTCTTTAAGAAATTTTCCGATGTAGCCCAATTTGTGGTAAATTCTCAATCTAAGGTAAGTGGGCTTAAACTTAATAATAAGTGTGCTTTTGAAGATTTAGCCAACCATGGCGGAAAGTAGTACACAAGCACTTTTAGGAGAAGCCTTGGAAAGTATAGTTTTAGTTAAATTACGTGGCGGAATTTATGTACGAGGTAAAATGAAGAGTTTTGATCAACATTTAAATCTTTTAATAGAAGACGCGGAAGAAATGTTACAAGACAATACAACTCGTAGTTTGGGTACGATAATAGTAAGGGGAGATAATGTAATCTTGATTTCGCCTAGTCCACGGTGAAAATAATGAAAGGAACACCATCACAAGGCCTCAAAGGTAGGTCAAAAACTCATATAAGATGTAGACGCTGTGGTCATCACTCTTATCATATAAGAAAACACAAATGTGCCCATTGCGGGTTCGGTAAGTCAAAAAAATTAAGAGAATATTCATGGCTTAAAAAGAAAGTATAGGAAAGGGTATAGCGAGCTACCTTGCTAAAGCAAAACTTCGCGCTTCCTTCATAAGTCTTGCTTCGCCTTGAGTTACGAAGGTGTCCACAGGTGTGAATTAACCGCGCTTCGCGTGTATTCGCGAAAATATGTAGTAGAAACTCGCTTAAAGATTTTAACCGGTGTTCTGTTTTGGCAACCGCGAGGTTTTGGAAGTTTTATAAGCTTCTAGCTTTTAATCCTCAATAATACAATTTGGTGGTCAAATAATTCCTTTTATCACTAAAACGATATATTTATCAAGGCCGGCGTTACAATGATGCGTGTACAACCTCTTAAACCAGATTTCGAGTGTGACAAAAGCTTAATCGAATGGTACTCATAAAACCCTTAATGCGTCCAAATTAGCAGGAACTAAAGCTTCTGGTTTTTCTTTCATGTTAGAAAATCTTCTTCTTAATTCTCGAGCAAGTTCCATAGAGCGCATAGGCTCCCCGTGATTTATTAAAATTTTCTGTGATGGCTTAACGGTAAGCGCGTATCTGATAAGTTCTAAATGATCAGCATGTCCAGAAAAACCTTCCATAACATGCACAGACATTCTTATCTGATAGGTTTTTTGAGAACTTGATAAAGGATCAGATAATGTCACTTCGCGCGCGCCTTTCAGAATGGTTCTACCTAGTGTATTCTCTGCTTGATAGTTTACAAATATCAAGGAGTTTTTCTCGCTTGAACAGAGTTCTTTAAAGTATTCCAAGACAGGTCCGCCTGTCATCATTCCACTAGTCGCAAGTATTATACACGGTTCATTACTCAATGCCTCATCGCGTTTTGAAACATCGTCAATTCTAACGAAAGCTTGATGTAGGAAGGGGTTGTCGCCTTGATAGATTCTTTTTCTTAAATTTATAGAAAGAAATTCTGGGTAAGCAGTGTGTATAGCCGTGCTTTCAAGTAGCATTCCATCAAGAAAAACTGGCACGTCAGGTAGTTCTTTTGACGAAATCTTTTCTGCAAGAATCATCATTACTTCTTGTGCCCTACCAACCGCTAGCGTTGGTATGAGCACTTTACCTCCTTGTTCAATAGTCTTTTTAATTATGTGTACAAATTTTTCCTCCTCTTGTAATCTATTAGGCATTATATTGCCTTTTCCGCCATATGTTGATTCAATGATTAAACAATCAACTTTATTAAATGAGGTAGACGCTTTATCAAGCAAACGTGTATTAGAATATTTAAGATCGCTTGTGTAGAGTAGGTTGTACTTACCGTCACCGATGTTCAAGTGAACAACAGAAGAACCTAGTATATGGCCAGCATTGGCCAGCGTAAGTTTTATGTCAGGCGAAATGTCTGTTACCTCTCCCCAATCAATCGTGATTGTATGTTGCACGGCTTTTGTTATATGCTCAATTCCGTAAGGAGGAATTTCGCCCATTTTCTGTTTTAATTCTATGTAATCTTTTTGCGTTAATACCATTAAGTCTCGTGTTGGAGCAGTCATGTAAACGGGACCCCTGTATCCATACTTAAAAAGATATGGGAGTGCGCCTTGATGGTCCATATGAGCGTGTGCAATGACAACAGCATCTATTTCTTCAACTGGAAAGTCAAGCGCATAAAATGCTGGAAACTCGTCTATCAATTTAGTAGCACCAGCTTTAACTCCTACGTCTAACAAAACCTTGGTTTCTCCTGTGTCGATTAGAACTGCAGATCTTCCGACTTCCCCAAATCCCCCAAGAGGTACAACACGTATTGGCGCATCGCTAAAAAGTAACGGTCTATGAATTTTTTCGCCAACTTCCCTTAAAAACCTTTGTCTATACTCTCTGCCGTTCGTAAGGAC
Source organism: Candidatus Marsarchaeota G1 archaeon BE_D (assembly GCA_003019595.1). Lineage (GTDB taxonomy): Archaea > Thermoproteota > Thermoprotei_A > Marsarchaeales > Marsarchaeaceae > BE-D. Next base: position 85,128 of record NEXD01000001.1, read on the forward strand.
GCGTAGCATAGAGGAAACAATACCAGATCTAATTTCGGGTACTCTGACAACCACTGGCCTCCAACCAGTTTGTATTAATGCGGCTCTTAGTGTAGAACCACCAGTCCCGATCACAATTCCTGGTTTTAAAGCTTCTATAATTACATCGCCTTTATCTTCATCAAATGTGTAATTCTTTACTTCTGCCTCTTTTGGAATGAGCTCTGAAAGGATTTTGACTGTTTCTTCTTGAGATTTTCGAACGGAAGGGTCAGACCGTATTACTATTCTCTTTTTAAGCAGTTTTGCGAGTTTTCTGACCGTTTCTCCGTCTGTTAGGACGGCAGAAGGATTGCGACAGTAGATAGCTATTTCTGGCCCTTCAAATTCTATTCGATTTAATCCTGCATCTTTTGGAAAATTGCTAAAAATGATGTTTCTTATTGTCGCAAGATGGTCCTTTGTAGTGGTGATGTTTGGCATCATACACTCACAGCCTTTGAAACTAGCTTTTCAATTTCATTCTTTGTGAGTAGCCTTACTCCAGATTTGTCTATAAGAGCTAAATCGATGCCTTCACCAGTTGGTGCGTCCCATTCAATAGCAGCACGTATAGCTTTTGCTGCAATGGATGCCGCAGATATAATATCCATACCCTCTTTATAGTTTGAATGAATCACACCCATAGCCACAGAATAACCAGAACCAGTAGCAATAAACTTCTCTTCGCTAATAGAACCAAAAAAGTCTAACATATAAAGTCTGGCCTCGCTATCATAACCACCTATTAAAAGAGCCACGGGCAATAAAGCAAACTTTTGCGACTGAAGAATGTTTGAAGCTAGGTTTGCTATCCCTCTGACGCTAAGTTTTGAATTGTGTTCGACAAAATATAACTGTGTCCTTACACGAAGTGTTTCCACGAGATAAAACGCTTGCGCAACAGTACCCGCAATGGTTACCGCGCAATAATCAGAAATTTTCGCTATTTTGTTAACTTTTTTGTTGGCAACCATAAATCCAGCAGTCGCTCTTTTATCAGCAGCTAATACAACTCCTTCTATCGTTTTTATACCTACAGTAGTTGTTCCTTTTTTTAATGAAGCATAGCTTTCCATGATTTATCAACACACCGTAAATTAAATCTCAGATCCTAAAATCAAAAGACTTAAGTCCAATGTTTTACTTAAATCTTCCGAATCTATAAGGACTGGTCTTAAAATTGTGGAAAGACGTTCACACAATATGTTTACCTGTTAAGGTGGTTATCGGAAGGGGGGTTAGCAACGATCTTGGCACAATAATTTCCGCTCAAATAGCTGGTTCAGAAGTGGCTTTACTGACAGGACCGAACCTTAAAACAAAATTATTAGATCCAATTTTGGAGTCACTCACAGTAGCTGGTTTTAAACCATTTATCGAAATTGTAAATTCGCCTTCACTTGCAGAAGTGGAACGCATTTATCACTCTTTTATGAATCGAAATTTGTCTCCAAGCGCAGTAATTGGAGTCGGTGGGGGAAAAGTTTTAGACGTCGGTAAAGTTATAGCTTACAGAATCAACACGAATTTTATTAGTGTGCCTACTAGCGCGTCGCATGACGGAATTGCTTCACCACAAGCTTCACTCAAGGGATTAAGTGGCGCCCATTCGGTCAGAGTAAAGACACCTTACATGATAATCGCAGATTCTGAAGTGATTGCAAGCTCACCTAAGTCGCTCACACTTAGTGGAATAGGAGATGTTCTAGCTAAGCTATCTTCTACGTTAGATAGCAGGCTAGCACAATCAATGGGAGAATACGTGGGCGAATACTCTATCAGTTTAGCTGAAATGTCAGCGAAACTAGTTTTCGAAAACCTTGACTCTATTGTTTCGATGGACGATCATGGTATACGCACGTTACTAGAAGCGCTAATAAGTAATGGCATTGCAATGGCCATTGCTGGTAGTAGCAGGCCTTGTAGCGGAAGTGAACACATGTTTGGTCATGCGTTGGATTATTTAACTTCGTCTAAACTTCTACATGGTTTTAGTGTTGCACTAGGCACCAAAGTGTCGCTTGCTTTACACGGACAAGATTGGCGAACGTTTGACCAGCGCGTTCATGAGATAGGCATTCCAATGAACGCAAAGTCTCTTGGTATTCCTCCTATTTACTTAATTAGAGCATTAAGTTTTGCCCATAAAATAAGACCTGAGCGCAAAACAATTTTAGGAAATGGCATATCTTATATCAACGCAAAAAAGATTTTAGAAGAAGTTAAGGCTATTTGACCAATATATTGTTCATTTTTGTTGTATCTAACATCATCCGTATGTAGTTCTAGCCGAAAATGGAAATGATTAAAAAGACCTTAAAATAGTCCAAAGCGTTTAATAGATTGGGGCATTTGAAATAAACATGGTTAACGGAGCCAATCATACTTCAAGTGGCATTAAATTAGAAGAACAAAATAAAAAATTAATAACACTCATTCCAAACAATGTTGCTAAAATTGGCTATGAGTTCGTCTTTACAAAAATTACAGGGACGGAGTGTGAGTCTTGTAAGGTTAGGGCAGTTTGTCTAGATAATCTCAGCGTTGGGAAAAAATATGTTGTAAAAGAAGTCAAGATGATTGAACATCACTGCCCTCTAGTAGGTTTGAACGCAAAAGTGGTTCAAGTCGAGCTGGCCGAAACGCAAGTTAGCATAGAAAAGTCAAGAGTCATTGTCGGCGCAACCATTAGTTATTCACCAATTAATTGTAACTGGAAATTTTGTAAAAATTATACAGTTTGTGTAGATAATGGTCTTTTGGAAGGCGAAAAAGTTAAAATAATAGAAAAGGTGAGTGAACTCGATTGTCCACGCGGCTTTAAATTGGCTCGAGTGCTCGTCAAATCCTAGCGATAATAATGCTACGATTGTTTTCTTTCTTCGCTCTGTATAGTCTCTTTCGAGACTTCAGTTTGTTTTTGTGGAAGTTTGTAAGTAAACTTTTCGATAAATATTACACTCTCAATATTGTCAAGGTATTTGATAACGTCTCTCACCAATCTGATCTTAAAGGATTGTAACGATTCAGAATAGAGCAACTCCTCTGGAATTTCTATTCTGACATTAGAGTCATCAATGGACACCTTAAATTTGTCACGTGACACTGTAGGAATTAATCTGTGAATTAACTCTATAACTTTTTCTACAGGGTCTGTGACAATTTTCTTTATTTCAAATTCGTACACAAGGGTTTTGCCACTATAAGGATGATTAAAGTCTAGTTGCACCCTTCCTGCATTAACAGTCCTTATTATAGCAAGTTGACCATTTACTTCAACGGTCTTTCCCACCTCGGGTTTTATGTTCCTTTTTAAAAATTCTCTTTCAGACACAATTTTTATTTTGCTAGGATCTCTTGCCCCAAAGCCTTCTTGAGGTTCAACTTCTATAAGTTTTCGTTGACCGACATCGCTTTCAAGAATTGCCTTATCGAATCCAGGAACCACCCAACCTTCTCCAGCAATAATAAGCACTGGTTCGTAAACTTCCCTCTCTCTGAAAATGCCACTCTTTTTTGCAACTTCTGCGCTTGTTGTATCAAACACCTCATTTGTTTCTTTAAATCTTCCTGTAAATTCAACAATTACAAAGTCGCCTTTTTTGACCACTTTATATCCAAATGAGCTATAAGGTTCAAGATATAAGCGTTTAACCGCCACGCCGTAAATACCACCCCTTATCCACTAAGTTTATAATAACCCTTGAGCCAACCACGGTTTTTCCAATTCCAAGCACATCTTTTTTTGTGTTTAAAATCAGAAAGAGTGATTCTTTGTCTGCTATGCGTTCTAAAGTTATGTCTTTTCCGTAAAGGAATTTAGCTGCTAGTCTATCGTTAACAACTAGTGTGTTATTCAACTTACCAAGCCGATAAAGGTGCTCAGCCAGATCCAAGCTTAGCTTGAACTTCTTGTTTTTAAATGACCCGCCGTAAATCCCTGCAAAATAAACATTATGAAATTTAGAAATTTCGTAAACGGTTTCGTGTAAAAGATTATCTTTGATAATAAACAACTCTGCGTACTTTAACTCGTGTATACACATCAAATATTTTTGAGGAATCGAAGCCCCAATTTTGTTCAATTCTTTCAAGATTTCTTGTTTTTCCAAATTATTAGGCGGTCTAAGAATGTCCATCATGTCTTTTCCACTCTACAAACAAAGAAACCTTCTGTTCCCTGTTTATGATGAAAAAATCTGAGTGCCCCTTTAAGCCAAGGACTTTCCGAGTTCTGGATTATTTGGTTAGATGAATCTATCGGCTTAATATGTGCACCAAGTTTTATTCCATGAGAGACCACGTCTTCTCCTTCTTCCTTTAAAACACTACAAGTTGAATAAACTAATGTTCCACCCCTTTTTAGAACGCGAAAAGCTACTTCAAAAAGCTGCTTTTGAAGATTTTGTAATTCAATTACGTCAGCTTCTGTTATGCGTGTTTTTAGCTCAGGATATTTTGAGAAAAGCCCACTACCTGTACAAGGTGCGTCCAATAAAACCTTGTCAAATAAAATGTTGAGTTTTAAAACGTTACGGCCATCCATTTGTAATACTATCACATTTTCGCAACCCATTCTCGAAATGTTGGATCTGAGCGCAAACACCCTGTCTCTTTTTGGCTCAACAGCCACAACCACACCCTTATTCATCATGAGTTGAGAAATATAGGTAGTCTTCCCTCCAACGCCAGCTGCAATGTCAAGAATTATTTCACCGGGCTGAGGGTCTAAGCTTTCTACTATAAGCATTGAAATAGGACTTTGGATAAAATAATACCCAAAAAGGTATTCATTTGTTGAGCCTAGTGTAGGTGAGATTGGTTCTTTTACGACTTGAAAGCCCCATTTTAGATAATCTATTTTTTTAAATGAAAAACCCTTTTTTGTAAGACGTGAAATTGTTTCTTTAGCCCCTTTTTTTAACGAGTTGACGCGTATTGCTTTTGGCACGGGTTTAAGATCACTTTCAGCCAATCGTAAAGCCTCATCATTTAATTGTTCGGATAGTTTTGTTGCCAAATAATCATTAAAGTTGTACTCCGTCATTAGTGTTTTTTTAATTTCTTTCATTTCTTCATTTTAAGATAAAGAAAAAAATATAGGCATCACTCTTATATTCTCGAAGATAGGAAATCCTTATCCTACTTTAGTTAACACGACCTGTTTTTATAGACCTCTTATACACTTAACGAGTACTCGTATTTGGTGACCTCAAGATTTTTGTTTGTCAATCCTGATAACACCTAGATAACAGAATAGCTATAATAAATTAAATCTCCAACGCAAGGCTTTATCTCAGCACAATACCATTTAGAAAGAGGCAAGTTCGAACTTTGCGAGTCGCCGCAAAGCAGAGCTTTCATCTCTTCCACAAAGTTCTGTCCTCGGAGAGCCTTGCTATCTACACGTGTATTTATGTATCGGGGTGCGTTTGTGAATACATCACAAAAGCCTTAATAAGGCCTTGGTCATTTTGGTCATTTCTTATCAAAAAACCTATTTTGACTTATAAAAATAAGCCATTAAGCAGATCTTTAAAGAGTAAATACAAACAAATTCTACGCGTGAGCTTTTACAAATTCCGAACGCTTAAAACACTTCACTGTTGAAAACAGAAAGCTTTTCAACTTATACACCGATAAAGAAGCACAAAAAAAGCTTGGGTAAAGATCAGCTTAAACGGCTCGCTTTATGTCATAATAAAGCAAAACCTTGTCAGTTTCCCAATTTTGCAAATCACTAAAGACTTTCTGATTATTTCCGTAAGAGAAATCTTTAAGTGTTATCAATTACCGCATTTACAACAGCTTGCGCGAGTGTTTGAGGTAAAATCAACTAAAACTTCGAAACACCAAATTTTTCACTACCATTTGTGAAATCACTTTGGCAACTTGAACGTTTTTTAAAGTAAGACGCTTGGTACCATCGCGTAAATTGTTTCGCCTCTATCCTTTTAGCTTTGCGAGTATGCAGAGCGGCTGTGTTTTGAAAAGCTTTACCGTGTGATGCTCACAAAAGGCCGCAGGCGGGATTTGAACCCGCGTTCCCCGGCTCCACAGGCCGGTGCGTTGACCAGACTACGCTACTGCGGCCACACGCACAAATTCCAACAAAATTCTTATTTTTGACCAATATATAAGGTATTTCTGTGGTGGGCCCGTAGCTCAGCCTGGTAGAGCGGCAGGCTCATAAGCTCCATATCGGGCTGAGAGACCTGACGGTCGAGGGTTCAAAAGAGGCTTCCTCTGAAAATCCCTTCGGGCCCACCTCTTTAAAAAGGTGAAGACTATGGCAAAGGGAAAAGTTGTCGTGGTGGCAAAAATATATCCAAAAGACATTAATACCGACAGAAACATGATATTACAACTCCTTTCTTTAAAATTGAATGGGATCGCTGAAATAAAAAAAGTGGAAGAAGAACCTATAGCGTTTGGTTTAGTCGCTTTAAAACTGCACATGGTTCTCCCAGAAGACACGGAAGGCGGCACTGATGTTATTGAAAATGCGGCAAGTTCTATCGAGCTTATAAGTAATGTAGAGATAACGCATGTTTACAGATTATAGACTCCGAACTTCAACTAAACACATAAGTTTTTGCGTAACGCTTTTTTTTCTGAAAAGAGTTTGTGATAAATAGGTGCCTATGCTTGTCTGCCTCTGACAGAGGCGTTAATTCCTTACCACCAGAAGATGGTTCAGTGGTATTAAGAGTAGCGGAAGCTAAACAGCGCGATGTTGGAAGAAACAAGGTGAGAATAGACTCGGATATTATGGCAAAAATCAATGTCGGTATAGGAGATGTCGTCGAAATTTACGGTAAAAGGCGTACAGTCGCGATAGTATGGCCAGCTTATGTTGAAGATAAGGGTACAGACACAATCAGAATGGATGGGCTGATAAGAAAAAACTGTGGTGTCAGTATTGGCGACAAAGTGGTAGTAAGAAAAATAACACCCAAACCCGCAGTCATGGTTAAGCTTGCCCCATCCTCTTATTCAATAACAGTAGACGCCCCCTTTATTTCTTATGTTAAAAAGAAACTAGTAGACTATCCACTAGTTGAAGGTGACACGGTCCTTATACCAGTGCTTGGTCAAGCGATTTCATTTTTGGTGGTCTCAGTCAAACCACCAGACGCTGTGATGGTGACCGAAAACACTCAAATAACAATTCTTGATAAACCAGCAGAAAGCACAGGTGTTCCACGTGTAACTTATGAAGATATAGGTGGCATGAAAGACGTAATACCAAAAGTTCGCGAAATGATAGAGTTGCCATTAAGGCACCCAGAACTTTTTAAGAGGCTAGGAATCGAACCACCTAAGGGTGTGCTTCTTTATGGCCCACCAGGTACAGGAAAGACGTTATTAGCCAAAGCCGTCGCAAACGAAACAGAAGCTTATTTTGTCGCCATAAACGGGCCTGAAATTATGAGTAAGTTTTACGGTGAAAGTGAACAAAAGCTTAGAGAAGTTTTCGAAGACGCTAAAAAACATGCGCCCGCAATAATATTTATCGATGAACTAGATGCAATTGCTCCAAAGCGTGAGGAAGTTACAGGCGAAGTGGAACACAGAGTAGTCGCACAGTTGCTCACACTCATGGATGGCTTAGAAGCCAGAGGCGACGTGATTGTAATCGGTGCGACAAACAGAGCGGGTGCTCTTGACCCTGCGCTACGGAGACCAGGTAGATTTGATAGAGAAATAGAAATCACTCTTCCAGACAAGCAAGGAAGGATGGAAATTCTACAGATACACACTAGGAATATGCCTCTTGAAAAAGACGTTGACCTTAGAAGACTTGCGGATATGACGCATGGTTACACAGGTGCTGATTTAGCAGCTTTGGCAAGAGAAGCTGCTATGAAAGCTCTTCGACGATATCTACCGACAATAAACGTAGAACAAGAAAGCATTCCGCCAGAAATACTTGAAAAGATGACTGTTAAGATGGAAGATTTTCTTGCCGCTTACAAAGAAGTGGTTCCAACGACTTTGCGCGAAGTTTATATAGAAACACCTGAAGTCAGATGGGATCAAATAGGAGGTTTGAAAGAAGTACGAGAGTTGCTCAAAGAATCAGTCGAGTGGCCACTTAAGAATCCCGAAGTCTTCGAAAGATTTGGTATAAAGCCTACTAAAGGAATACTCTTGTACGGACCTCCAGGGTGCGGAAAGACGTTAATTGCAAAAGCAATTGCCACTGAAAGCGAAGCCAACTTTATAACAATAAAAGGTCCAGAAATTTTCAGCAAATGGCTTGGTGAATCAGAAAAAGCGATTAGAGAAGCGTTTAGAAGAGCAAGGCAATCCGCTCCCTGTGTGCTCTTTCTTGACGAGCTTGATGCAATAGCACCTTTGAGAGGGTCGGGTTACGAAGACTCTGGTGCAACAGAAAGAGTGGTCACACAACTGCTTACAGAGCTTGATGGTATTGAAAAATTAGAAAATGTAGTTGTTATAGGCGCGACTAATAGACCAGACATACTTGATCCAGCATTGCTCCGACCAGGAAGGCTCGAAAGGCTTGTTTATGTTGGTCCACCAGAACCAGCAGAAAGACTTGAAATACTTAAAATCTATACTAAGAAGATGCCACTTGCGCCAGATGTTGACCTTTCAAAACTTGCGGATATGACCGAAGGTTACAGCGGTGCTGATTTAGAGATGTTGTGTCGTGAAGCGGCTCTTTCCGCTTTGCGTAGTGATATAAACGCAAAGTTTGTAAGGGCTCAAGATTTTGAAAAAGCGCTTAAGATTGTAAGACCGTCAATTACCGAAGATATGATTAGATACTATAAAAGCTGGGGAGAAAGAGCAAGGCAATTCAAGTCACGAGAGCCTCTTGTGAGTTACGCATAGGCGTAATTATATGGTTCAGCGCTTAATTCAAACAGAAAAACTTGAACGCTTCATATACGAATATTTGTTAGAAAAGGGATCTGCTGTCACCCTAAGCGAATTAAAAGAAGCTTTAAAAAGATTTTCGGGAATTTCAGATCAGAAAATTCGTCACGCGATAATGAAGCTTGAAATGTATGGATTTGTGGTGACGTACGAAAGGAAAGAAAATGATTTGACTATAACAATCAAGGAGAGACCCTAATGGGAGTAGACCTTTCAGAGCTAGTACCGCGTAAAACCGTGGAATTACAAGCGCTTCCTAAGGAGGGAATCGCAATTGATGGAAATAACGCGCTATACCAATTTCTTACTGTTATTCGACAACCAGATGGCACACCTCTTATGAATACTAGAGGCCAGATAACTAGTCATCTACAGGGATTATTTTACAGAACAATAAATTTTATCGAGCTTGGCTTAAGACCAATTTATGTTTTCGATGGTGAAGTTTTGCCATTAAAGAGACAAGAAATCGCAAAAAGGTCTGAAAGAAGGGAAAAAGCAAAGGAGGAAGCAGAAAGGGCAAAGGAGCTAGGGCTTTACGAAGAAGCGTACAAAAAATCGGTTCAAGCTGCACGCCTAGATAAGCAAATGGTAGAACAGGCAAAAAAACTGTTACAGCTTATGGGAGTCCCATTTGTTGATGCGCCTTTTGAAGGTGAGGCGCAGGCAGCTAAAATAGTGTTAGACGGAAAGGCCTATGCCTGTGTTAGTCAAGATTATGATTCTTTGCTTTTTGGCGCCCCACGACTTATTCGCAATCTTACGATATCAGGCAAAAGAAAATTACCGAATAAGAATGAGTATATAGAAATTAAACCAGAAATTATAGAATTGAACCAAGTGCTTTCGACGCTAGGACTAGAAAGAAGACAGCTTATTTGGCTTGCGATTTTGATAGGCACGGACTATAATCCAGAGGGTTTTCCAAACATTGGACCAAAGACCGCTTTAAAGCTCATTAAGCAATACGGCACGCTACAAAAAGTGTTGGAAGTAAAAGGACTAAAGCCAGACTTTGATTTGGAAGCGGTTGAGCAGGAATTCTTAAATCCACATGTCAAAAACGATTATGAAATAGTATGGGGGAACGTTCAAAAAGACGCAATAATAAATTATCTTTGTGAAGAGCAGGATTTTTCAAGAGAAAGAGTTGAAGCAGCGTTGCAAAGACTGATTAAAGCAAGAAGTGGCGGTTTTCAGCAAACGCTTGAAAAATGGTTTAGCTAGGCCTGAATTCTTCTCCTGCCCTTCGAAGTTGGACAAAACTACACTCAATTACTTCATTTTCTTTAATTCCTTCTTGTGTTCGTTTAGCTTTTATGAGTAATTGTGGTTCCCCTTGGATGCCATAAGGGTATAGCAAAATACCCCCGATTTTTAACTGTTCGTATAACATTTTTGGCTTTTCCACCAATGCGGCTGTGACGTAAATTCTATCGAATGGGGCCTCTTCTTTTAACCCATAAAAACCATCACCCAAGTGAATAGATATTTTTGTTTTGAAGTTATAGGAAGAAAGAATTCTTTTCGCTCTTTCAAGCAAAAAGGGATTTATTTCAATAGAATGAATTTCCCCTCCGCTTAAGTAGTCTAAAGCACACGCGGTCACTGCCAAATGGTACCCGCTACCTGTTCCTATTTCGAGAATCTTTAGCCCTGATTGAAGCTCAAGTTGTTCTAAGTAAATTGCAACCATATGTGGTGCTGAGCTTGTTTGCCCATATCCAATAGGTAAGGGAACGTCTTTATAGGCGTGTTCAGGCGCAAGATTCACAAACTTCTCGCGTTCGATTGTAAGAAACGCGTGTTCCACGTGTTTACTCATAATGTAACCATTTTCGACAAGTTTTTTTACCATCTTTAACCTTAAATCATAAACTTTTTCATTTGGCATATGCGAATCATATCATTTACAGGGCGAGGACACAAAAATATTCTTGCATTACACGATACCACCATAGAATTTACTCGGGAAAAGAGGTTGACTAAAAGAGGTGATTGCATAATTTTGGTTGACTGCACGATGGCAGCAAAAGATATACCCGAAGATTTCAAAAGGCTAATGAGGGACGATCATGCAACGTTAATTTTTGAAATACGAGTGGATCATCTTTTTGACACAATTATAGCACACGGTAGTAAAAATCTCACACTAGAAGATCCAGTAAGCATGGTAATAAGAAAAAGCGGATACATATCCCCAAGAACTGTGGCGATTTATGCGAACAAATCAGCACGAGACTTGGATAGAAAGTTGATAGGCGAATTACAAAAAGAGAAAAGAGCGTCTGTGACCATAAAGCTGATCACCGCAATTCAAGATCATATCTAAAAACAGCCTTTCTTGGCGCATACTCAAAAACCTTTTGTGATCGGATTAATGTGAGCGATTTTTTTTCTATGAGCGAGTTTATATCAGAAGGGTTTGCTATGTAAATGTGGATTCTCCCCCTTTTTTTGCAGAAAGTCTTTGCTAGATCTAAATATTTGATCGATTCAAAAGGAAGATTCATGATTATATGGTCGTACGAATTTTGTGGGTAGAAATTGCGAATGTCAGTGTTGTAGGGATTCACGAATTTCTCTACCTTATTCAGTTGGATATTTCTTTTCATTAGCTCGTATGCAATAGGATTAATATCGACCGCATCAACAAACGCTTTTGAATATTTGGCAATAGTTATTGCGAATGGTCCTACGCCAGCAAACATATCAAGAACTCTTTTACCGTTTTCAATCAAGCTTGCGATTCGCATTCTTTCGTGTGAAAGCCTAGGATTAAAGTACACCTTCTTAACGTCCACCCAGAAAAACAAACCGTTTTCTTTGTGTAGCGTTAACGGCTTATCTTCTCCATATAAAAACTTTAATCGAGGAACTCTTTCTACACCTTCTACTTCTCCTATTTTTAAATAAAAAGATTTTAAAAATTTATAAATGGATAACAACTTCTTAATTTCTTGAGAATAACGGATACCTCTTTTACCTTGTTTAAATATACACACATCGCCAATGATATCATACGGCAACAACACCTTCTTTGATTTCTCATTTTTTGGTAGTTTCATCTTTAGGTATTTCAAATTAAAACTCGTTTTGTCAATTTTTTTCTTAACTGGAAAGAAAACATAATCTTTGTCCTTCGTAATAGGATAATCCTTTAAAAGGAGACCCGTTTTACTTAACCACTTTTTAAATTTCTCTGCTTCTGTACGATTTATTCTTACTACTAACACCATGCATTATACAATAGCTCATCAAGACTTAAAAGCTGGTCGTCTTTTTTTAAAGAGAGATGCGCGTCGGTTCTTTCGAGCCTGGAAAAACCGTAGCAATATACGGACATTTAGAAGAAAGCAGAGATTTGGGTGGTCTTAAGTTCCTTATAATAAGGGACATAAAAGGTCGACTGCAGGTTGTTGTAAATAAAGCGAAATCGCCGAAAGAAGTTATTAAAATTGTTGACGATATAACGCGTGAATCCGTAGTGAAAGTTGTTGGTACGGTAAAAGAGGATAAACGCGCACCAGGAGGAGTGGAAATAGAACCAACTTCTATCGAGGTAATTTCAAAAGCCGAAACACCACTACCAATCGATGTGTCGGGCAAAACCGAAACTAATCTTGATTTAAGACTTGATTGGCGCTTTTTAGATCTTCGTAGACCAGAAACGGCAGCTATTTTTAAAATACAAAGCAAAGTTGGAAGGGCAGTACGCGATTTTTTTGACGAAAAGGGTTTTTATGAGATTCACACAAGCAAAATCGTTTCACAAGCAACTGAAGGCGGGGCAAATGTGTTTCCGATTATTTATTTTAAAAAGCCCGCTTATTTAGCACAAAGCCCACAATTCTATAAACAAATGATGATAGCAGCAGGTTTCGAAAAAGTCTGGGAGATAGGACCAGTTTTTAGAGCTGAGCCTCACCACACTCCTCGTCACATCTGCGAGTATATTAGTATTGACTTAGAGATGGGTTATATAAATGATCATCAAGATGTCATGAATGTTATCGAAGAACTCATGACTTATGTTTTACAAAGAATTTCTAAAGAAGCTGCTGAAGAGCTAAACATTTTAGAAAAAGAAATAAGAGTTCCATCTAGACCATTTCCACGCGTGACAATGAAAGAAGCATATGAAATTCTTGAGCAGCGTGGGTTACACGTGGAAAGAGGAAAGGATTTGGATGCTACAGGCGAAAGGGAACTTGGAAAAGCAATATTAGAAAGGTTCGGACACGAATTTGTGTTCTTAACTGAGTTTCCATGGAGTGTGGCCCAATTTTATCATATGCGTAAAAGCGACGATCCAAACTATACCAACCGAGCGGATTTAATTTATAAAGGTATGGAAATTTGCACACTGGCGCAAAGAGAGCACAGATATGAAATTTTACGTTCGCAAATAAAAGAAAAGGGTCTTAACCCTGAAGATTTCAAGTTCTATTTGGATTTCTTCCGCTTCGGGGTTCCTCCGCACGGTGGAGGGGCGCTTGGTTTGGAAAGAATTGTGATGCAAATGCTTGACCTTAAAAACATAAGAGAAGCAGTGCTTTTGCCGCGCACGCCTGAAAGGCTCACGCCATAAAAATTATCGAGCGTAAGCTTAAATTTGTGTTTACGAGAATAAAGGTAAGGGGCCATAGCTCAATGGCAGAGCGCCCCCTTGGCGTGGGGGAGGCTCCGGGTTCAAGTCCCGGTGGCTCCATTTTAAAAGGCGCTTTTAGTTGTCAAAAAGCGTTTTGGAACTAAAAGATTTGATACCTTGTGAAATTATGGAACGTATTAACAGATTTGTCGTTAAGATAAAACTTGTAGATAGAACAGAAATGGCTCATCTTAGGAATACTGGTCGACTTAATGGTTTAGTAGAACGGGGAAAATATGCGTTGTGTATACCAAAGTCAAAAGGCAAGACGAATTTTCTTTTAATTGGTGTAAAAGTCAATGAGTCGTACGCTTTAATTGACACAAAGATTCAATGTCTAGCTTTTGAACACGCTATAGAAAACAACTTGATACCACGGCTTATTGGATGGAAAATTAAAGAAAAAGAAAAAACCTTTTTGGATAGCAGAATTGACTATGTTCTTGTTAAACAAACAGGCGATTCGGCTTTGCTCGAAATAAAGTCAGCGGTAGATTTTGACGGTTACTATTCCATGTACCCAGATTGTCCAACAGACAGGGGTTTAAAGCATTTGCGCACACTTACATATGCAAGAAAAAAAGGAATGGCTTGTTTCATCGTGTTTATCGCTGCCCATCCACTCGCAAAAGCTTTTAAACCAAATTCGCAAGCGGATCCACGTATAAAAAAGGCGTTGATTCAAGCAAAAAACGCAGGATGTGTGATTCGTTCCATTAAATTTCATCTAGAAAAGAATGGTAAAGTTTTGCTCGACAATCCTAGTCTTGACGTTGTTCTATAAATCCAAACAAATTAAGAGTTTGGCATTTTTTAATATTAATTATGTAAGGCTTCTCGCATAAAAACACTTCCAACGGTAAATTGTAGGAAATTACTTAAATAAAGGGGAACTTATTTTATCCAGAACAAAAATGGCAGTGGACATCATTCAAGAAAGCGATCTAACTAAACACGTTATAACAGAGACGAGGAGTATTTGTCCTGAATGCAACTTGATTTTACCAGCTACAGTTTATGAAAAAGATGGCAAAGTGTACATGGAGAAGGTTTGCCCAGAGCACGGCAAAACCGAAGAATTGTACTTCGGTTCTTATGAAATGTATGTCAAATTTAGCAGGTATTTGCACAACGGCAAAGGCACTGAACATCCAAACGTGCGCAAAATCAGTTGCGACTGTCCTAATAACTGCGGTTTGTGTGAAAGTCACTTAAGTCATACGGGGCTTGCTAATATAGTGGTCACCAACAGGTGCGATTTGACATGCTGGTACTGTTTCTTCTACGTGAAAAAAGGAGTCGAAGGAGCTTATGTATATGAACCTACATTAGAAGAAATAAAAGAAATGGCCGAAAATTTGCGGGCAGAAAGACCCGTACCTGGTAACGCGGTCCAAATTACAGGTGGAGAGCCTACTCTAAGGGAAGACCTTCCTGAAATTATTAGAATAATTAAATCAGCGGGAGTTGACCATATACAGCTCAACACTAATGGAATTAACATAGCTTTACACCCAGAGCTTGCAAAGATTTACAGAGAAGCGGGCGTAAACACCCTTTACATGAGTTTCGATGGTGTTACACCAAAAACCAATCCGAAAAATCATTGGGAAGCTCCGTACACAATTGAGGCTTGCAGAAAAGCTGGGCTTGGTATAGTTCTAGTTCCAACTGTTATTAAATCCGTAAATGACCATGAGCTTGGAGCGATAATTAGATTTGCACAAAAGAACATGGATATTATAAGGGCTGTTAACTTCCAACCAGTGTCACTTACTGGGAGGATGACAAAAAGTGAAAGAGAAAAGTATAGAATCACCATTCCTGATTGCATCAAGAGAATAGAAGAACAAACCGATGGCGAAATAACGGCAGATTCCTTCTTCCCAGTACCTAGTTGCGCTCCTATTACGCACTTTGTTGAAGCGCTTACAAGAAAACCGCAATACGAGCTTTCAATTCACTTTGCTTGTGGAGCTGGTACATATGTTTTTAAAGACGGGGAAAAACTAGTGCCCATCACAAAATTTGTCGATGTTGAAGGTCTACTCGAATACTTAAAAGAAAAAACAGAGGAGCTTGAAATGGGTGCAAACAAGTATGTAATAGCAGCCAAAGTTTTGGCAAAATTACCTTCATTTATCGATAGAGAAAATCAGCCAGAAGGAATAAACTTTGCAAAATTGCTCTACAACGCCTTGGTGCGTCACAATTATAGCGCTCTTGGAGAATTACACAAAAGAACACTTTTCATAGGACTAATGCACTTCCAAGACAAGTACAACCATGACGAGGAAAGACTTAGAAGATGTGACATACACTACCTTACACCTGATAACAGGATTATACCTTTCTGCGCGTTTAACGTTTTACCAGAGTGGTACAGAGACGCTGTTCAAGCTAAGTTCGGAATACCAGTCGAAGAATGGGAAAAGAAAACTGGGAAAACGCTTGAACAAGGACTTTACAGAGGTACGTTAAGAAGAGGACAAAAGGCTGTAGCGAACTGCGCTGTAGGAGCTCTAACTGGTCAAAAGCAAGATCACAAAGTGGTGGAGTTACAAGTAAAACAATAGCACTCGTTTAAATTTATTATTTTTAAAGCATTTTTTATTGTGTGTTTGATAATCATTTTAAAAGACGTTTGTCATTCAAATGAATTGGCTGTTTGGAAACTCTCAAGGTTATTTAACAATATTTGTCTTGTTTACTTATCGATAGCTTTTCAAACTAAATACGAAGGCGCTTTTAAAATTTTTAATTGCGCAATTAATTACTATGACAATAAGAAGCAGTATGAAGCCATGCTGTTTTTTCTTGTCAGAAATATTATCCGCATGGTCAAAAAAGCGTTAGATCATTTAAGACGCACCATTCAATTTTCAGGGCTTAGGTGAGTCGATATGGAAAAAGCGCTTTCTCAGACAATCATCTTGGCTGTTATGATAACGATGTTTGCTCTTTCTTTGCCTAGCATAATTTATTCTTTTAATGTTTTTTCACAATATTCAAATTATTCAAAAGCAAAAGTAACATTTGATGCAGCTCAAGAAATATACGCTGATGCATTGAGTTTAATTTCAGAAAACGGAAATCAATCTTCCTTTGTTTTGACAAAAGATAGCGGTTCATTTGAGCCAAACTGGGTGTGCGGAAACTTATGGCCAAGCGCTTTCTCTCCATGTAGTCTTGATTCGAATGGCACATCTGCTTGGCGTTCTTTTACACCAAATACACCTGCATGGGATTATGTAATGGAGTTCTACGTTCCAAAAGGAACGGCTTCCTTTCTCCTGAAATTTTCTTGGTGGTTTTACGGGTACGGGTTGTACAATTTAATTTTTGGCGCAGAAGTGGGAAAGGGAAATTTGGTGGGAAAGGGTGATAATGCTTGGACAAATGCCGTTTTTTACGAGTTTTATTATAGTAACGAGCTTTTTGCAGAACCTGTTTCAGATTCAGGACAAGCTAGTGTTGCTTTAACTGGCGATGAAACGTTTGCTTTAGACGCACAAATCCCTCCCTCTGACTGTGCTAATTTCTGCTATTTTTCCTTTGGTATGAGTGTTAAAGTGATAACTTCGCTTGCGAATTTTACAGTGCTTCTTCCAACGAATTTGCAAGTGCAACTTGTTTCATCAAATTTTAAACTAGGTCCAAAAAATGGACCTGATGCGCAATTCGATTTGTCACGTTTCGGAAATGTCACAGCGACGCTTCAAATAATATATGATTCAAAAGTTATAGCGCAATATACATCAAACTTTTCGAATGGTGAAACGTTGACTTATTATGTCACAAGTCTCTATCCGTATAGCGAGCTACCAAAAATCACTATTTTGTTCAACGTTCCAATCGCTATAACGGGTAAAGCAAACGATATTAGTGTAGAATATCTTGGAGATAATGTGAGTTTAGCTTTACCCTTTAAAACAATTGTTACAACGGGCACTTCTCAAACTTGGGTGTTGATGCTTTTAGGTTGCCAAAAACAGTGTGAAGTGATTATTTCACCAGCTTGAAATTTCCGTAGATCGTGTCACGCCAATCATAAAACTTTAAATGTGTGCTCGATTTCGAACATTTGCTGTACACAATAAGTCAACAACGGCTGAAATTAGGGTAATAAGCGCAAAAGAAAGTAATCTTGATGCAAAATGGCTAAACATGCGAAAAAAGGCGTTTCACAAAGTTTAGAAGCAATCATTCTTGTTGTCGTGGCCCTTTCGATCGTAGCGGTTTACGCAGGCTGGGCATTCGGTGTTTTTGGAAGGGCTGTAAACACACCGATATTAACAGTTGTGGGCACACCGGTGATTCAAGGCGCTTCTAGTAATAATCCAACACTTTATATAACGATCAAAAACACAGGAGCTGTTACTGCAAACATAACAACAATCTATGTAAATAATCAAGTGTTCACACCGAAAAATGGCTTTGTTTTGATACCAGCAGGCAGTGCTGAAACCTTAGTTCTCCTTTTGAGTAACTTAAGATTAAACGTGGGATCACAGGTGAGCGTGGTTGTGAGCGCGGGTCAAACCTCACTTTCCACAATCGCTATCGTGGAAAGCTGATCAGAAATGTTCATGAAATACACAAAACTACTAAAATTTTTTGATAAAAAGCGCGCAGAAAAAGTGAACTTTGTCGAACCATTTTTGAGAACCACCTTGCCAAAAGGCTTTACTCCTACTAAAGTCACAAAAAAGGTCGGTTTGGCCACAGTGTATGTTGAACCGCCCTTCTATTACGTCGAAGATCCTCCCCTTGAACAAAATACAATTATCGAGTACAAAAGAATAATTGAGGACGAACTAAAGTGGCTTCCAGGTTCACTTTTTGTTTCAAACGAGCAAATAATCGATTCTTTAAAGACGCATGGAATTAATGATCAAGTTCTCCTTTATTACATAGAAAGAGAGTTAATTGGGTATTCGGTTTTGCAACCCTTAATTGACGATGAAGAAGTTGAAGATATAGTTATAGCATCACCAGGTACTAGTGTTTCTGTAAAACACAAGCTTGGAAACCTTCAGACCAATATCGTGTTAGACAAAGAACGTTTGGATGAGCTAGCCGAACGTCTTGCCTCAAAGGCTGAAAAATCCGTGAGCACGTATAATCCTCTGCTTAGCACAAGATTACCCGACGGAAATAGATTGACTCTGAACTACGGTACAGAAGTGAGCCACAAGGGAACTTCTATCGCAATTAGAAAGTTTCCAAAAAGCCCATGGAGTATTACAAAAATCCTTTTAAATGCTTCGGCTACGCCAGACGTGCTCGCTTGGCTATGGCTTTTGATCGAAAACAAAAAGGCGCTTCTTGTTACAGGAACGAGTGGTGTTGGAAAAACTAGCTTAATTAACGCGCTAACGTCTTTTATTCCGAGTAACGCGAGGGTCGTAACGATTGAGGATGCGGGTGAGCTAAAACTTAGCCACAGTCACTGGACTCCTCTAATCGCTAGACCCTCTTACACCCAAAACAGGTATGCCGAAATAACTCTTGATCAACTCGTAAAACACGCGTTGAGAATGTCGGCTGATTATATAATCGTTGGAGAAATTCGAGGAGAAGAAGGAAGAACTTGGGCCCAAAGCGTGTTGACAGGACACGGAGGTATAACTTCTATTCACAGCGAAACACCACAGCTTGCGATTCAAAGGTTGACGTCGCAGCCGATTCTTGTTGAACCGCAAGCTCTTACCGCTTTGCATGGTATAGTGGAGCTAAGAGCGAGTGGCGGTAAAAGGTATATAGCCACCGTTCTTGACCACGAGTTTTTGCCAAAAAAAGGGTCGGTTTTCAAAAAGGTGTACAGCTTTAATCGCACTTCGGTTAGCTCAATACGCCAAGAAGAGCTAGTAGACCTTCCCACAGCTAAACAGCTAATTGAACAAGGTATCTATACACGCCAAGAGCTACTTAGTGAAATCAGATGTCGAACTAACTTGCTAGAAACGTTATATGTTGAGGCACACGTGGACTCTGAGCTGCTTAGCCATGAGTTTGTTTCGAAAATTAGCTGGATTTATCAGCAAAAACCTGAGTTAAGACAAAAACCTGAAGAAATTATAAGGAGCATAAGACCTGTGTGCCCTTCTTGTGGCGCGCCGCTTAATCAAGGCGAATGCCCAACATGCTCTGTGATAAACAAGATAGAGGCGAACATTAAATGATCAGCAATAAATTGCTTGAGGAAGCCAACGCAGAACTTTCTCGCGCAAAAATCAAAAGGATTATCAGGAAAAGAGTTTGTTTTTCTCTTGCGATTTCGACAATAATCGGTTTCATTCTTTACAAAATGACACACATTTTCGTTTCAATTTCGATAATACCAGTAGGCGGTTTAATTGGATTCTTTTCTTTGATGTTTGAACTATTACTACAACGTAACAGGCGTGAAACGCTTGTTGAAAAAGAATTGCCCTTTGTGTCTACGGTTCTTGCGATGGGTGCGAACCACGTTCCTCCATTTTCGGTCTTAAAAAATCTAATTGAGTTGCACGCGTTTTCTCAAACTAAGAAAGAGTACTTTACGATTCTTAAAAAAGCGAAAACCGAACACGTGACGCTTTCGCGTGCAGCAGCGCTCATTTCGGAGATTCATCCATCTGCACGTTTTCAGGAATTTTTAAAAAGCATTTCCGCTTCAGAAAGAGGAGTCGGCGATCCTTACTATTCTCTTAGAGATTTGTCAAAAACTGAGCTTTCAACGCTTTCCCATAAAGTGGAACTTTCACAAGAAAAATTTGGCGTTGCGTCATCGCTTATTCTCGTGAGCTTTGCGATTGTTCCCCTGACAATGATGGTATTTTCGTTGATAACTGGAAATACCCAGTTGTTATACCTTACATCTCTACTGTCTTTACCAGCTGCCTTTGGTGCCAATTTGCTGATTGAACAAGCATATCCACTCGGACTTAAGCCAGAACCAAAGAAGCCTTCGCGCTTTCTTTTAACTATTCTAGCGCTTCTCTTGGTTTTGTGTTTCGTTGTGTTTTTTAGCTGGTTAAAGCTTCCGCTCCATCTCGCAATCGGCGTATCGCTTTTGTTGTGCTCCATTCCATTTTCACTGTTCTATTCCAAACATTCAAGTGAACACTCTCAATCGATAAAACTTATGCCATCAATTGCACGAGACTTGGCCGAAGAAGCGAAAAAAGGATATCCACCTTCTCAATCGATTGGAAGACTTACAAAAAAGTATCCCAAAAAAATTCTTATGAACCTCTACAACGTTGAGGATAAACCGTACCTTACTAAAGCTTATGTGGCGCTTCTTAAACAGGCAGAAAAGCTTGGTGCGCAACCAGAACAACTAGATATCGTCGCAGAGACGATGAATGTGATAACTAACGCGCATTCGACGTATAATTCAAAAGCAAATTTGTTTAGAATGATGGTTTACGGTAGCGTAGTTATCTTAACCACTTCGTCAGTAATCGTAATTCGAACGATAAGCGAGCTAGCCAGAAAAATGAGTGCGGGTTTGAGTTTATCGGCCATCGCTCTCTTACATCCCTCGCCCAGCCTTAAAGGCGTGGTTTACGTGGCGGTGGTGGTCAATTCTTATTTGCTTGGCATTCTTGCTGGAAAAGCGGTAAAGGGTTCACTTTTGTTCGGTTTTGTTGATGCAATAATCACAACACTACTCGCTCTGTTTTTACTGAATATAGGTGGATGGCTATAATGGACGATGCCTTCGATGCTCTTGTTGCGACTGCTTTGTTTGCCCTTTTTGCCTCAACTACAGTTAGTCTTGTGATGATTTCGCTAGGAGAGTATCAATCAAGCGTAATTATTTTGAAAGAAGAACAAGTGTACGCCAAACAAATTTTGAATCAGCTTGTGCTAAAACTCGGTAGTAGTGAGGCGCTATGGCTTGTTTTCGCAAACAGAAGTTATGATGTTCAACCTTTGAACTTTGTTTCTGGGACGCTAATCGCTCTGCCGCATTTTAATTTGACTCTTGAACCGAAAACCACCAATCCTGTAGCCTTTTCGACGAGTTTGGCTGACTATTTGGGTAACAAAACTCTTTGGAAAGCCAATTTTACAGTGAATTGGTTCATACAAAAAACGTCTACAGGTTGTGCTTACACCTTTGTTGTGCTTGATAACGGTTCACTACTTGATGTAGAGGTGTGTTACGCTGAATAGCAACGCGCAAGCAAGAACATTTGAGGCGCTGCTTGCGGCTGCAATATTAGCATTTTCGTTAAGCACACCTTTGTATGTTGAATATCAACCAACTCAGCATTCACAAAACGCGCAAGTGTTGCTTAATAACTTGGTATACAGCGGAACCTTGGCTCATTATATTCACCAACCCCAAAATCTTTCAAATTTGGTTAATCAGTATGTTCATGGGCATGCATGGGCTCTTTTGGTTTACCAATACGATAACGGTAAACTTATTCCGTTTTTCAAAATTGAGCGGGGTCAACTCAAAAGCGGCTCTTTTGCACAAGCGATATTTTACGTTTTGTTGCAAAACGGGACGGTGAAAGCATTTTATGCGTACTTCTCGTATTCGTAAAGCACAAGCGATCATTTTTATGGCACTCATAATTGTTTCGCTTATTTATACAACGGTGGCCTTTACATTAACACCCTATTTGGCACAGAGCGAAGCTACACAAGCGGAAGTTTATACAGAATCCCTACTTACTGCATTAGGCATCGCGTCCAAAAATCAGAATGTCACTCTCGCTATTAACACTTTTAACTCACTCATAAAAAACATGTTAGCTCTCAATTCTTCTTTAGTGAGTTTTCTCGAGCTACAAGGTAATCCCAACTTTGTATATTACGGCTATCAAAAAACGCTCGAAGTAGATGGTGTTGTCTATGCGTTAGCAAGCTATCCACCATATTTTGTTAATGCAAGTGTGCAATTATTACTGGTAAACGCAAGCAGGAATACGTATATATTTACTTTAGCGTATCACTTCGTTGTAAATGGCGAAAATGTCCTTC
>NEXD01000002.1 GCA_003019595.1 Candidatus Marsarchaeota G1 archaeon BE_D
AATCTTTAAATCAGCTAGTAAATAATTAATTTATCTCTTACTTGCTATACTTTATGAGTTGCGCTGTTCGCTTCATTAAAGTGGCCAAAGAGTTGAGTTACGGTTTCCTCCACCACATCCATTTAGAAAAGACAGATTGAATTTAACACTTAAAACGCTTGACTCGGTTGGCGCGCTAAGCAAACTCGATTTAATAGAAGTCACTCAAAGCGCAAGCGAAGAGGACATTTTGAGCTTCCACTCAAACGAATATCTAGAATTTGTAAAAAGAATGTCAAAAATTGGCTCTGGATATTTGGATCAAGGCGACACACCCGCTTTTTTGGGTTGCTATGAAGTTGCCGCAACCGCGGTGGCTTGCACGCTAAAAGCGATTGAAGAGCCTAAAGAGGATGTGCATGTTATAAATTTTAATGGTGGTTTGCATCACGCCATGCCGCGTAGGGCTAGTGGTTTTTGTATTTTTAATGATATAGCAATCGCTATAAAAAAGCTTCTTGAAAGAGGGTTCCAAAAAATTGCGTATGTCGACATAGACGCCCACCATGGCGACGGTGTGATGTACGGTTTTTACGGAGACAAAAGAGTTCTTGACATCGACTTTCATGAGGATGGAAGATATCTTTTCCCAGGGACTGGCTTTTATTACGAGCTGGGTGAAGGAGAAGCGAAGGGTTATAAGGCGAATATAGTGCTACCACCAGGCGCTTCCGATAAAGAGTATTTGTATGCGTATGAAAGAGTGACAAAACCGCTTTTAGAGCAGTTCAAACCAGAGATCTTGATTCTACAAGCCGGCGTGGACGCGCACGAAGGAGACCCATTAACTCATCTAAAACTCACCGATCAAGGCTATTTGCAGCTTTATAAAAGAATTCATAACATTTCACACGAGCTTCGCTGTCCGCTTGTTGTTTTGGGTGGAGGAGGGTACGACCCAAACAACGTGTCGCGCTGTTGGAGCGCGCTCACACTCACTTTGTTAGGCGAAAACGAATTCTATAAAGAATCCAAAATTGAAAAAATAAAAATAGAAGATGTAGAACTCTTAACAGAAAGACTAAAAGAAGCGGGTTGGAAGATTTAACGCGAAAGCGCTTCTTTTACTAGCTTTGGAATTTCATTGGGAACGCTTGCAACCTTTACCCCGACAGATTTTAGTGCGTCTATTTTTGCTTGAGCCGTTCCTTCTGTTCCGCTTATAATAGCACCAGCGTGGCCCATTCTTTTTCCTTGCGGCGCCGTGACTCCTGCGATATATGCGACCACTGGTTTACTCATATTTGCTCCGATATACTCGGCCGCTCTTTCTTCCGCGTCTCCTCCAATTTCCCCAATCATAACAACCGCCTTTGTGTCTTGATCTCTTTCAAAAAGTTCGAGAATTTGAGTGAAAGTTGTGCCAACGATCGGGTCGCCTCCTATGCCAACTACGGTGCTTTGCCCAATACCACTCTGTGTAAGTCTGTACGCGACTTCGTATGTGAGTGTGCCGCTTCTACTCACCACACCAACATTGCCTTTGATAAACACTCTTGCCGGCATTATCCCGACCTTTGCTAAGCCTGGTGAAATCACACCAGGACAATTTGGACCGATCAGCGTTACGCCCTTTCTTTTGGCATGACTTACAGCTTTCCATGTGTCTAGTGGGGGTATGTGTTCGGTTATTGTTATCACAAGCTTTAAACCAGCGTTTATTGATTCAAGCATCGCATCTTTTGCAAAAGGCGCTGGAACGAAAATGATTGAAGTGTTCGCGTCTTTTTCGCTCACAGCCTGTTTCACAGTGTCGTAAACCGGAATAGAATCGAGAAACTTTGTTCCGCCCTTTCCTGGCGTCACACCAGCTACAACGTTTGTGCCATATTCAAGCATCTGCTTTGTGTGAAACGAGCCCTCTTTACCCGTTATGCCTTGAACAACCACTTTTGTTTGCGAATTGACGAGTATCACCAACACTATCACCCTAACTTTTTGACGAGCTCAACCGCGTGTTTTGCCGCTTCTTCCATGTCTGAAAAAGCGTTTAAACCCGCTTGTTCGAGTATCGCTCTTCCTTCTTTTTCGTTTGTCCCAGCAAGACGTATGACGAAGGGTTTTTTTACTCCAAGCTCGTCTTTTGCTTTTACTATCGCTTTAGCCACTTCGTCGCAACGAGTTATCCCCGCAAGTATGTTCACAAAAATGAGTTTGACTTTGGGGTTTTGGTTTAAAATCTCAAGCGCTTGCACAAACTCCCTTTCAGAAGAACCGCCTCCAGCATCTAAGAAATTTGCTGGAGCTCCCCCATAATATTTTACTACATCAAGTGTGGACATCGTGAGACCTGCTCCGTTACCTATTACTCCAATCGAACCGTCTAGCTCAACGTACTGCACACCGAGTTTTCGCGCTTTTGCTTCAAGCGGCGTTAGCTCGCCCAATCTTTCTTCAGAAAGCTGGTTCAATTCTACATGCCTAAAGAGCGCATCATCAGAAATGTTAAGCCTTGCATCGGCCGCAACAAGCGTGTTATCATTTGTGATTACCAACGGGTTGATTTCAATAAGCTCAGCGTCAAAATTCTCAAAAAGCTTGTAAAGTTTGAAACAAATTTGGCCAAACTCTTGACACAGTTGTCCGCTCAATCCGATAGAAAAAGCCAATTCTCTTCCTATAAAGGGTTCAAAACCTAACTCCTGCTCTACAAGAACTTTGGCTATAGCTTTTGGATTGCTTTTTGCCACTTCTTCGATGTCCATTCCCCCTTGAGAGCTTGCTATCACTACTGGTGCCCTGTTACTTCTGTCCCAAGTTATTCCTAGATAAAGCTCTTTTTTGATAGGCAGTTTTTCTTCTATGAGAACTTTTTTTACACTTTCTCCTTTGATTTTCGAGGAAAGCATCTCGCCTACAACTTTTTCAAGTTCTTCAGCTGACTGGGCAAATTTTATTCCTCCGGCTTTTCCTCTTCCGCCCACAAGAACCTGCGCTTTTACAACCACCTCTTTTACGCCTATTTTTGAATAAGCTTCACGCGCTTGCTTTTTATCGTCTACCACATAACCTTTCGGAACTTTTATGCCAGCATCGCCAAAGAATTTTTTTGCTTCAAACTCAAACAGTTTCATTTTGCTTTTACTCCAACAGGTCTTCTGGTTTGGGTATTTCTTTGGGCAACCCTTTACGCTCTCTTATCTTGGTTACCACTTGCATAAGTAGCGATTCAGGAATGGGCGACCATCTTGAAAACTCTTGACCCCAGAACGCTTTACCAGCTGTTGCGCTTCTTAGCTCTGTAGAAAGGTTAAACGTTTCGCTCACTGGCATTTCGAGCACCATTCGCATTTGAGTGCCAACTTGGTTCACTTCTAACACTCTACCGCGTTTTTGAGCGGCTATTCTGTTTATGCTACTCACGTATTCTGTGGGTATTCTTATATCAAGCTTTAAGAGCGGCTCAAGTAGTGTAGGTTTTGCCATCAACACCGCAGCAAGGATCGCGTTTTTGATTGCGGGCATAACTTGCGCTGGACCTCTGTGAGCCGGATCTTCGTGAATTATCGCGTCTGTGAGTAAAACTTTGACACCGCGCATCGGCTCTTGTGCAAGTGGTCCAGCCTCCATGGCCCATCTAAAACCTTGGATGAGTGTGTCTTTTATGTCCAAAAGGTGCTGGATACCCTTCGTGGCATCCACGAAAACATTAAGAAGGTCATCTATTGCCCAAATGTTTCTGGCTTGGTTCGTGTCCCAACCCGCTTTCTCTCTTAAGATTTTTGCTCTCTCTCTGAAATCTTGACCATCATATACTTCACCTGATTGGATTAGTGATATCGTCGTTTGATCAAGTGGTTCTACGACAACTCTAAATCTGTTGTGTTTGTTAGGAGACTTACCTTCTACAGGGCCTGCCACCGATTGCACTGTTTCTCTGTAAACCACGATAGGTGGTGAAGTTACTACGTCAAAACCTCTTTGCTGTAACTCGTATAAAACGATCTCTAGATGTAACTGACCCATTCCTGAAATAAGATACTCACCCGTTTCTTCGTTTATTTTAAGGATTAGGTTCGGGTCTTCGATGCTCATTTTGTGCAAAGCGTCAACGAAACGAGGTAAATCGCGGCTGTTTTTTGGCTCGACCGCTATCGTCACAACGGGCTCGGATACGTATTTAAGCTTCTCAAATCCTACATTTTCAGATTTGTATTCAGGTTCTATTATCGTTTCTCCAGCTCGAGCTTGTTCAAGCCCGAGCATAGCAACTATGTTACCAGCTGGTATTTCTTTTGCTATTTCCCTATTTTGACCCATGAAAAGACCTACTTGTAAAACTCTTGCATTGGTTTTCGCAGAAACTAGATAAACCTCTTGCCCTTCCTTTATTGTTCCGCTAAACACCCTACCAGTTGCCACAAGACCTGCGTGTGGGTCCACTACCACATTATTCACGGCTATCACAAGAGGACCGTTTGGATCACAAGCGAGCATTGATGAAGTCAATCTGGAATTTGGGTCGCCCTTCCAAAGTTTCGGTATTCGGTATTTTTGCGCTTCAAGTGGATTGGGCATGTGTTCAACCACCATATCAAGAATTGCCACGTAAAGCGGAAAGTTTTCGACAAGTTTGCTGATATCATTGTTGTTATACGCCGCCACAATGTCTGCAAACTTTAATCCCTTTTTGATTGAAATCGGAAGAGTGAAGCCCCATTTGTCCTTTGCAGCACCAAATGCGACTTGACCCTTGTTTATGTTTACTTTCCAACGTTCCCTGAATTCTGGCTCGGCGTAGTTTTCTATTAAAGTGTTAAAGTCCCTTACAATGTTTAATAGCCTTTCCTGAACTTCTTGCGGCGAAAGTCTTAATTCCTTCACAAGCCTATCGATTTTGTTTATGTACAACACTGGCCTTACACGTTCTTCAAGCGCTTGTCTTGTAACAGTTTCTGTTTGAGTCATAACACCCTCTACGCTGTCCACTACCACTACAGCGCCATCCATAACTCTGAGTGACCTTGTGACCTTACCAGTAAAGTCCACGTGACCAGGAGTGTCTATCATGTTTATCACGTACTGCTGTCCATTGTGTTCGTGAAGCAGACTGACGTTTGCCGCTTTTACGGTCATTTGTCTTTTTTGTTCAATTTCTAAATAGTCCATTGCAAGCGCGGTGCCTGCGACCTTTGGAGATATTATACCAGCCGCTAATAATAGACTGTCTGATAAGGTGGTTTTTCCGTGATCAACGTGTGCTATTATACCCATGTTACGTATGTTCGCCGTGTTTTGCATCAAACGGAGAATTTCTTCAGTTTGCTTGTATTTGGGCACAAACGCTACACCTTTTAACTCATGATTTACACAGATTTAGCTTAAGTCTTACGGATTAGTTGAGAAGACCAAGCGCGTAAAAGTATAAAAGTTCAAAAATTTGCTCATGGGAGAATTATCACTCCTTTAAGATAAAAATAATGGTAAACGCAGTAAAACAGAAAAGCCAAGGAAAGTAGCGATATAAACCAGTCAAACACCGTGAATCTGGGCTCTTTAAGCATAGTAGGCTTGCTAACTGCGCCAAAACATCTTGATTCCATAGCTTCAGCCACTTGGTCAACTTTTAAGATCGTTATCACAAGAAGCGGAATGAGTACTGGCACATACCTCTTTAACCTAGACACAAAAAATCCCTTATCAAGCTCTAAGCCTCTTGCTCTCTGACTGTCCTCTATTAGCTTCAATTCAAGCGCTATCGTGGGTATAAAACGAATAGCCATGGTGAACGAGAGCGTAAGCGTATACGGAATGCCCATTTTATTAAGCGAAGCCGCAAGGTCGTCTGGTGACGTCGTAATAGAAAACAACGAAAACAACTCGATAAACATCACAAGCCTTTCTAAAACCAAGAAAGAATACACTACATTTTTAGTAAAATAGAGGTTCGCCGCAAATATTATTAGCACAAGGTAAATTGAGGATCGGAGGATGGAAAAAAGCTGATCTTTGAGGTTTAAAGCAAAAAACGCCACAGAAATTAGCGTTATTAGCGCAAAAAAGCTAAGCACACCAGATACAAAAAAGCTCAGTGTAATAGCTACGCTTAAACCAAGAACAAATTTTGTTCTTGGGTCAAAGCGATAAAGAATTGATCTACCTCTTTTGTACGCAAATCCCATTAGGTAACTCATTTGAAATACACCTTTAGTAGCTCAGCGAGTTTTTTTGGTTCGTAATCGCCTTGATAATTTACAAAACTTAAAACGCGCTTAAGGTAAATTGTGTCTGGAACCAAAAGCGCGTAGCGTGTGATCGACTCATCGTATAGCAACTCTAAAGGTTTTCCATCGGCTACAATTTTGCCGCTATCTAAGATTAGCATTCTGTCAAAGTTTAACGCAAAATCAAGATCATGTGTCACTACAATCGCACATCCACCATTTGTTACATGCTCTTTTATAACACTCCAAATCAATTTTTTGTTTTTAAGATCCTGACCAACTGTAGGCTCGTCAAAAATCAATATTTGTGGGGAATAAGCCCAAACACAAGCGATGGTCAGTCGTTTCTTTTCCCCAGAGCTTAAAAGAAATGGAGAGGAACGTTCGTATTTGAGCAAACCGAACTTTTCCAAAGCTTTTTTCGCCCTATCAGCGATTTCTTTTTCGGAAAATCCAAAGTTTTTTAAAGCGAAGCAGACTTCATCATAAACTGTTGACGAAAAAATCTGATGGTTTGGATTTTGAAACACAACACCGACGTGCCTTGCGATTTGTGCGACACTCATTTTTGAGGCGTCTACATCATTAATAAAAACTTTTCCGCTAGTGGGTCTTAACAAGCCATTTATCAGCTTTACAAGCGTGGTTTTACCAGAGCCATTTGCGCCAACAACTGCGGTTGCCATACCAGCAACAAAACTTGCGTTAAGGTCTTTTATCACGTAAGTTTGAGAAGATGGATATCTGAAGCTTACTTTTTCAAGTCTTATCAACTATGGTCCCTTGATGCAGGAGTTGAAAAAGTTCTTTCCAGCTTTTTAAAAGAGGTAAATTCACTCCTGTGTCTTTTGCAAACTTTATAAAGCGATATATCGATGGCGCTTCTATTCCAATTTCTTCTATTATATCAGACGAGAAGACTTTTTCTGGACGGTCATCCATTAGAATTGAGCCTTCGTTCAACACTATCACACGCGTAGCGTGTGAAGATAGCATTTCGAGCCTGTGTTCGGCACAAACAACAGTTACACCCTTGGAATTAAGTGAAGACACTAGCTCAATAACGTTTTTTGCAGAAACTGGGTCGAGATTAGCAGTAGGCTCGTCCAACACAAGAATTTTTGGTTTTAACGCCAAAATCGAGGCTATGGCCGCTTTTTGTTGCTCGCCACCGCTCAATTCGAATGGAGGTTTGTGCCTTATGTGAGAAATGTTTACACTATTAATAGCCCACTCCACTCTTTCAACTATTTCTTCTCTATTTAAGCCAAGATTTTCTGGTCCAAACGCGACATCCCTTTCCACCTCAAGGGTTATTAGTTGCGACTCCGGGTCGGAAAAAACAAGACCTGCAATTTGAGACAGTTTGTAAACGGGAGTGTGTTTGGCGTTCATTCCGTCAACAAAAACTTCACCGACAAAATCACCTTGATAAAACTGGGGCACCAAACCGTTAAAGCATCTTAATAAGGTAGACTTACCAGAACCACTTTGCCCGCAAATAAGAACGAACTCACCTTGCGAGATTTTTAGGTCAACCTCTTTTAAAGCCCAATTTTTTGAACCATGATACCTAAAACTGAGATTTTCAGCGCATATTAACGACTTCACGCTTTGTAAAAGCTTTCATGGTTTTTAAGGTGTAACGTTAACCCTGCGTTTCTTCAGAACCAAATTTTGGCTGAATCATTACTGACTTTCTTAGTCTTTCTATTTCGGTTCTTAGTGCGCTCTCTTGTGTCTTATATAGCTCTAACCTCTCATTTAACTCCGCTTTGTACTTTTCTAATCCTTGAAGAACTTCTTGCGTAGTGGATTTGTACAACACGGGTCCAGTGGATTTGTACAACTCTGTTCCTTCAGGTAAAGCTTGTATCTCTTTTTGCACTCTTTCGGTTTCTTTTATTTCAAGCTCTAATCTTTGCCTCTCTGCGATTATCACCCTAAGCTGTTCTTGCAACCTTGCAAGTTGAGCATTTTTATCTTGTGAGCTCATACATTTTCACCCAATATACGTGCTGCGATGTACAACCATGAGTGTATGGTGTTTAACGCAGCCCTTATTTCTGATAAACTCTTTGCTTGTATATAAGCACACACAAACTGCTTTTCTTTGTGTAGTTTAACAGTTGTATTTCCCTTAGGCCATTTAACAAATTCAGGAAAAACGCTTGAATAAATTTTTTCTAGGTTTTCGAGCTTTTCTGACACAAACCGAATTTGAACCTCGATCTTACTTATTAAGTCTAAAGTAGAAGTTGACACATTCAACACCTTTTACATTGAGCGACAAAACTTCTCTATCTCCCTTTTGAAAAATTTCTACTCTTGTAGTAAAGTTGCCTTCACTAGCGGGTAGCGATAGAAAAAATTGCTTAAGCTTTTTGGCTTTTTCGGTAAGAGGTTCTTTCTCAGACGCAACGACTTTGCTCACTTTGTTTTTTTGAAGTAGTTTT
Organism: Candidatus Marsarchaeota G1 archaeon BE_D; assembly: GCA_003019595.1. Lineage (GTDB taxonomy): Archaea > Thermoproteota > Thermoprotei_A > Marsarchaeales > Marsarchaeaceae > BE-D. The sequence goes on from NEXD01000002.1 coordinate 8,660, forward strand.
TTTATACCTTTTACAACACTGAAGCCATCAAACAACAAAAATTCTCCCTTAGGTAAAATTTCAAAACCCCTTGGATTTCCTGACTTTTCAATTATTTTCACAATCAAAGCTTTTTCTCTTTCTGCGAATGAAAGAATTTCTTTCATACTTTTTTTCCCACGCGTAAGCTTTAGTGAAGGAAGCGTTAGTGTGAGCGCGTTTAAAAGGGTTCTAGATCTTGGTGAAGGAGATCTTGACGTTGTGAAAACAACCTTTTGCACTTCCTCCAACAAAGCTCACGCTCATAGTTTGGGTGAATAAGCTTGACCAGCATAGCAATAATTACATCGCGGACATTTCCAAACACCTACGGATAGTTTGCGCATTCTGACGATTTTTCCGCATTTTGGACAGTTTACTTTTTTATTCCTTTCGGAAAGTATTTTGAGCATTCTTCTTCTAAGGCTCATCCCATAGCGAGCGCCGTATCTGCCTGTCTCTTTGACCACTTTTGTTTTACCCATTTTCAACACCCAATTCGTTTAACTTACTCCTAATTTCCACCGCTTTCTTATAAGCCAAATCGTATATCTTTAACACTTCCTCTTCTGTAAGTGTGCCTGAACCGCTTTTTTGAATCGACGCAATGAGCGAAGATTCAAGTGTGGTAAATGTCACTCTGACGTCACTCACTTCTTCTTCTGAAAGCGAAGGATCTACAAGCAAGTATTCGCCAATTTTTGCGACAGTGACGGGTATAGGCTTTTCTTTTATAGGTAGTGGTCTTTTTTTATCTAAAAACGTGATAGAGCCGTTTTCCACTTTTACCTCTGGAATCTTTGCAGTAAGAAGAGCGGCGAGCGCTGCAAGCCCAGCGGCATCGACGATGTTACCATCATGATCCATCACGCTTATGTCGACATATATAACCCAAACTTTTTGACCAGGTATTATGCACAACTCTTCGTAATTTATCGATTTAGACTCACGAAGACCCCTGTCAATAATTCTGGCCATTTCAATCGCGTTTTCGTCTGGCGGACCTGGTTCAAAACTTGGTGAAGCGTGCGGCAAAAGTTCTAGATTGACTGTTAGAATGCCTTCATTAGGCGTATCAGGAAAAGGTTCTCCTACTTCTATTTTTACACCGGCAACCGCAACAGTATTTCCTATTTTGACGAGCGCTGAACCATCGGCTTTTTCGTACAAAGAAGTTTGTATCTCTATTTTGCGATATTCATCTAACTTTCTGTGGTCCGCTCGAAAACCACTTGACAGTAGCGCAAGCATGTCTTTTTGCCTTAAAATTGATACGTTGCTCACTTTATTCCGCCTCGAGTGTTTGCTTAAAACGAGCCTTTAACGCTTGTTTTTGTTTTTCATAAAGCGCGACAATTCCCTTTTTCGCAAGTCTTAAACCTTCTATAAGCTCATCTCTCGTAAGTCTTCCGTTTAGTTGGAGCAAAGTTATTTTATTAAGACTTGGCATCATCGCTACAGGCATGTCCGCTTGACCGTGTTCATCTTCTTCTTCGTTAAGATCCAAAACCATTCTATCGTTTAGTTTACCCACAGCGACTGCTGTGACCAAATCACGCATGGGAATACCAGCTTCTGCCAACGCCAATGAGGCAGCGGTTATACCAGCGCTCCTTGTGCCAGCATCGGCTTGCAAAACTTCTATAAACACATCTATCGTCGTCTTTGGAAATTCTTCTAATAGAAGGGCGGGCTCCAAAGCTTCTCTTATCACTTTAGTGAGCTCAATTTCCCTACGTGTAGGCGCTGGTGATTTTCTTTCGTCAGTGGAAAAGGGTGCCATATGGTAACGAGTTCTTAAAAGCGCTCTGTCTGGAAGCGCAAGATGCTTTGGGTGCGCTTCTCTTGGACCGTGCACCGCAACAATTATTTTCGTTTTGCCCTGCTCAATATAGGCGGAGCCAGAACAGTTTTTTAATACACCCACTTCCATTTTAACTTGTCTTAATTCGTCCACTCTTCTACCATCAATCCTAATACCTTCTGCGCTAAGAAGGAGCTGCTTTTCAACCATAATATTCACCTATTATCCTCCTACTAAATTTGCTTATCAGTTGTATCACTATCCTTATTAAGTGTAACTGTCTTTAGAAACTTTTCAATTCTATCAGTTAAGCCTGGCAAGTGTGCTTCAGTTTCTATCTTTCTTATTACTTCTATCACTAACTTGTATTTTGATGCATCATCCGAAGGGATCCACACATAACCGTTTTGCGCCACAACAAGTTTAACATTTAGTTCTTTGTTCAAAAGCTGTAGCATGCTACCTTTCTTTCCGATTATTCTTGGTACGCGCGTAGGTTCCACAGGTATAACGACTCCCTTTTTCACTGGACCGAATTCCTTACTAATTGAGGCATCAAGAACTGGTGAATGAAATCTGTCAAACTCGGCGATTTCACAGTAAACGTAATCGCCTACATTAAGATAATTTCTAATATCCTCTAACGTAGGGTTGATCCTTGAGGAAAAACGACTAGCGGGTAAGGTTGCGACATAAGGCGAACGAATGTCAACACTCCAGCTACCCATTGAAACATCAATCACCGCACCTATCACCTTGTCACCCTTTTTAGGCATATAAGGGCCCTTGAGAGCACGCACAGCAATCACACCACGTTCACGTATTTCAAAAGATCCGACTACCGTCGCATAGTACGCGTCATCGACCTTAATAACATTTTGCCCTGCTTTATAGCGTCCTCTTGCAAGCAAATCCCCAGGAACTACTATATCCCTGTGTTTAAAATAAATCAGTTTTGACCACCTTTTTGAGCCAATTCCTTAATTTCGGCTTGACCCTTTGTCAAAGAGTTCAGTTTTTCTATTACTTCAGCTTTCATTCCACCAGGGATTTCCAAAGTAACGGTAAAAGAACCGTCGGGTAACCAGTTCGTAGATTTAAGGGAGCCAAGTTGAGAAATGAGATTATAGGCTTTTCTAAAGTTAGCAGGAACCTTTACTTCAAGTGTTGCGATAGACGTCTTAAGCGGTAAGATTGTCCTTAAAGCTTTGATCGCTTCAAGCGCTTGTTCTTCCACAGATTTATTGAGATTTACTCCAAAACGAACTTGTTCCAAAGCGAGTTCTATGCGCGTTGGCGGGTGAGGAAGATTTGTCTTCGGATCAACGCAGTTTCTTGCGATGTAATTCACTATTTGTTTGCGCATCTTTTCTAGCATTTCATGTCTTTGTTGCGCTGTAAGTTGCAGTTCACCGTTTTGTAATACTTTTTCTGCAACTAAAAGCTTATCTGTAGTCCCAAACACTTCTCGCAATGATTGTTCGGAAGCGCGCAACCCTTTGTTGGCATCCTTAAAAATTTCATCGCTAACCAACACTTCACTGATGTTTCTTTTTTTCCGTTTTTGTATTCCCATGCTTCTTCTGGTTTGACAAGCACCTCAAATCTATATCCCTTAGACTCAAAACGCGCTATCACATACTTTGTGCTCATGTTGTCTTATCACCAACTTTCTCTATTATCGTCGAAAGCTCAGCCTGAGAAAGTTTAACAAAAAGACCAGTTGAGCGTCTTGCCATACCCACTTCAAACCTTTCAGGTTCTAACGTGACACTTCCTTGTGCGCTTTGTTCCTGAGCCTTTTTTATCGCTTTAAAAGCCAAAATTGTTGCATCTTCTAAATTTATGCTAGGAGTGTATTTTTCCTTTAGATATTCGGTTATCGGCTGGTCATACATACCTATTACCGCTGCTTTATAACTCGTATATGCACCACTTGAATCGGTCATAAAAAGCTTTGGAACACCCTTACTTATCCCGCCAATCAAAAGCGCTACTCCAAACGGTCTTGTACCGCCATGCTGAGTATAAGCCTGTAAAACATCACCGATGTGTCTTGTCACAGATTCAACGTCTACATCTTCATCATAAGTTAGTCTGTGAATTTGAGCGTACACTCTTGCCTCATTTATGAGCACACGCGCGTCCGGTGAAAGCCCCGCGTAACCTGCACCTATGTGACGATCAATAAGAAGAATTTTCTCAGTCGAAGAAATGTCCACTAAAGGAGAGTTCTTTCTTTTTTCCGCAACTATAACAACACCTTCGTCCACTTTAATACCAATCGTTGTCCATCCCTTTTTTACTGGTTCCATTGCGTATTCCACTTGATACAGCCTGCCGTCTGGAGAAAACACCGTTATTGCGCGATCGTACCCTGCAAAATACATACCAGACATACCAATTTTCACTCGGTTATATGATCATAATCTTGAGCGGATATATAAATAGAACTAGCTACTTTGTGAAAGTGCGTTTAGTAGCTTCTGATAAGTGGCGTCCAAAGACTCTGAAATCACTTTTGTTGAACCAATAGTTGGCATAAAGTTTGTGTCGCCAACCCAACGCGGTACAATGTGAATGTGAAGATGTTGCGGAAGTCCAGCACCAGCCGCTTCTCCCAAGTTTATTCCTAAATTAAAGCCATCTGGTTTCATAGCCTTTTTTATGACACTGAGCCATTTTACTAAAGCGCCAAAAATCGCCAAAACCACTTTTTCGTCTAAATTCTCTAATTGTGCCACGTGATCTATTGGTGCCACAAGCAAATGACCTGAATTGTATGGGTAAAGATTCATCAAAACAATATGATGAACACCCTTTTCCAAAACATAGTGTTTTTTCTGATCAGTAGCGGCGACAGCATCGCAAATAAAACATCCTTCTTCCTTTTTTCTTTAAACTTCTCTAAATATTCTATTCTCCAAGGAGCCCAAAGCCTTTGCACCATCAATCACCTTTTTTGAAGACATTTTTTTCTTCCTGCTTTGTACAGTAATTCAAGTGTCTGGACATATTTTTGCCCTTCTTTTCTTCTTTTCAAAGAACGTATTATCCCTGTGAGCGTTCCTGATGTGACTAAAGAAAAAAGGTCGCCTATTTCACCAGTCAGCAAAACTGCGGCTCTTAATTGTGGTAAGTACAGATGATTAACCCTTATCACCACCCAATTTTCGTGTTCTAAGATTGGTCTCACAGAAGCTTTGTTGTAGCACAACTTACCAAAAAACGCTTTGAAGGTGCTCGTAATCTGAGTTGAAGTGATGTCGTTGTTCTTAACTACAAAAATGTAGCGCCTTTTTTCATACCTCAAAAAATAACTCACCTAAGCGTAAAGAATTCGATCTGATAATACTGTCAACTGTGTTATAACTTTCGTCTATCAAGATTGACAACAACGCTATGCAATCACGAATTGCAGGCGGCGGATCTGTATCGGAGCTTAATATTACACGATAAAGGTTCTTCTTTATCTCATGATTGAACCATCGGTAGTAATTGGGATTTTGTGAACATTTTTTTAATGTTTTCGGTGTAATTTCTATCCAGCTATTCCTATATGACTTGAATTTTTCAAAAGGATTTGCCCTTATAATCGTGATATCTTTGTAGCGTGCAATCATGTTTTTAGAGTCCCGTCTTTCCATTACACAATCTTTAACATCGAAACTAGAAGTGCGCACCTTCCAACCGATGTTTAAAGCTTCCAAAATGGATTCTACGTTTTCTATTTGTTTAACTGAATCAATTTTTACTAAACAAAACTTTAAATCATATAAATAAGGATTTAAATTCATTATTACTGATGAGGAAACACAGAAATCGGCATAACTCTTTTTCAATTTGGTATTAAACCTACCTTTGAAAGAATTGACTTTGGTGGAAGACCCTTAAAATAACCAGAAAAGCTCAGGATCACTTTTATAGCGTCTCCTCTATCGACCAGCTCTTTTTGTCCATAAAAAGCCTTAAATTTTGAAAACTTTAGAAAGATTCGAGAGCCTTCTGTTCGATTTTCTAAAGTGGATAATAAGTAATCCAAGTCGTGCGGGTTCATACTTGCAATAAGCAATTGAGCTGATTTGGCTGCTTTATCGCCTTTTAGTGCTATTTTCATTACTTTTATTACATTGCCATAATGTCCCCTTAACACCTGTGTAATGGCAACCAACTGTAAGTCAGATGGAACGAATGACTTCAAACATTCGTACACTTTGGCCTCACTCTCAGTTGAGTGACATATCGCACTAACTTCGTATTGAGAAACTCTAATCATCCAATTTTTTTATGTTTTTGAGACAAATAAATTCTCCGAAAGGCCTGCCCAAGCATTAAATCAACGTAAAAGATATAGGTTATTACGAATCTTTTTGAGAGTTGAATTATGACATCAATAACTCGTTTAAAGGCAACGGTATGGAAAAAAATGGTGTGTGAAGAAGATCCTATTTTTGTTAAGCGCTATCGTGAACGAATGATACAGTGGAGGAGGGAACCAACTGTTCATCGAATCGATAAACCTACAAGAATTGAAAGGGCACGCGCTCTTGGGTACCGTGAAAACAAAATGTCAATCGTCGTAAGAGTCAGAATAAGAAAGGGAAACCCATTTCACACGAGACCACGTTCTGGTAGAAGACCAAAAAGAATGGGTGTGAAAAAGCTCACATATGCTATAAGTGACAAAAAAATTGCTGAACAAAGAGCTCAAAGAAAGTTTACCAATATGAAAGTAATGGGAAGCTATTTGGTAGGCGAAGATGGTCAATACAAATGGTACGAGGTAATTTTAGTAAGAGAAAAGCAATAGGACGTCAGGCTGGGACGGCGATATCACAGGCTACCCTCAAATCGTCGCGAGCACATCATTCGCCCATTTCGATAATGGTTTAACAAATAAAAAAGTCTAACCATTTCCTAATGGTGGAACTAGTTTGTTAATAGGAATTGTCGGAAAAACTAATGTAGGAAAATCGACTTTCTTTTCGGCGGCCACGCTTATAGATGTGGAAATAGCAAACAGACCATTTAAAACGATTAAACCAAATCGTGGTATTGCTTACGTGAGAACAAAGTGTGTTTGTTCAGAATTAAATGTAAAAGACAAAGTGTGTCACGATGGGATAAGATTTCTACCGGTTGAGCTTTTAGATGTTGCAGGCCTTGTTCCAGGTGCTCATCTTGGAAGAGGGTTGGGAAACAAGTTCTTGGACGATCTGAGGCAGGCCGATGTTTTTATTCATGTGGTCGACGCAAGTGGAAGCACGGACGAAGAAGGAAGACCAGTTCAAGCGGGAACAAGGGATCCAATCGAAGACGTGAAGTTTTTAGAAAAAGAACTTGATGAATGGATTGTTGGACTCTTAAGCAAAGATTGGGAAAAAACTATAAGAGTAGTTGAGCAAGGATCGACAGACATTGTGATGTCACTTTATGAAAAACTATCCGGTTTAGGTTTTACAAAGCAGTTGATCGAAAAAACTTTAGTGGAACAAGGTCTTTGGAGAAAAAGACCATCGACGTGGACAAAAGACGAGATTAGAACGTTTGTTACACGATTAAGAAAAATTGGCAAACCAAGTGTGATAGCCGCTAATAAGGCCGACATTCCGCCTGCTATTGAAAATATAGAGCGGATGCGAAAAACACTTTCTATACCGGTTATACCAACAATCGCTGAAGCTGAGCTAGCACTCAGAAAAGCTTCAAAAAAAGGTATAATAAAATACTTACCAGGAGACACAACTTTCGAGATGCTTAGCGACAAGATTCCACAAAACCTTAAGGAAGCGCTAGAAAGACTTTCCTTTTTACTGAAAAAATTTCAGGGTACTGGTGTTCAGCAAGCACTAGAAACTGCTGTCTTTCATTCATATGATGGGATAGTTGTATATCCAGTAGAAGACATAAACAACTATTCAGACAAAAATGGTAATGTTTTGCCCGATGCGTTTATTCTAAAGAAAGGTTCAAAACCTATTGATTTGGCAAGGAAGATTCACACAGATTTGGCAAAGGGTTATTTGTATGCAATAGATGCAAAAACCAAACAAAGACTTAGTTCGGACTACGAATTAAGAAATGGCGATGTCATAAAGATTGTGGCAACTGCCTAAAAACATTTGTACACTTCTTCGTCTTGTATGTTTTTTGAAACAACGCACCCAGGATAAACTTTCACATCGCGACCAATTACAATACCTGGATTAATACTTACATTTACGCCGATTTTCGCTCTAGGTCCAATGAAGCAACCAAGTTTAGAAAAACCGCTATCGAACATTTTCCCTGATAATTCCACTTTAACGCTTTTTTCATCGAACCTTAAGTTTGCTGCAATTGTTCCTGCTCCTATGTTAACATCTTCCGATATCACACTATCACCAATATAGGATAGGTGGGAAATTTTCGTTCGAGAGTATATTACAGACGCTTTTATTTCGCAACCATTTCCAATACGACACTCGTTATCAATATAACTATACGCTCGTAAATAGCTATTTGGTCCTATTGTAACGTTGTTACCGATCCATACAGGTCCTTCGATATAACTCCCGCTTTTGATCAAACTGCCCTTACCCACATGAACTTTGCCTTTAATCGTCACGTTTTTTTCTATATCACCTTCAATTTTTTGTTCATAAAAGTTGTCTTGAAAGAACTTATTTACGATTAAGACGTCCCAAGGATATGTAAGGTCTAACCAAGTGGATTTATCAAATTTGACTACTAATATCTTTTCATTTTTCGCGGCCTCATTTAAAGCGTCCGTTACTTCTAATTCGCCGCGAATAGAAGGTTTAACGCCTTTTAGGAATTTTAGAAAATCTGGTTCAACAAGTAGTACGCCCGCAAAAACAAGATTTGTTCTTGGTCGCTGGGGTTTTTCGACTATTCTTTTTAAGATGTAAGAGTGGCCAAGTTCTACTACACCATAAGAAGAAGGATTCGATACTTCTACGGCACCAATTGTCGCTATGTATGAATGCTTATGGGCTTCAATAAGTTTTTTAATGGAAGGGTGCAGGATTAAGTTGTCTCCGTACTGAATCAACGTTCTTTCTCCTGTGTTCTCCAAAATTCTTCTTATGGCATCAGCCGTGCCTAATGGTTTCGGCTGTTCAACTATGTGTATCTTTTTACCTAAAGCCCTTAAATATAATTCACGAAACTTTGGATTTATTAAAATCGTTTGAGAAGTGACGCCTACTTTATTTTGTTCAGTGAGTTGATGCTCACAAAATGGTTTACCAAGAAAACGTAGCAAAGGTTTTGGGGTTAGAGCTGTTATTGGATAAAGGCGTGTGCCTAAACCGGCTGCTAGTATAGCACCCCACAAAAAAGTCCCCTACTTAGCTTCTACATTTTGCGGAGCTTCGACGATATGTGTTGGCGGCCTTAGCACTTTCACCTTTCTCACTTCTAATGTGCTAATGTTCGCTATTTTTCTTGCTGCGGCAAAAATTTCTGAAGTCATTTTCCCAAAAACGAGCTCTTGTGTAAATTGGTCGAAAAGCAGATTTGTAGCTTTGTTTATAAGAATTTCTCCAGCCACTTTCCTTATTGCTGTCCTTTTAGATCTGTGTAATCTTCCTTTGCTTATTGCCACAATAAAGATGCGTAAGTGAGCATCGTCTTTCGTAAATACATCTGTTATGACTTCGGTTTTTGTAGTCCCACGTCTTGCCATTCCTCTGACAAACTCTCTTGCAAGTTCTAACTGGTCAAATCTTGTTTTTGCTGTGTTATCAGTCACTTCTATTATTCTGAACTTAACAAATACATGCGCTTGTCTTATATCACCTGTTATGTCTGAAAGCGAGACAGTTACACGCCTATTCAAAACAGCTTCGGGTGAAGATGCCAAAATTTTTGGCAAAGGAGCTTGATTAAAGTTGGGTGGCGCACTAACTGATATCCATACTTTTTGAACTTTAGAAGACATTTTAAAAGTAAATCAACTCTCCTAATTATAAGCGTTTTACTTAATTACATCCTACTCATCTTTTGGATAAGGTTTCTTTTATAGTAGCTCTTTGATTTATGTACTTATAAGGCGCCCATTTGTTCAGCAAAGCTAATACCAGTGAGCCACTACGTCCTAAAAGGCGAAGTTTCCTGGACCATCGCCACACCTTACGTCCACTTTAGTCCAGGGTAGAGAACAGTTTCAAACTACTCAATGGTGACCCACAACAGACGATAAAAAAATTCAATGTTTAAAACTTGTCAATTATACCACAAATGCGAGAGATGTTGTGGGTGGAGAGTAAAAAGCTCACTCTTTGTCAACCAAAATCTTCAAACACAACTGAAGATCTTCTAAAAATGAATCTATTGTCGAACGAAAGGTTTTTGAAGACCGAGATGAACATTGCACTATTAGCAGCGTATCACAAACCTTTTGTTCAAATGTTGTGCCGGGAGGCAAATCTTTTACGTCGACAAGTAGAATTTTGTTTACTTTACTAGCAAGAATCCTATCATTGAAAAACATTTTCAGGTTTAAATGCCATTTTGCCTCCATTAAAACACACCTAAGTTGGGCTTCCTAATTGTACATCAACTTCATCAAAAAACTCTTCGACGTTTTGTGTAGGAATCACCGCTTCTGCCAAATATGGCAGACCCTTGCCTATTCCTCTATACTTTTTCGCAAGACTATAAAAAATTCGTCCCAAATCATATTGGGTGTCCATAAAGAGGCTTGCGGCCGCAATATAAGATTTTGAACCAATATGGTCAACAACAAGAACTGGTTTTTCGCGCGCAGACGAGTGTTGTGCTAATGTTTTGGCAACTCTAAGAGCAATTTCTTTGCTCACGCCTTTTGGACTCAACACATAAAGAGCGTTCTGTGTTTCTCTCACATATTCTTGCGTCTGAAGAATTTGAATTACGGCGTTTGCCACTTGTGTAACATAAGAGTCAAGAACGTCAAGAACGTCAGAGTAAATCTTTTTGTCGTCTATAAGTGCCAATTTGTATATCAAAGAATATTCACCTTTATTCACGCAAGCTTCAAGACAAAAAGTGGTTCCTATTAGATTACGAATTGGAGTTTCTAAAGGCAAAGCGGGCGAAATATAATTTGTTCCTATAAATTTTTCTGGCAATTCTTTAAAACCGCTTTCCGACCTTAAACGTGATATTTCGTCTCTTATAGCTCTAGCTTCTTCACCTGTAAAAATGCCATTCGTTTTTTTAATTAGGCCTCCTTGTGAAAGCTTTTTCACAAGCTTTTGGGCCCCTCTTTTGTCGCCAGTAACACCAGGTATATAGGGTTCTAATGTCAAAAATAAAGACGTAGAAAGGTCAACTCCTTCTGCTAGAGGAATTTTAGGACTATTAATGCTTGCCAGATTTCCCTTTGAAACAAACGAATCCAGCATTTCCTTGTTTAGACCAACTAACACATCAGCATCATACACACTTTGTGAAGTAATACTTGCAGCAACAAGCAAAGGAGCAAGTCTTTGTGTTATCTCAAATTCATCCTTAATTATCATATAGGTCAAACATGCAGTCGAGCCTATAAGAGCGCCATTCAAACCAAATTTATAAGGATTTATCTTTTCAGAGAAAATGCAATTACATGACGAATTATGAGAAATTTCGAAAACGCTTTCTATAAGAAAATTCTGTGGTATGCAACCAAAATTCACCTTTTGACCAACGTATTTATTGAGTTCAATTTCGGTAAAAAGTGGGTTAACAAAATGAGCTGCAAAAGGGATGTTTCTTTTTATCAGAAAAGCGCTCAAAAGTAATGATGCAATTACAGTGTCAGGCGTGCTTTCCGAAAAAAGATGGATATAATTGTCACTTAAAATGAAAGATTCAATCCTTTTTTTTGCTCTTTCGATTTCGTTCAACAAAGCTTCGTTCGCGATCGACATTAAAGATTATAAAGCAAGGTTTAGTAAAAATCTTTATCAGATAAATGAGGCTGCGCGTGGCTTATATTTCCAATCTGGTGGCAAAATTCCCTTTCTCTTGTAGTATTTTACTAACCTGTGTATCTTTGATTCTGTTATTTCTAAACCCCTAAGCGAAGCCTTATCTTTGGGATGCTGTTCCAAATGTTTAATTGTTCTTTCAGCATGAGCGATTAAAGCCTCTAAATCATCGGGTATTCTTTTTTCAATACCGTGGTCTTTTAAAACTTGTGAAATTGATTTGCCCAAAATGGGCTTGACAAGCGGTATACCTTCTTGGTCTCTTAAGATCTGCCCGATCATCGCTTGTGAATATCCTTTCTTTGCTAATTCTACAATCATCTTTTCTATGACTTCGGGTTGAACATTAATCCAACTCGGTGCTTCTGGATTAGCAGGACGTTTTGAGTGCGATTTGCCTTTAGCGGTTTTTTTACGCATAAGCAACCATCTAATTCACTTTAGATTGCTATATTTAAGCTTGTGGTAAAACTTGTCAATTATACCACAAATGCGAGAGATGTTGTGGGTGGAGAAAGAACAGCTTTTCCGCGCTTTAGAAGCACTTGAGCTTCTTAACTCGGAAAAAGATGACGCATAAAGCTTCAGCCTTGTTGTTTTTGGTTTTTCCTTATTTTGGATCATTCCAAGGGTTCTTCTTTCAAAATTCCAAAGCGACTTGTCTTAATTCGTTACCCAATGGGTTTTTCGTACTATTTTTCAGCGGATGAGTTTTCAACGTGTAGTGTTTTTTTAAGAGTGCGCTAGGTAGCTATCGGCTTTCACGAGAATGGCAATCTCTAGTACTTCGGGATCTCACCTTCGGGGGCAATATTTTGAAAAGTTATAGCATAATTTGATTAATGTTCGACGCATCTTGTCAAACTGAGCATGTAAAACATTAGCGATTAAGAGCGCTTATCATAGTAGATTGTGTCTTAATAACAAATTTACACACTTGAAGACACTCTTTGAAAGTCAAATAATTATGACGGCTTAATTTTGAACGTTGAGCTGTACCATTTTGCAAACTTAGTGAACGCTTTGGCACGATGAGAGTATTTGTTTTTTTCTGTTTTATTCATTTCCCCAAACGTTTTGTTTGACGCGTGTTTTGGAGTAAAAATTGGATCGAATCCAAAGCCCTTATTTCCCTTACATTCTGTCGCTATCTCTCCTTGCACCGTTCCAGAAAAAGTTTTTAAGAAAGTTCCATCAAAAAAAGTAACTACAGACTTAAAGATGGCATTTCTTTGTGTTATATCATCTAAAAGTTTAAGCAGACCATGAACGCCTATCGTGCGGAAGATGTATGAAGAATAAGGTCCAGGAAATCCCCTTAATGCAAAAACAAAGAGTCCAGCATCTTCTGTGATCACAGGTTTTCTTAACATTTGATAACCATGAATTGCGCTATAAATCGAAATTTCTTCCAAGCTTTCTGACTGTATTTCTAGCCTCTCTAGCATTCCCATTCTTTTTAGTCTTATCCCAAATCTGTTTAACACAGACTGCGCCTCGCGAAATTTGTTGACGTTACTTGTTAAAAAAATAATCTCATTGCGAACGTGATCTTCTTTGTTCGACATATCTACCCCTCAATCTAAGTTGCCTCATTCTTTCAAACACTCTTTTTGTATACTCATGTCCCATTTCTTCTTGATATCCTCTAAAAAACTCGTTAAGAACTTCTCTGTGAATACTTGGTCTTAATGATTCTATAACTTTTAGAAAGAGATTGATGTCAACCGCTTCAGCTTCTAGGTCGTAACTGAATTCCCCAAGTCCAAAATCCATTATGAAGACCTCATCTTCTTTTACTATAAAATTTGATGGCGTGGGGTCGCCGTGAATAATGCCATTTGTATGCAATCTTCCCAAACTGGACCCCACTTGGAAGGCGTGCTTTAAAAATTCACTATCTGGTAGATCAGAAAGTCTTAAGCCTTTGACGTATTCCATAAGTATCGCTGCATGTGTTTTACTCACAGCATAAACAGCAGGAACTTTTACATCAAAAAGGCACGCTTTCACAAGAAGCTTTGCTTCAAGAATTGTTCGTCTTTTCCGTATAATATTATCAAGTTCTGTATTCCTATACGATTTAACCTTTCTTATCTTCATCACACATTTTTCTCCAAAAAAGTCCACTATGTATAGCGTTGCTTCTGCACCAGAGCTCAAAACTTGTAAAGGTGTCAAACCGAGAAGCTTGTTCTCCATGGTACCTTCACTTCTTCAATTCTCCATCGAGGTCTTACAAAGCTTTCTTCTATTTCTATAAAACTTTTAAATGGATAATAGAGCGCACCAACGTATGCTATCATCGCACCATTATCGCCAGCCAAATCTCCAGGAACAACTGAGAATTTAGCCCCCCTTTCTTCACACATTTTTCCTAACATTTCCACTAGTTTTTTTGAACGCGCAAGCCCTCCCGTTAAAGAAACTTCATCTTTTCCACTGGCAACTAGCACCCGCTCGGTCACTTCGGTTACCATCGCAAAAGATTCTTCAACTAGGGTGTAAGCAAGGTCTACCACATCAACCCCTTTTGACAACATTCTTTTTGCGGCCGTTAGCATTCCTGAAAAACTCAAGTCTTGTCCTTTTATTGGCATTGGAATGTCTACTAGTTTTTCCCTTTTTGGGCAAGCTCTAGCACTTTTGGTGCACCAGGATATCCATAACCTAATTCTCTGGCGAACACGTCCAAAAGATTGCCTAGCGAAATATCTAAAGTTTCACCAGCTACAACATACCTGCCAGCAGCGAAGATCACTACGGCCGTGTTTCCTCCTGAAACATAAAGAGTCACAGGATCCTTGGTTTGGGTGAATTTTCGAGCAATTTCAATATGAGCAACCGCATGATTTACTGCAATTAACGGGACCGATAGTTTGAGTGAAAGCGCTCTTGCGGTGACAGCTCCTACTCTTAAGCAAGGCCCAAGTCCAGGACCAAGCGCAACGGCCACAGAACAAATATTCAATTTTTTTTCTGAACAGAAACTAAGCGCGTCACGAACAATTTCTGGTGCCACTTCCACGTGATGTCTTGCAGCTTCTCTTGGGTGTATCCCGCCTTCTTTAGTTGTGTAGGTTGAAGAAAGATTTAGCAGAATTTCTCCTTCTAAAGTGCTCAAACCAACACCAAAGGTGTGCGCGGTGCTTTCTATACCCAAAACTACGTCCATTGTTAGCTACTTCGATTTGGTTTTCAAGTATTCCGTATACCCACATTTTCCACAAGCTAGTCTCTCAACACCGGCTTTGTGGTGAGCCAAATATGATCCACAACGTGGGCATTTTTTGTTTTTCGGTTTTATTAACATCTTTTGATAGTCATATTCATAAATCTTGTGCACGTAAGGCATACATCTAAATCACCAATGGGCTATTTTACGTTATTGCTTTTGCGTAGTAGCCTGTTCTTGTTTTTGTTGTTTCTTTTTGCCCATATCTCTGTTTAATCTGTACTCTCTCTCTATAAGCGGAACAAGCTCAGGATAATCGTACACGTGTAATTGAACATAAACTTCGTTTGAACCATAGCGATGGCGAATGTTTTTAATCACGATTTGTTCTGGCTTAACGCCTAAGGCTTCTGCAAAACGCTGTTTTAGCTGTAGTCTAGAAGGTGTGGGTTCATGATAGGAAAGCGTCAATAGCACGCTCACTTCACGTCTCTTTAAAAGAGGATTTCTCGTATCCGTGATTATTTTCGATGCACTACTCATAAAGTCTAGCCTCCATTTGCCTAAAGATGGATAACGCTAACCCTCTTTTATTTTTGTTGACTTTTATGCAGACCACGCCCATATCGGGCTGACCGTAACACACGGTATAACCATTGGGGCAAAGAATCAAAGCAGGAATTGTAAGAAGATCTTCTTCGCCTTCGATAAAAAGGATGTAAGGGCTTTTTTTAAAAATGAGTAAGCGGAGGGTAAAAATTGCATCCAACGAAATCGAACCAGCAGGGTTCCAAGTCTTTGCTTTTTTTAAATTAAATGGCAAATTTATATCAGTTCGTTCACGTTTGGTCTTACCATCTATAATTCCTATCTTTGGCACTATTCCCTTTTGAATTACACTTGCTGTGACAATATCACCAACCGTAACAAGCCTTCTTGGGTTTACACGTGATATCAATTTCTCAAATTCGTGTGCAGAGTACACTTTATCTAAGGGTCTTGCAAGCTTCGGTCTTAGTTTAAGAGGAAGGGTCCAGACCAACCTTGGCATTTTAGTACAAGGTTAGAGCATATTTTCCAGGCTTTTTCAAGCCTAGTTCTTGCGCAATTTTTGATGTTTCTATGTCGTACACTATTATTAGACCTTCCCAAACGTCTGCGAATCTTTGAGACCCACAATTTTCACAACTCTGCGCTTCTAGTGAGTTAAGATATCTGCATTCACGACAAGCTTTGTAAGGCGTGCCACTCTTTTTTGTGGGCATATGATAACACCCTTACTTCTTTTGTGCGACGGGTTGTTCTTGAGGTTTGTTCCATTCAGACTTTCCAAGCCCTGGTTGTCTACAAGTTAACATAAGCCTTGTTTCTCTCGTTTCATTTCTTGTGCTTATGTTTGTTATTCTTACCTTTAGTGAATCATTAACTTGAAGCACTTTCTGTGTGTTTTTGCCTATTATCGCGTTTCTTTTCTGATCATACACGGCATAATCACTGTCAAAAACTTGAGAAATGTGCAAAATACCTGTCATTGGACCAACCCTTATACTCGCACCCGATTCTGTGATTTCATCTACGACACCTTCGGCTATATCTCCAGGATATGGGATAAAGGATAATAGATCAGCAACAACTCTAACCTTAACTCCCCCATCACCAGGAATCAAATAACCCTCATCGTCGATCTCAACCGCGTCTAAAACAGTAACTACGTATCCAAGCTCTTTGTCAAAAACGCCAGAATACTTTTCTCGTAGTGTATCAAGAATCGCCTGTTTGGGTGGTGACCGCAATCTAAATGGGTCAACCCTCACTGCTTCTTCTATTCTTGTTAGATAAAACATTATACAACTAAGTTTTTGATATCATATATTAGGCTTACACATTAATTGAACACAATTCTGCCATCTTTACTCAACGAAGCTACCCTTAATCCATGTGTTTTTAAGGTTTTTCGCAAAGCCTTATCACCAGTAACCACTATCGTCTTAGGATACGATTTGGCAAACCATACAATCGATTCGTCGGCCGATGTGCAAGGTGTCGATACTATTGAAAACTTTTCGAGTAGACGTAAGCCTAGTCTGGCTCCTAGCTTTTTTTTACCTATGTTTGATTCGCGCAAATTGATTAGTTCTTTTTTTACTGCATCAGTTACACACAATTCATATGGTCCATCCACGATTTCGTCTAAAAGTGAAAAGACAGATTTTTTACCTTTTAAAATATGGTAAAATACATTTGTGTCAATAACAATTTTCCATTTCTCATTTGAGTGTTCCGTACCCAGTGAGCCTCCATTTTTCAAAAACCTTTCTTGCGATTGCAACACGACCACCAGTTGTGGCTACAACAGGTCTATTCAACTTAACATCTAATTGTCCACTTTTAAAAGATTTTACTACACCGCTTACTATAGCTGGACCTATCGCCAAAACAATCTGTTCTCCTGGTTTAAGCGGTCCTAGAGTGGCCATTTCTTTAGTGCCAATCACTCTTTGAAAAACATGCGCTTCAATGCTTACTTCAGAGGTAGGTTGTGGAAGTGTGCCAATCATGCCAACGACGCTTCCTACAAGATTATCAGCCTTTGTCAAACTGGGATCCAAATCTGTTTCTACGCCAATAAGACCTCCAGGATCGGCTTCTGTAAGTTCAATGCTATCACTTTTTAGACCTCTAACTGAGGCGGTTAATGGAGTGTATTTACCGTTTGACTTAACACCTGGAAGAATTTCCACTTCATCACCAAGTTTTAATAGTCCAGTTAGAATAGATCCACCTAAAACTCCTCCATGAAACTCGTCTGGTGTAGTACCTGGTTTGTTTATATCGAACGACCTAATAACATACATTTGAAAGGGTTTCGTAAAATCTCTTTGCGGAACAGGAATCGTCTCTACAAGAGCTTTGATTAAAGCCGAAATGTTAATCTCGCGTAATGCTGAAACGGGTATTATAGGAGAACCTTCAGCCCAAGTTCCAGCTATCATTTGTTTAATTTCTTTATAGTTTTCAAGCGCCTTTTCTTTAGAAACAACATCCACTTTGTTTTGTACAATCACAAGTTTTTTAACACCCATGATTTCTAAAGCAGTAAAATGTTCTCTTGTTTGCGGTTGTGGACAAGGTTCATTTGCTGCTATCACTAGCATTGCACCATCCATCACAGCCGCTCCGCTTAGCATTCTTGCCATTAGCACTTCATGACCAGGAGAATCAACGAAAGACACGCTTCTTATAAATTGCGTGTCAGAACCACAGACTTTACACTTTGGTGTAGTTCCATACGTACCGCAGTTTGGGCAACGGTAAAATTGTGCACTGGCAAATCCAAGTTTGATCGTCATTCCTCTTTTTATCTCTTCACTATGTCTTGCAGTCCACACACCTGTTAAAGCCTTAACAAGTGTAGATTTACCATGATCAACGTGTCCTACTACTCCAATGTTGAGTTTGGGTTTTCTTGGGTCAATTACCATTTGGTTCAACCTTTTTCTTTGCCTTTACATTTATTTGGACTATCGATTCTGTGATTAGCGATCCCCTTCTATAAACTCTTCTAGCTATTCCATTCTTGTCACGCAGAAGAACTCTGATCAAACCACCGCCTTGAATAAAAGGAACCATTGGAAAACCTGCTGAATCGCTACCTCCTGTGATCACCATTTCGAAACCTGGTTTTTCAATTAAAGAGCCGTCAAAAACGTCTCCGATTTTCATTCCAATTAGTTGGGTAGCAACTTTATCCTTTGCAATAACAGTTTCCGCTTTTCCATCTGGATATGACACTACGATTTTAAATTCTACCATGGATTTTCAAATAGTGCGCAGAGATTAAAGCTTATTTGAATAACGAGCTTTTATCGCTTGTCTTCACAACCTTTTCTGTACTCTTCTAAGAGTGCTAACTCTTCTTCAGTGAGCATAGACCTGAATTTAGATTTCAAAAGATTTGCGTGTTCTTCTGGAACAGCGGTGTACAATACCTCGCCTTCAAAGATATGTCTACCCACAACTACGTCACCCTTAATTGATATCGCAACACTTTGCCCTTTTGTTGCGCTTTCCAAAGTTTTTCCACTTTCTTGAATCTGCATAATAGTACCGATAAACTCACATTTAGCATTTTGTAAAGGATAACCTGGTTTAATTTGTCCCTCTAAAACTTCAATGCCCACAATTACAGGATTGCTTCTTCTGAATACATATCCTTCAAGAATTTTGAGTTTTGCTGGTCTTATAAGCGCAGAAAATTCATTGATTAAGGCTTTGCTTTTTTGTTCCTGTAACCATTTGGTGTATTCTTCAATTAATTCGTAGATCACTTCTTTTCTAAATATTGGAACACCTAACTCTTTGGCTTCTTCAACGACATTTGACAAAGGTCTAACATTAAAAGCCAAAACTACTCCGAAAAATGGATCGCTCTTTTTTGTTATTGCCGCTTCGAGAACATCCCTTTTTGAGATGTTTCCTATATCCGCATATCTCACAGGAATACCATTTCTTCTTAATGCGTCTACAAGGGCTTCTAATGAACCAAGTGCGTCAGCCTTGACAACAACACCCACCTTGTCCGATTTTATTCTTATGGAATTTAACTCATTGAGGATCAATTCTTGTGCTTTGTCTAATGACATCATTCCGTTTACCACATATATCGGTGAACCTGCGACAGTTTTGTCCAAATCGGCCGCAACGATCTTTACGCCCATTGCGGCTTGTGCTGTTTCCACCTCGATAAACTTATCTTCAGGGCTTCTCATATCATTAAGTGGTTTTGGCACAAGAATCGCCTTTACTTTGGTAATTATCGCACCCTGTAGCCCACCTAAAACGATCGTGTCTCCTTTTTTGAGAACTCCGTCGTAAATTATAGCATCCACAGTGGTTCCCAAACCTGGCTCTTCTTTCACTTCAAGCACGACGCCTTTGGTCTCATTAAAATTAATTTGAAGTTTATTTTTAAGAAAAATCTGGCACAGTCCGATTGTGATTAGCATTAATTCTGGTATGCCTTCACCTGTCAGTGCGCTAACGGGAACTATTGAAAGCTGGGATCTAAAATCTTTAATCCTGTCAAATCTTTCTGCAAAAAAACCCAAATTGGCTAAATCTCCGATTAGTTTGTAAAAAAGACTGTCAAAATTAGTCTTTACCAATATAGTTTGGCTATTGAGACTGCTGATTACATCCATTTCAGGGTGAGCGACCCACCCAGGAATTCTGTCTATTTTGTTTAACGCAATTAGAAAAGGTGTCTTTTTTTCCTTAAGTATTTGAATGCTTTCAATTGTTTGTTTTTCTAGGCCTTTTAGCACATCCACCACTAAAATCACAATATCAGCTATTGAACCACCTCGCTTTCTTAAATTTACGAAGGCTTCATGACCTGGTGTGTCAATAAACAAAAGTCCTGGAATTTCAATTTTCACGCGATATTTGGAAATCAAATTACCAGCTAGTTTTCGCACCACTTCAGAAGGAACGTAACTAGCTCCGATATGCTGCGTCTAGCATCCTTTTACAGGATCATGCCCGCAGCTTCTCGGAGCTGAACAGTCGTTCCTCGGATTTTATCGAGTAGTGTTGTTTTCCCAGAATCAACGTGACCAAGAACTGAAACTATAGCTTGACGAAGAATCGTCACACGTCTATCACCAAAACTATAAAACGAATTTTAGATTTTTAGGTGTTTTCCTTAGTAGGGGTTCATAATTTCGCTGTCGTTTATGATGTTATCACAAACGAAACTTTCTACCCAAAGATTAATTTAATTTCGTACTGTGAGGATTCAGGAGAATCAGAGGCGTGTACCACATTCCTTTGGATAGACGTACCAAAATCTCCACGGATTGTTCCAGGAGGGGCAATCGTCGAATCGGTAGGTCCAACAAGATTTCTTACTACTTTTATTGCCGACTCGCCTTCGACAAGAAGAGCAACTACCTCACCTGAAGTTATATACTCAATAAGTTCGTTAAAAAATGGTTTGTTTTTGTGAACGGCGTAAAATTTTTCTGCCAATTCTCTCGTAAACAAAAATTTCTTTATAGCTACGATTTTTAATCCTTTTCTTTCAACTCTTGAAATTACTTCGCCAGTTATTTTGGCTTCTACCCCATCTGGCTTTATCATTAAAAGGGTCCTTTCTAAAACCAATCGACTTCACCGAGTTTTTGCTTTTACGTATTTTTTAGTCCATTTAGTTTTTTGAGGAATATGTTTTAAAAACAGCATATTTTTCTTACATTTTGAGCTACAAAATCGTAGAATAGACCCATCGTTTTTAACGTAAACCAAACCAGTTCCTGGTTCTATCCTGTTGCCACAAAAGGAGCAGTCGTAATATTTGGCCATGAGCTTCACCTTTTAGTAGAAATTTTTCTAGCTTCTCTTTCTGTTTCTCGTAGCATTAGTATGTCTCCTATCCTTACAGGACCCATAACATTTCTTGTTATTGTCCTTCCTTTCATAGGTCCACTTAATATTCTAACACGCACCTGTGTAACTTCGCCCGCAACGCCTGTTCTACCAACAATGGATACAACCTCAGCAGGAAATGCCTCTTCGGTAGGCTGTGCACTCATGCATTAATCCCCTATTTCTTTTGCTGTTTTAAGGAAGATATTGAGTTTATTATCTCAGCTAGCAACTCTTTGTTTTGTACTTCAATGATACAAGCAGCTGCTGCGCTGACCTCTAAACCAGCGGCCTCGCCTATCTTTTTCTTTTCACTAATAAAAATATAAGGAACCTTTTTGTCTTCGCATAGTAAAGGTAGATGTGCTACAACTTCAGGCGGTTGCACGTCTAAAGCTATGTACACAAGTTTGGCAAGTCCGCGCTCAATCGCTTTTGTTGTTTCATTAGTGCCCTTTCTTATTTTTCCACTTTCTTTTGCTTCTCTTAGTAATTTTAACGCTTTTTCCTCAAGCTCAGCTGGTGTTTGAAAAGTTACATAAAATGGTGTCGACATTTTTATTCACGAGCCATCATTGGCATTCACACTTGAGCGTGCATATTTTAAAGTTTTATGGTTACACTCTGATGACGAATAAAAACTATTTACTACACGTTTTTCATACTTTAATAGTTTGTCAATATGGTTAATCGTGTGTGAATATCAAATTAGCTTCTTCCGATAGTTCATCTAACCGAGCATAACCTATCCGGACTAGTTGTACTACACTTCCTTTTTCGATCAAACGCACACTACTTTCTATGAATCCCTTTTTGACATACAGATTCATGCCGTTAGCGATAAAGAGTGTTGCTCTGACAGAATCATTTGCTGGAACCCATTGAAATATTGGAACTCTTTGTCCACCCAATTCTTCTATGCTTTTTGACTCGTAATCTGCAATCAGTTTCTCGTGATCTTTTCCAAAAATTTTTATATTAAACAATTCCATTAACCTAAGCTTATCACCCGGTTTAAGTGAAAGAGCGTCCGAACCAGATATATAAACGTCTATCGTATTTTCTATTATTTTAAGCTTAATTTTTCGAAATCCCATAGCAGGATAGCTTGGATGTAAAGGAAGTTCAACGATTTCTGACAACTCTTTTGGCACGTTCCTTACTACGAGTTTTACTGGATCAAGCGTCAAAAAAAGCCTATTTGCCTTTGGCTCTACAACCCTTCTATTTAGCGTAGCAAGATTGTCCCAACTTATCGTAGCTTCCGAAGGTTTGAAACCAACGTCTATTATAAGATCAATTAAAGCTTTTGGTTGAAACCCTCTTCTACGCAAAGCCATAAGGGTTGCTAGCCTTGGATCGTCCCACCCGTCACAAAACGAAGGAAAATCTATAAGTTGCCCTGATAAGATTGTTGAACGAATTTTCGATTTGCTGAGAATATAGCCTTCTAATTTCAACCTGCCATATTGAATCGAAAAAGGTGTGGATAATCCTAATTTTTTTTGAATTTCTGTCTGTATTAAACTATTTGTCAAATGCTCCTTACCACGAAAAATTAGTGTGACGCCCATTAATGAGTCGTCTAAAGCCGCAGAAAAATTGTACAAAGGAAAAACATAGTATTTTGAGCCTATTCGTGGATGCGGATGTTTTCTTGTATCTATCACTCTCATCAACGGCGGATCACGTAAAGCGGGGTTGGATTCGTGCATTGAAGTTTTGAGCCGTAAGACCGCTTTTCCTTCTTCAATATTACCAGCGATCATTTTTTCAAACAGCACAAGGGAGTCTTTTCGATCCCTGTGTGGACAAGCCAAACCACTATTTTTATAGTTTTTAAAGACTTCTTGCGTACATTCGCACACGTATGCATCATCATTTGCTATTAGTCTTCTTGCATATTCATAGTAAAGTTCTAATCTGTCAGATTGTATATATAGTTCGTCCCATTCTAATCCTAGCCATTTTAGATCTTCCTGTATCCAGTCATACGCCTTTAGTAAAGGTGGTTTGATTTTCGGGTCTGTGTCTTCAAAACGAAGGATAAACTTTCCTCCGTATTTTTTTGCGTATTTGTAACTTAGCACAGCAGCTCTTAGATTTCCTATATGTAGTGGTCCATCGGGATTCGGCGCAAATCTTGTGACAACCCTTTCTGGTCTGTTTGGAATGTCAGGTAGATCTTTTTCTTCTTGAGGTTTTTGTTTAATCGAAAGATAGGATTTGTATTTTTCCAATTCTATTTTTTGTTCTTCATAAGATAAAGAGTTTACCTTTATCGTAAATTGCTCAACAATTTTCAAAATTTCTTTCACCTTGGATCTTAATTCTTGGTGTTTTGCCAAAATTTTGCCAAGTACCGCTTGAGTAGAAGCTTTTCCATTATGCTCTATTGCATTAAATAACGTTTCCGCATATATTTCGTAGTCTAAATCATTCAAGGCCTTTCACCAGTCTCTTCTTGCTGCATAATTTGCAAGTTCTATAAGTCTAGATTTAGCTTCTGAAGGATCAAATTTAGATAGGCTTTCTATTGCTTTGTTTGCATAGTTTAAAGCAAGAAATTCACATGTCTTATGTATATTCAACTTCTTCATATAACTTACAGCTTCATCCAATTCATTTTGCGAAGCATTATCCTTGCCAAGCACTTTTAATAAAGGACTGTCCTTTTCGCTGTTTTGTAAAGCTAGCAATATAGGCGCGGTCTTTTTCCCACGTTTTATATCGTTTCCAACTGGCTTGCCAGTCATTTTTTGTTCACCGAAAACACCGAGAAAATCGTCTCTGATCTGAAACGCTAACCCCAAATTCAAACCATAATTTGCGAGGCAGATGAGACTTTCTTGGTTTATTGGCGTTACTGTTAACGCCCCAATTACCGCTGAAGCTTCATAAAGCGTAGCGGTTTTTAACGAAATCATTCTCAAATATTCTTCTAGTGATATTGTACTTTTGCTTTCAAAACTAATGTCCAAGTATTGTCCTTCGTCAATTTTAATAGAGGCTTCGACCAGCTTTTCAACTATTCCCTTGTTTCCACTCAATTTTTCAGCTTTTGAGGCACACTCAAAAGCCTTTGAAAAAAGGAGGTCGCCCGCTAATATTGCCACCGTTTCACCAAATTTCACATGTGTAGTCGGATGTCCACGTCGCAATGTATCCTTATCCATTATGTCATCATGAACAAGTGTGAAATTGTGTAACAATTCAACAGCAGTTGCAGCATAATACGTTGATTCATTTGCACCGCCAAACATGCCTGCCGTTTTTATGACTAAGTAAGGTCTCATTCTTTTTCCGCCTAGTAACGGAAGATACGCCGCCGCTTCATAAAGTGCCATGGGTTCGCCCTTTAACACTTCCCTTATTTTTTGTTCTATTGGAAAAGTTGTCACTTTTATTTCTTGAAGTAAATCACCATTTTCAGATATGTGAATGCTCACTCTTGGTTCACCAAAATTATTTTTTACCATTATTTTAGCTTGTTTGAATTCCATGGTTTCTCCATACTATTTTAGAGCATTTTACTTCTTCGTTAAGTATCGCTTTCTTAAGCAAACCGGGTTTTGTGGCATTTAATATTAGCGTATTCACGCCGGCTTTTGCTGCTAATAAAGCTTGTTCAACCTTATTCTTTATACCACCAGTGGCATCTTTTGTGATTGACTTAAAGTTTGTGTATTGATCAACTACTTCAATAAGGTTCTTGCTTTTATAGTCTTTATAAACTCCGTCTACAGCTGTGGCAAAAATCAATGTTTCTGCTTTAAGTTGAATTGCGAGCTGAGAAGCAAGCTGGTCACCTGAAATTATTGTAAAACCTGTTTTTTGATCTAGCACAACATCGCCATAAGTCACAGGAGTAAAACCTTCAGAGATCGCTCTTTCAAAAATTTGCCAAAAAGGTTTTTTAATTCTTTTGTCCAAAACAAATGAATGGGGAGGGAAACTAATTGGCGCAAAACCATTCTTGAGCATTTCCTCTAGCACGACTTTGTTAAGCTCTAACATGCTTAACATTGTTTCGGATGCACCTTTGTTATTTGAGATCGGTTTACCGAATTGCACTTTGTTTTTTAAAGCAACTGAATGACCAAAACTTCCTCCTCCGTGTATCACTACTAAATTCTTTCTTGTTTCTGCCATTTCCGCTATAACTCTTTCAAGATTATGCGTATTAACTCCTCTAGCACTTTTGTGTTTGTATGTTATCACACTACCTCCAAGTTTTACTACTACAACGTTTTTCATCAAAGCCACACAAATATTCGCCAACTAGGGATATAAGCGCATCCCAAAGCCCCATCATTATAAAGTTTTAATGAATGCTCTTGTAAGAGAGACAAAAAGGCTGGGTCGCCTGAACTAGCTTGAACAAGGCAACCAAATATGTTCAAACATTCCGCCAGTGATTTTGTCATTCTTTTTCTTAAAAACTCAGAGCAACGCACGGTAAGTCTACCAACAGAATGTGCAATAACATCATTTACATAGCTATCCAATTTATTCTGCTTAAACGCGCCAAAATCTGCAGTCTGTGCTTTAAGAATACTTAAACCTTTTTTGTAAATCACCACTGGGTCTTCAAATCCCTTAAATGCTACGCTAAAGCCTGTATATCCCGCATAGGCCAAAGGAAAGATCTTTGTATACTCTTTACCAAGGATACTTCTCATATCATTCGCAAAAACCGATGCAGATTTTCCCCTGCCGTAAGCAATACCAAGAGCTGCTGCACACCATAGGGCCAATTGTTGAAACTCAAATAGATTGATTTGAGGTTTTATAAAGTCAAAAAACATTATTTCCTTTCCAGCTTTTTCAAAAATTTTTTTGACAATTTTACTTATTTTTTCGTTTGTAAAACTCGCTTCTTTTTTATAAAATACCCCAACTCTTTTATTTGGCACTACTATGCATGGCTGCGTAGGATATACTATGGGGTCTCCTATCAAAGGTAGAGCTGTTTTTACGTAGAAAATCTCTTTTGTCATCGTACGAAAAATACAACTGAAGCATACCCAACTACACTGTCGTAATTACCTGTGGCATCACCACTAGTGCTATACTTTAACATTTTTGCTTCGACTTTACCCAATTTTTTAAGACAATTTATTACACTTATTATTGGACCTAGACCACAAGCGTTTACTCCAAGCTCGTCAGCCACTTTTATCACTTCTTTTTCGTCTAATCTAAGAATGGCTTGAATAACTTGTAAATCATTACTCATCGCCACTTTTTGTGGCTCATAATGGGTAAAATCCGAACTAGCAAGCAAAGCAACGTTTTTGCCATTTACTGCGGCGCTTAATGATTCACCTAATTTAATCATCTTTTTAAGTGATTGGTCTAATACACACACGGGTACTATTTTAACCTCTGGGCCAAAGGTATAATAAATAAAGGGCAACTGAACCTCAATTGAATGCTCAAATTCATGCGCTTCGTAAGTGAACTCAGGAAAATCCTTTAACAAAATTCGTGACACTTCTTCGTCAATCTTTAATGAACCTAATGGGGTTTCCCATTCTCCCTCATACCAAACGCTTACATCCGAACCATAACCAGTATGGTTAGGACCAACGATCACAACCGTTTCTGGTTTCTTGTAGGCCCTAATTGTGGCATATGTATAAGACGCCACACTACCCGAATATGTATAGCCTGCGTGCGGAACAATTCCGCCTATTGGTTTCTTTTCATTACCAAACTCAGGGAGATTACCAAAACCTTTACTGAAGCATCTGTTAAGCTCTTCTAGAAGCAAACCAGGACTTTTAGGATAAAAACCATCTGCAACCGCAACTTTTCGAATCAATTGTGTTCGCCAGAATCACATTTTTTCGAATTCATCTGGCTTAACCGTCCATTCTGTATCGAGAGGAATTTCTCCTCTTAGCTTTAGAATTTCACGAGCTAAAAGCCAGTACACTAGTGCCAAGGATTTTCTACCACGATTATTCGCGGGTATAACAAGGTCCACATACTCCACTGGAGAGTCCGTGTCGCAAATTGCAACTACTGGAATTCCCATTTCTGCAGCTTCTAAAACTGGTTGAGCCTCGTTTAAAGGATCAGATATAAGAACCGCATCTGGTTCAATGTATGTTGGAAGTGATGGATTAGTAAAAGTGCCTGCCACAAAACTTTCGATTATAGCTTTATATCTTGTATGGGCAGCAAATTTTAAAACTGGTGCATGAGCGTTTCTTCGCAAACCGACGCACACAACTTTTTCAGGTTCAAATTGAAAGAGAAATCTAGCGCCAAGCCTTATTCTTTCGTCTATTTTAGATATATTTAACAAGTACACTCCATCGCTCTGAATTCCTTGTATAAATCTGTGCATTAGTTTTGCCTTTCTATTAGTTCCTAGATTTACATTAGCGTTTTTGTAAACATCTTCTCCTATCAAAAGTTGTGTCAATTCACTCAATTCTGCGCACTCTCCTGTGTTTTCATCGCAGAAAATACAGTTATGTCGTCAATCAACTCAACATGCGAAATAAACATACGCCTACAACAATATCTTTTAATTCCCATAGAATCCAAGACATCTTTCGGCCTTTCTCCTTTTGAAACACGTGAATAATATTCTTCCCAGTAGTGTGCTAAAACTTTTCCGCAAGTAAAACATCTTACTGGAAACATCATTTTTATCACCTATACGACTTTTGGAACCTTCTTCTTGCGCCTGGTCCACCAAACTTTTTCGGCTCTTTACGTCTTGGATCACCACTAAGAATTGTTCTGTCATAGTCCATAAGTAGTCTTTTTATTTCTTCAGAACCAGTAAATTTGACCAACGCTCTTCCTATTGCGATTCTACATGCATCAGCCTGTCCCATAAAACCTCCACCAGAAACTTTTACGAAAATATCCACTTTATGTCTTAAAGTTTCTGGAATGACATTAAGCGGTTCCAAAATCCGTTCTCTTACTTGCTCGATTGGAATTGTTTCAAGCGGTCGTCCATTTATGAATACTCTTCCTATGCCAGGGCGGATTAACGCCTTAGCTATAGCAGTTTTTCTTTTTCCAGTAACAATTACGTCGACCATCTTTAAACACCCTTCCAACCAAAACGTTTTGCGATTGTCTCAAGAGTGTAAAAGCCCTTAGTGGCGTTAACGCGAGCAACGTCAACAGATTCAAAGCGCTGATTGACAAGTTCAGCTGGTACTCCAATATAAACTTTTAGTCTCGAAAGAGCACTTTTTCCTTTAGCCTTTCTATAGGGTAACATTCTTTTTACTACGCTTCTAAAATATTTATCTGGTCTAACATATCTTTTTGGGGAGTGTCTAAATGGGTTTATCACCGATTTTATTTCATACCTGTGTTCCCATTCTCGCACAATAGATAGCCAATTGCCTTTTATCACCGCTTTTTCAACGTTTACTATAATAATCGTTTCACCATTAAGCAAGCGTTTGGCTACTTGTGAGGCAAGTCTACCAAGCACTAAACCGTTTGCGTCTATTATTGTTTTTTTAATTTGTTCACTCATTTTAGAATCACCAAACCTGAGCCACTCGGGTTAACTCTTACAACTTCGCTTAGTGGAAGCGCTCTTCCTCCAGCTTGTACTATCTTTTTTTGTGCGCTTTTAGAAAAAGAAAGAGCTGCAATTGTAATTGGTGAATTTATCGTACCAGCTCCTAATACCCTACCTGGGACAACAACTATGGAATCTGGTTTGGCATATCTTGCAATTTTTGAAAGATTAACTTCGTGAACTAATCTTCTTGATTTGTTTACTTCTTTAAACACGGCTTTCCAAAAAGCGCTTCCTTTTGCCGCTTTTTTTATGCGTCTAATTTCCATTCTTAGAAACAGATTGGTTGGACCCGTTCTTTTCACTTATAATTTCCTCCTTTTTTTCTAATAAGCTCACAAGTATCTCAAGTTTACGAATTAGTATTAGTGCGGCTGTTTTAAGTATTACCTTCGGTGGTAAAGAGCCAGTCGATTCTATTGTCATTCTAACAATGGATTCATCCCATGAAATTTTGGTGGCACCAGTTTTGCAATCTTTTTCACAAGCTCTACAAAGAATGCACTCCCATGCATCTGTAAATCTCAAAACGCCATCTTTGTATTCAAGACATTGTTTAGGACAAACATTAACATGCTCCTCACAATTGAATTCTTTGCTCTTATCAAAAATCAAAACTGGTTTAAAGCTGTAACTCACTGGACTTACTGGACTGAATTTCGCATGTTGTTTTCCTATACCGTATCTTGCAAATGCTTGCAATTCTACAATTTGTCCTACTCCTAGCTTAAAAAGGGGAATGTTCTTTTCCACAACTTCTATCTCTTCAGCCCCCAAACTCTTTAAGTCGCTAGAATAAATCGTAAGAGATTTTCCCGCTTGTGGTGGACATTCCGCTCTTAGTTGTAGATCAGACCTGTATTCTGGGATTAAGCCGTTTTGTATATCAATAGACAAGTTGGCAAGGAACTCTGGGTCAGGGTTGGTTTTTAGTGGCAAAAGTCCTAGTCTGTGCGCTATGTATTCATTATAAAGCGAAGATGTGTTTTCTGTAAATAAAACCTCATCTATAGCGAGTGTTGGAACTTCGGCTATCATTGTTCTTCTTAAAGCGTTTACTATTTCTTTTGGAAAACCTGAGATTTCTAATTTTAAAAAGTGTTCGTTTTCTTCTATAATCTTTATTTCGGCCAATTTATCTACACTCTCCTACCTCTTCTTCCTCCAGGTCGCCTTGTAGAATCCGTTGGTAGTGGTGTGACGTCTGTTATTTTGCCAATCACAAAACCAGCTCGCGATAACGTCCTTATTGCTGATTGGGCGCCTGGTCCTGGAGTCTTTGGTCCATGACCACCAGGAGCGCGCACATAAATCACTAATGCGTTTATACCCTTAGCCATTGCTGCTTGAGCCGCTTGTGATGCTGAAAGCATTGCGGCATAAGGAGAAGCTTTCTCCCTATCTGCTTTGACAACTCTACCACCAGAACTTATGCCCACAGTTTCTGCGCCAGAAAGATCTGTAATATGCACAATTGTGTTGTTATACGAACTATAAATATGTGCTAATCCCCAATTCAAATCCAGCATTGATGACATTCAATATCAACCCTGTGTGTTTGAAGGTGTCTGCAACTTCTGTTGGTATACTTTGTAAAATGGGCTCGTTACCCTTATTTTAATTCGACTTTCTTCGTCGGCTTTTACAAAATATCCTGGAACATCTACTACGCGATCATCAATGGTTATGTGTCTGTGCACAACCATTTGTCTTGCAGCATGGATTGTGGGAGCGTAGCCCTTTCTGAATACTATTGTTTGTAACCGTCTTTCGAGCACGTCTTTTGCGGTAAGAGAAAGAATGCTATCAGCGGTTGCGTTTTCGTATTTAATTAAGCCCAAGCGATATAATCTTTGCACAAGCTCTTTTTCTACTTTAGCCCGCTCAGCTTCAGGCAGGCCTAGAATTTTTCTTGCCATTTTACGATACCTTCTTGCAATTGTTTGAGCCTTGTACAACTCACGTTTGTTTCGAAGACCGTATTCACCTATTAACTTAAGCGCTTCGCGTAAATCTGTCGCACGCCAAGGTTTTTTTGGGCCTTCCCATGTCTTTTTTAAGCGGCGAGGGTCTCCCAATTTAATATCACCCTTCCTTCTTTTGTTGGGTTGCCACGCCCTTTCTCTTAACACCAACTGTTTGGCCTAGTCGACCTGTAGTTCTAGTGCGCTGACCCCTAACTTTAAGGCCAAGAGAATGACGAATACCTTTCCAACTTCTTATTTTCATCATCGTTTCTACATCTTTTCTAATTGCCATAAGTAAGTCTGGGCCTATCAAATGTATTGATTGGCCGAGATAAGGATCTCTTTGTCTATTAAACATCCAAGCTGGTATACCAAACTTCTCTGGATTTCTAATCGCTTGCTCAATTTTTGATATTTCTTCTTCGTTAAGCTGTCCGATGGGTGTGTCAGGATCGATGTTGGTTGCCCTTAATACTGCATTAGAGAAAGATCTACCTATTCCTCTTACACGGGGTAGCGCATAACCAGTCTTAATGTTTCCAGGCAAATCAACTCCGGCAATTCTTACTACCGCCTTAAAGCTTTCAGACAATCTTTCTACCACCGTTTTGCATTGTGAACTGCTATGCAATACTATATAAGTTTGTCTTTTCTCACTGCGCCGGGGGCGGGATTTGAACCCGCGCGGCCTTTTAGGCCACGGGCTCTCCAGGCCCGCTCCCTTCCAGGCTAGGAGACCCCGGCGTAAAAAAGATTAACACTTCGAGTTTTTTAAGGTTTTTAATCTTGCTTAATAGGATCAAGCACCCTTACTGGTACAGCAACAATTCCACTTTTTGAGTTGAGAATGTCATTTATTCCTTTTTTGGCTTTGGCTATTTCGATTAGATCCCCTTTTTGTGAATAAACTAACACTTCTTTGTTCCTCTCTAAGTTCTTACTTGCACACAGCACACCTGGCATCGTAAGCGCAGCGCCTTTATACAAATTGGTTGCCGCAGATTCTCGTACAATTATTACTGGTAAATCATTAATCGCCCTTTCTACTGGCACAAAGTATTTGTACAGCTTATCTTCATCGCCTTGTGTTTTATATAAATGCAACGCATACGCTAACTGATTAAGCGTAACTGCGTCTTCTTCAGTAAATGAACCGCTTTTTGTTCTTCTCAATTCCACCATGCTTGCGCCTACACCCAGCGCTTCACCTATATCAAAACAAAGCTTTCTGATATAAGTACCCGCATCCGTCAAAGCTCTAAAAAGAACATATCTACCTTTAATTTCAATAATCTTTAACTCGTATATCCTTCTTTTTCTTATTTGTCTTTTTACTGCGGCTTTTTGCGGTGGCGTTTGAAAAATTTCGGCTTCGAATTCGCTGAACACTTTCTTTAAATCTTCTAGTTTGACTTCTGCGTGTAACTTAAGAATTCCAACATATTCTTTGCGTGTGTTCATTATCCAGTGAAGAATTCTGTTTGCCACATTAAAAGAAATCGTAAGAACTCCACTCACGAGGGGATGTCACCGCTTTTTTAAACTCTAGTGTCCCCCCATGACCTACTTTTTTTGCGCCCACCATTTTGGCCACCCAAGCAGTAACTTCATGACTGCTAGGTCCACGTGGCTTATCAATGTTAATTAAGCTCCGTTCGATTAATTGCGAAAAGCTTGGATACAAATCTCTGACATTTATTTTAGTCAGAGTCACGTCGCTCAGTTTGACTAATTCATTTAGTTCGTTAAGCATTCTTATTTGCGTAATGTGTTTTCACCTCTTAAGAAAAGTAGTGAACCTTTCACAGCCATTACAATAAGATCAAGCATAGGTTTTAACTCCCATTTCGATGTGTCCAAAACTAAATCAAAATTATTTAGGCAATCCAAATTGTAACCATAAATTTCTCTATAACGCATTTTTTCGCTCATTTCTCGTATGCGTGTTTGTTCCAAAGCTTTTAAAAAAGGAATGGATTCGCGCATAGCTATTCTTTGAGCTCTAATAGTTAGTGGAGCGTTAAGATAAATCTTAAGGTCTGCCTGAGGTACGACCCATCCAGTGATATGACCTTCAAGAACAACGTTTCCCTTCTTGGCCTCTTCTAAGGTTATACTATCTACTTCTTTATCGATTGTGTGATCTTTTTCTGCGATAAGGCTTAATTGCAAAAGGTCTAATCCCTTATCAGCGGCTAATTTTCTAAAAATTTGACCAGCAGAAACATGTCTTAATCCTAGTTCATTTGCAAGCCTTATTGCAACCGTGGATTTACCACTACCCGGTGGACCACTGACTGTTATGACCACCATGAAAACTAGTTTATTTAAGAACTGAAAAGTTTAACGATTTCTTTTGCTGCAAAAGATGGGTCCCCTTCTATATTTTGAACTATAACTACTGCTGCGCCCACAAGAACAGCGGACGCTATTGCGGCTGCACGTATAAGCTCCATAAAGGTGCGTATCTCTTCAATCGATGATTGATCCTTTCGTTCCCTTAATTTATCCAAATTTCTTCGCATAAAAATAACATCTGGAGGCGCTTCGAGAATAACGATTATATCGGGCGCCAAAGATTCAACTACCCATTTAGGAAGGCCTGGCCATGCCCCGCTAGGTGTAGGAATTAGCACATGCGTGTCAACAATTATATTTTTTTCCTTTGCTTTAAGAGAAAGATTTTGTGCTGCTTCTTTTTGTAACAACAGCTGTCTTTCTAAAGGTAATTTTCTAATTTGATCTCGATTTTGCACCCATCCACGTTGAGATGCTATCGAAAACATTTCATCTCCGTAATTCACCACCTCTATCTCTTTTGTCAGTTGTTTTACGCTGTTTAACACTGTAGTCTTCCCTACACCGTTTATACCGGCCACAACGATTAGCTTGCCCTTTCTTGATAGTTTTACTTCATCCACGCTCATCACAACGTCACTCCAACAATCTTGCCAAACCTGGATAGACTTCTTCTATCTGTTCTTGCAGTAAAATTTGGTAAACTTGATAGATTATACCTATCGCAAGCAATAATCCCATACCAGAACCAAAGGCGCCAAGCACGTCAGCAACTCCCGCAATTATTCCAGCAAGCAAAGAGCTAACAAAGGTAAGTGAATAAATGGGCTTTCTCAAAACCGCCTCTATTATCCCAACGGAGCTCCTAAAACCAGCGATTTGCAGACCACTACTTGCAAGTTGCTCGGCTTGATCGCGTGGGCCAAGTCCTGCTATTTCAACCCACATATACGCAAATACCACAGAAAGAAGTGTAAGAAGGACCACAAAAACAAGAGCTCTTATGGGCTCTTGTATAGTCATACCCAATCCAATGGGATTTTGAATGTAGAAAGCTAAACCTCCAGTAGGTTCTATTTGACCACTGGCGGTTCTTGTGTATGTCCCTAGCCAGTTGAGATACCAAATATTATTGTTAGGATTTAATCTAGACCAAACTATTTGAGAGAAAAAGATATAGTCAGAAAAGAGTATTCCTGCTAGCAGCACCGGTACGTTAGAAACATATAGAAACTGTAGTGGTATTTTACTTCTATAACCCTGTGCTTTTTGATAAACCACAGGTATTTGTACCTTCATTCCTTGTAAATACACAAGCAGTATTATAAAAACGATTGTCGCAACTAGACCTACCAGATCTGGTGCGGGAGGAGAATATTGGCTTGGTGGGTAACGTATTACAGCCGCAAGGAAATTCCCTCTTAGGGCAGCTTGAAAAGCGGCAACAACCGCACCATAAGCGTATACCGCACTAACCCCTTGAACATTAAAGGGCTGTGGGGAAAATGCGGAATAAAATACTTGAAAAGTCACACCCGCTAAAATAAAAAGGCTTATACCGCTACCTATACCCCAACCTTTTTGAAGCATTTCATCAAGAAGTATCACTACGAGTGTTGAGAAAACTAGTTGCACAAAAACGAGAAGATCCTGTGTTGGAGTTAATGCACCGAATATCCGACCAAGCGTATACGCAGCTGCTTGAACCATCGTGAAAAGCACAGCGAATGTCTTTTGTGCGGCGGTAAAATCGATTCTGTCTGCTGGATTAGACAGGTCGATCTGTATGATTTTCGATCCGACGAGTATTTGCATAATCATGCCTGCTGTAACAATAGGCCCTATTCCAAGTTGCATTAGTGTACCCTGTTTTGAAGCGAAAATCAGGTTGAGAACGCTAAATTGATTTGACACCTGCGGAGGAATCCCAAACAAGGGAATATCAGACATAATAAGATATACCACTAGTGCAAGTCCAGTCCAAGCGAGTTTTTCTCTAAGAGAAGGTTTCTGGGCTGGCTTTTCTGCGGCAGGTAAGTATTTTGCCACCGAAGCAAGAGCGCTTAAAAATTTGCTACTACCCATTATATCCCTTCCTCTAAAAGAATCTGACCTCCGGCTTTCTTAATCTTTTCTATCGCACCTTTTGATGCGCTTTTAACTTTCACAGTTATGGGTTGCGATATACTACCTCGGCCTAGTAATTTCGTGTACCCGTAATCCGACAAATTGATTTCTTTTAATCCTTTTTCATTTATCAACTCGTTTAATTGCAAAATATTTATAGTTACCTCTTCTTTTACGTCGTATGGTCTTTTAAACCCGTGTTTGCCGAAAGCGTCTTTGCCATACTTTACAGTCCAACTCCATTTGTGTTTATGTCTCCCTGCTTTCCCCACACCACCTTTAGCTCCTGCCTTTCTGTGTTGGCCTATCCTACCCCAACCAACACTTCGTGTGCCTCTTCTTTTTCTGGATCTTTTCTCTCTTCTTACAACCAAGATTATCACCTAGATCATTCTTTTTATGAGGTCTTTTATGCTTTCGCCATAATAACCCCAAACTCCTCCTTCTGCTCGTTTCTTTTTGTGATCACCTTTAAACCCACCGCTTGGTGGTGTTAGACGGAAAATTCTTAATAAGCCTTTTTTTATTAATTGATTGAGTTCACCATTCATTATCAATTGCGCAAGTTCTTCAATCGAATTTACTCCGAGTTTTTGTAATGCCTCTTGAGTAATCTTATGGTTTCCGACAATTCTACCACGTTTTTTTAAAGTTTGAACTAAAATTTCTAAATCATTCACTTCTCCCCATGCAACATAGCGTTCAGCTTTTTTTATCATGCCTATTATCGAAGGATCGTCATAATATATTACCATTGAATTTCTCTTCTTAAGGTTAAGCCTTTCCAGCGTTTCTGCTATTTCTTGTGGTACCTTCACGGTTCCCTTTATTCTTATTATCGCTAAGAGCTTAGGCACTTTCAACACCCTTTAACGATTCCAATCGATTGGAGACTTAAACTTTAAGGCTTTTCTTAACGAGTCAAGAGCGGCGTATGCCATATTCACTCGGTTTCTCGTCTCTCCGAAGCTTTTAACCCACGCATCAGAAATCCCAGCAAAGCTGAACACTTCCCTTACAATATCAGAAGCCACAACGCCTGTACCACGAGGGGCTGGAAGAACAATTAGTTCTACACTACCCGACTTTCCCCTTACCATATTAGGCAGGCTGTGTTGCGTACCACATCTACATTCCCAACTTCCACATCCACGTTTAACGTAGGTGATGTTTAGCTTTGCATCGATCAAAGATTTTTGTCTTGCGTCATTCAACTGTCTTGCTTTTCCTGTGCCCACTCCAACAAAACCAGAACGATTGCCTACGATTGTGACCACTCTATAACTATTGACCTCACCAGCGTCTGTTTGCCTTTGAACAATATCGGAATAGATTATCTTTGATTCAAGCGATGGTATTAAAAGATCAACAATTTGATATTCACGGATAGGCATGTTGTATTCAAGAATGTCCTTTATTGACGCAACTTTACCTTCTTTTACGAGTTTTCCTAATTTTGTTCTTGGTATCCACTCTTGGGTATCAACGTTCGATTCAGACATTTTTTTCACCCATAGATTTAATCTTGTTCTTTATTTCCTCAAAAAGTTGTTCTAGTCGCTCAGGTTCAACATTAGAAGAGATGTATTTTGAAAACAGTCTGGAATATTTTTCAGGAGACTCCTGTTTTAGCTTCTTGGCATATGCCGCAATGTGTGCACCTTGGATTCTTTCTTCCGATGGTATTACCTCATCTGAATGTGGAATTTCTAAACCCATGTCTAAGCATCCTTTCAAAAGTGCGTACACATTGGACTTAGGTACATGAGGTAAAAGGCCTATATCAATAATAGCTTCTTTCACGCCTTTTTTAAGGGCACGTAACGCTATTAACATACCAGTAAGATAACTCGCCGGAGCGGACGTGAGGCCAGTTGGGTAACCCAATTTGATCAATTCTCTGCTACAAGCTTGCGCAATCACATCGTCTTTTGCCTCATTAGATGAAATTATCTGAGCATAAATATACTTATTAGACCTTCTCACTACGAGTCTTGGAAGACCAGAACTTAAAAGGCGTAGCCTTTTTCTGTAGTCCGTCTTCCCCTCTCTTCTTCTTCTAAAAACTACTTTATAATTAGGACCATGCGCCATCTTTTACACCTTCTTTGTAAGAAAGTTTTTAAGGGATGAGAGGCTTGGAAAAACCCCACCTTTAATTTTCAAATACAATTCCCTGTATGTCTTTTTGTCCAATTTTCCACTTCTATATAGCTCCCTAATATAGGCTCTCTGTTTTCTTACACGATACACCCAGCTTCGTTCGAGGTCTCTGCGCGAGCCAGCACGACCTTTCCTAGACCCATGTCCTTTTCGCTTTCCTTTAGCTTTTTTTATCATCAATTTTCTTTTTCTTCCTCTGGAAGGCGTAGAGGGGGGACGGCGTTCTATGTAACCCATATTTATTAAACTTCGAACGTCGTCTTTAGTTATTGCTTCAGCAACTTCGTCAACATGACGCGGATCGATATAGATTCGAGTAACTCCTACTCCAAGAATTTCGGCTGCAAGTCTTTTTTGAAGACGTAGATCAGGCATTCTCACTTTCACCCTTTTCCACGTTTTTTTGTTTTCCATTCACCACTAATATGCCTTTTTCGACTGCCATTGCCTCTAATTTTGCAAATTTTTGAGCGCCAAGTCTTCCTGAAAGAATCACACACTGTGTTTTAGGATCCACTTTTGCTAGTTCTGATTCATTCGTAACATACACGGGTATTTTACCAGAAGGATGATAGCCTCTCACAGCTTTAGGTGTTCGATAGCCAATTTTGACATTTGGTGGGTAACCCTTGAATTCATGACGATACTTATTGTCAATCCCTTTTGGCTTTCTCCAAGACGTGCCTAACTTAACCCTTGTCCAATAATGGGGTCTTAGAAATTCAGGTTTTCTTAATTTTGCCCTAATTTTTTTGATCATTTGGGGTTCCATCTTTCATCAACTCTTCGAGTAAACAAAAATGCCATCCGAGAATACGCGCGGGTCGTAATCCTTAATTTTTGTGGCTCTTTGAATGTTCGCTGCCGTTTGTCCAACAGCTTCTTTGTCTAATCCGCTTACTATAACATCATCGCCTTCTACTTTTACATTGACTTGGCCTACGATTTTTGCATAACGAGGAGATCTTTCCCCAATAAAGTTTTCAATCTTTACAAATCCATTTTCAACTTTTACATTCATAGGAAAGTGAGCGTATACCATCTTTAACCTATAAGTGAACCCTTGAGTAACTCCTTTTATCATGTTTTTGACGTGTGCCTCTGCTGTTCCAAGCAAAGAAAGCTCACGCTTCTTAACATTTCGTAACTCTATCTTAAGTGTGTTTTCGCTAAGCTCAAAATGGAGAGGTGTTCCTTCAAAGCTTTTTTTAAGAGAGCCTAGAGGACCAGTGACTTCAATTGTTTGATTTTCGATAGTCAGTTTCACATTTTCTGGAACCTTAAACTCTCTTTTGGCATACGGGATTTTCATTTTTTAACACCTCTAATAAACGTAAGCGACCGCAATTCCTCCTATTCCTTTGCTCCTAGCTTCTACATGAGACATTACACCACTTGAAGTGGAAATTACAAGCACTCCAACCTCTTTAGATGGTAGATACTTGGTTGC
Organism: Candidatus Marsarchaeota G1 archaeon BE_D; assembly: GCA_003019595.1. Classification (GTDB taxonomy): domain Archaea; phylum Thermoproteota; class Thermoprotei_A; order Marsarchaeales; family Marsarchaeaceae; genus BE-D. The sequence continues at coordinate 47,614 of NEXD01000002.1, forward strand.
TAGTTGGTCTATTCTTTCTTTGGATACATTTAATCTTGGAACGATAACGCCACAGTCATTAATTCTCCCTAATAGCTGTATTCTAAATTTCCCTATCCTTCCATCATCGATATACTCGAACTCACCAATGTAGCCAGCTTTTTGAATCACATTTAGGACGTATCCAACAAATTTTGATGCGCCATCGACTATGCAATAGCTTCTTCCTCTTTCTTCACATAACTTAATTGTGTTCATCGTCGTAGCTAAAATGTTTTGTGTAGGCATGTTTATCACCTAATCATACTTTTTGAAACCCAGTTTTTCAGCAACTTCTCTAAAGCATTGGCGACAAAATAACAAACCATATCGTCTTATTAAATTACCCTGTGATCCACATCTAGTGCACCTGTAAGCGCCCTTGCCGTATTTTCTCTGCTTCATAATAGGAGTTTTACCCATTTTTAAATCACCTTGACCCCAAACTTTTCAATCAAATAATTTATTGCTTCCTCTTTATTTACAAGATGTCTTTTTGGCACTTTTGCTCTTTTTAGTTTTCTTTTTTCTACCCTTATTCCCTTTCGAACAAGTCTTACGCATACATCCAAACCAAAAATGCCTAACTCTGGATCATATTTTGTTCCAGGAATATAGATGTATTCCTTAATACCAAAACTAAAGTTTCCATAATCGTCAAAAACTGAAGATTTCAGCGTGTTTCCAATAGCCGCCAAGGCTCTTCTTAAAAAATCTTCCGCTTGTTTTCCTCTTAAAGTCACCACGCAACCTATTTCTTCCCCTTTTCTAACACCAAAATCACGTATGCTTTTTTTCGCTTTTCTTATGGCAGCTTTTCTTGACGTTAGTCTTTCTAGAATTGTAGTAGCCTTTTTTAACTTATCCCCTCCTTCGCCTACACCTATGTTTAGTACAACCTTTTCAATTCTGATTTCTCGCATAGGATTTTCTTTTTGCAAAACTTGTGACATCACCATCATTCACCATTCATACTTGGAAGTGATATAAGGGGTTTATCTTTGCCCACAACTATGACATAATCAAGGATAGTTTCGACAACGCGATTGTTCGAAAGAGTTATCCTTACTAATGATCTTCGCTTTTTGAATGCGGGCACAATTTCTGTAAGAACACCCCAAGCGCCACTGTTTTTACCTTTGAACACCAAAACCAGCTTTCCTATTTCAAGCTTTATATGATCCAAAATTTGCTTACCTGTCACGTCAACTTTTAGCGAATCTAGTGTTTTATATTGAACATTCTTTCCATCTTGTGGAGAAGTTAGCTTGATAGCAAGGTTTACGCCAGCACTTAGATTAAGTTGCATCAAATTTTTGGACAAGATCGTTTTGTTTTCGATACGAAGAATTCTGAATTTCGATTCCTCTTCGCCTATCTCGTGTAATAGAAATCCATTTTTATAAGGCAATAATCTAAAAGTTTTATCTAAATCAGGAATTTTTACGACGTCCATTATTCCAACAGGAAAATCTATCCTTTTTATGATTTTTCCGTTTACAATAAACTTACCTTGGTTCAGAACCACTTTAGCCTCATGTGTGTTTTCAACGAGACCAAGCATATCCCTTAATATCAATAGAACTGGTACACTTTGATCTTGTGGATGAGGACCAGGCGAAGGTTTTACGACCCATTTAAAACTCTTTCTTTCAACAGGCCAAATTGGAGGTGCCGCGCTTCTTTTTAACGTTCGACTACCACCCATACTTCCCATTTAGCCATGCACCTCTTTTTCGATCTCAGTTTGCTCTTTACTTTGAGATTGTGTAGTCGTGCTTTTAGACTGGCTTTCAGCCTTCTCTGCTTCCTCTATTTCCTTTTGAATAATTTCTGCCGATACGCCCTTTCGCTCTAATATTTGGCGACGATATTTATCTGAAAGATCTAATTTAGTTATCATAATGTTAGAAACATGAATGCCAACAAGTTTTGTTTTCCCTTTTTGAGACATTTCAGTTATTCCTTCAATGAAAACAAGTCTTCTTTTTACATCCACTCTAACCACTTTACCAGAGCGTCCTTTATACCCACCGCTAACAATTTTGACCGAATCATTAACCCTGACTGGAATGGATTTTACAGAAAACCTCTGTCTCAACTCCTTTGAAAGAGGAGCACTCATGAGTTTTATGGCCTTGTGCCAAGGAAGGTTGTACAACGCCTTTCTCTGTTTTGAAGGTTTAGCGGAAAGCACCATTTTTTATACCACCACGGATGCCAAACTCGCTAACTTTGGCAGTCGATCGACCGCCTCCTTTGCGACAGGACCACGCACCTCAGTTCCTTTTAAATCGCCTTCTGGTGTTATTATTACAGCCGCATTGTCTTCAAACTGAATTCTAGTACCGTCTACTCGTCGATAAGGCTTTCTTTGTCTTATAATTACTGCACGAACTATTTGTTTCCTCATTTCTGGATTTCCTCGCTTAACGGCTGCAATAATCACATCGCCTACTGCCGCACCAGGAATTCTTCTTGCTCTACCTTTAAACCCTGTCAACATAACCATTTTTATCACTTTAGCACCTGTGTTGTCGGCACATACAAGCTCTGATTCGTTAAAAACCCCTGGTGTGAGATCTGGTCTGTATGTTATTCCAGTACTTCTACCTCCTCGTTTTACCATTTTTATGACCTCCTTCCTAGAATCACAAACGAAACAGACTTGGCAAGAGGACGAGTCTCCCCAATTAAAACGAGATCTCCCTCTTTAATGTCCAAACATGCTGGCAAGTGAGCGTGTATTCTTGATCTTCTACGTTCGTAACGCTGGTATTTTTTGTTATAGAAGGTATATTCTCTTTCGACGACAGCCATTCTTGTTGCCCTTAGTTGAGACACTTTCGCGTCAAGAATTAAACCTCTAACACTAACCGTGCCATGATAAGGACATTTTTTATCGTCACAAGAACGAGAGGGTTTTTCGACACCGTTTATTCCAATATTTCGTGTCAACATCTTTCACCTTTTACACAATCTTTCCCAAGGTCTACCGATCAGCTCTTTTCCTTTTATTGTTCTTTGATTTAGGTGTAGCGTTATAACCTCTTTTGGAAATCTTTTAGTTTTGCCGTTTAAGCAAACAAGTATAGTTTTTTGAGTCTCATCTATCACGATGGCTTTGTAAGTTTTATTATAAGCTTTAAGCTCGCAATCTATTCCCAAAAGACCAATTGATGAACTCATTTTGAGACTCACTTCTTTTTTCTTTCGCTCAGAACAGTTAACACCCTTGCAATATCTTTCTTAAGCTCATGTATCGCTTTTGTGTTTTTAGATGCGCCGCGTGTATATATATTAGACCTTTCGTTGAAAAGCTCTTTTTTTAGTTCTAGAAGTTTATTTTTTAATTCGTCATCAGTGAGCTTTCTTAGTTCTTCCGCTTTAATCGTCATGTCGTCTCACCTTCTTTAACGACGTTCGTTTGAATGACTTCCTTTGTTTCATTCTTTTGTTCCTGAACACCACTTTCTACTTGCGCTTCTTGAACGGTCATGCTTTCGCGCTCCTTTAATATATTAGCCAGTAACGCTTGGTCAATTTGGCGAATTGCTATTTGCGGTTTGAACACACCTGGTTTTGCTATCTTAACCTTAATTCCTATTATTCCTGGTTTAAGGAGAACATAAGTCACTGTTTTGTCTATCAGACTTGCTGGTTCGCCAGACTGATGGATTCGACCGCTTCTTAGTTTTATAAATCTAGATCTTTCAGTGGTCAATTTTCCTCGGATGGTGACTTCTGCGCCTTCTGCACCTGCTTTCATAATAGAATCTAATGCAGAAAATACCACCCTTTTATGTGGCAATCCTCTTTCTAAGTAAAATCTTATTCGATTAGCCATAATTTTACTGTTAAGTTCTGGATTATCAATAGGTCTTACTTCAATTTGAGGATTCTCTAAACCAAACTTTTGTTCTAAAAGAAATGATAGGTCTCTAATAGAACCCCCTTTTTTACCTATTATTATTCCTGGTTTTTCTGCGTAAATTGTCACTTGATGACCTAATGGCACTTTGCTTATTATAACTCCCTGATATCCCGCTTTTCTATACATTTCTTCAAGTTGTTCGTCAATTAGCAGATTTCTTTTGTTTTCGTTGATAAATTGCTTATAAATTGTGACCATTTTTACTCACCTTTCACCTGTTTGAGCGCAATTTCTATATGTGTGTAAATTCGTCGTTTTACACTCATTCTTCCAAAGGCACGCGGAAATGGACGAATGATGATACGAGCCTTTTGCGCCGCAGCGTGAACTATTTTTAATGATGAAGTATCAAAACCTTTTTGCGAAGCATTGTTCTCCGCGTTTTCAAGCACCTTTAGCATTGCCTTAGCCGCTTTGACAGGATACCTACCAGCCGCGCCTGTTCTTCCGCCTAATGCCGCTTTATGGGCTACTTTTTTCTTGTATGTAGTAAACGGAACAGGAGTTTTAAGTTGGATGACCTCATTAAGGAATTTTTTTGCGTCGTCAAGCGTCATGCCTTTTATAGCTCTGCATAAATTCACAGCCTTTTTGAATGATATAGGAAGGTCCCTTCCACTAGCTAACACCATCGTTGAAGGGTCGTATTCCTTAATTGAATAACCCCAAGTCGGCACAACTCACACCTACTTAAGTGGCACATACATGCTTGATCTAGTCGCTCTAAGACCAGGTTCGCCGTGCACCACTTTCTTGGTGGTAATCGCAAACTCGCCTAGATAGTGTCCTATCATTTCTGGCTTTATTTCTACAGGAACAAATTCCTTACCGTTATGCACGTGAATTGTAAGTCCTACCATTTCAGGTAGAATTATCATATCTCTACAATGAGTTCTTAATTTTACAGAATCTCGGCCTGCTTTTTTTGCCTTTCTTATTTTTTCTAGAAGTGGTGCTTGATCTGGTTTTATTCCACGTTTTAATGTTCTTCTAGCTCTCGCAGGAAGTATTGCAATTAAATCCTCCATGCTCATTGACAAGAGTTGCTCAAGCGTATAGCCTTTGTAAGCGAATCTTAAAGCTTCTGATTCAGCCATATATCAAAACCACACTAAAGCGTTACAAAAGTCTTTCTTTTAGCGTCTACCCGCTCTTCTTGCGCTTATATGGCCAACTTTTCTTCCTGGAGGGAGTCTTCTACTTACTGTTGTCGATCTGCTCACTGATGGGTGATTTCCGCCACCATGTGGATGACTCACAGCATTCATGGCCACACCTCTTACACGTGGATATTTTGCCGCCTTGGCCTTCATTAAATGGTATTTCGCACCTGCTTTAAGAAATGGTTTTTCAATACGCCCACTAGCGGCAACTACACCAATTGTAGCTAAACAAGTAGAAGACAAAACTTTACTAGAACCAGAAGGAAGACTCACTACAACTCCTTGTTCAACATGTGACACTAGCGTGCAATAACTTCCAGATGAGCGTGCTAGTTTGCCTCCATCACCAGCTCTTAATTCAACATTAAAAATTTTTGTGCCATCTGGAATTTCAGAAAGCGGAAGTATATTTCCATTAGCTGGTGCGGCTTTTGGCCCCATTTGAATTACTTGACCAACGTACATGCCTTCTGCAGCTACAGTAAGAAAAGTGCCCTCTTTATAGCGTATTTTGGCAAGGGGAGCGCCTCTACCTGGGTCATGAATCAATTCTGTAACTACTCCTTCAACAAGTGGTTCATTTATAGAGGGATATTTTGCTGGCCCTTTCTTTTTCCATGCAGGACTACGAAAAACTGACGTTCCTCTTCCTTCTCTCCTTGGTAAAATTCTTTTGCCCATTTACGTCACCCACCTAAAGAATACCAAGTCTAGTAGCAATTTCTTGTGCTTTGTATTGGGGAGATAGTCTAACATAGGCTTTTTTACGATTTGTAGGCGTGTTGACTGTGCGTACCTTCATTACTTTTACTCCAAATTGATATTCCACCGCTTTTTTGATTTCTGATTTTGTAGCATTACGGGCTACTTCAAAAACTAGCGTGTTTTGTTTTTCGATTAAACCAGTTGTTTTTTCTGTCACCCAAGGTCTTATAAGCACGTTTGAAAGCCCTATTGATTTATTTAGATTTGTATTTTTTGTTTCACTCATAGCTATTCACTCTTTCAACAAGTTTTTTTAGAGCAGATTCACTGAAAATTGTTAGCCTTCCTGCTCTACCTCCTGGAGCAAGATGAGCCACATTAAGCAAATTGACTGCTACAATGTCAACACCAGGTATGTTTCTAAAAGCCTTTATAGCCGAGCAATTATTACTTGAAACCACAACAAGTGGTCCTACTGGTTTCTTCAGTTTACGACCCCTCATTTTTCCCTTTCCAGCCCTTATCGTGGTGTTCTTTTTTACGCGTAGTATATCATTATAAACGCCAATCTTTTGCATAAAGAATGATGCTTCTCTTGTCTTTTCTAAGGTTTCCAAGTCATCCTTAACTATAATAGGAAGTGCTTTAATTTTTTCTTGATCAAATTTATGACCGCGTAATTTCACAAATTCTTTTTTTGAAGTGGCTGCGAGAGCCGAAACGAAAGCTAGTCTTTTTTCTTTTATGTTGATTAACTCGATAATTTTCTTTTCAACCCGTGGCGGATGAGGTTTATAACCACCGCGAGTCATAGGAGCAAAACCAGCCCTTCCATTAACATGTCGTGGGACACGCGCAAGTTCAAGACCAGTTCCAAAACTTCTCACCGACACTTTTTTACCGGCGAGCGGATCTCGGCCTTGTGGTTGTTTTCTCGAAGTGAAAATTGCAAGATATGCTCTTTTAATAAGGTCTTTTCTTACAGGCATAGCAAAAAAGCTCGGAAGATCGATTTCACCAATTACCTCTCCGTCGAGAGAATATAGCGGGACAGCTACTTTCTGAATCGTTTCTATCGACATTTCCTATCACCTAATTGCTAAATATTCCATTAGAGGTGTTTCTTTAGGTAACGCTTTGTAGCTTCTTATTGCTTTTCTTAGTAGTATTAATCGTTTTACAGGACCTGGCACTGAGCCGCTTATAAATAATAGTGTGGATTTTGGTACGCCATAATGCTTGAATCCAGCTTTGGGAATTAATTTTTCTGTCGGCTCTTCTATTCTAACTAGAATTTTATTAAGGTCGACCCTATTATGATAGCCCATTTGACCTGCTCGCGGTGCGCTTGACATTACTGCTCCAGGTGTAGAGGGTGAATCAGCACCTGGTCCTCTTTTTGTCTTCTTAGCTTTTTTCTTTGGTATAATCTTTATTCCAAACCTCGCCACAGGCCCTTCATAGCCTTTCCCCTTTGTTACCGCAATCGCATCAAGCGTTTCAGGCGGAGAAAATACCTCTTTTACGGATATTTCCTTTCCAAGCTTTTCGAGGTAACGAAGTTGTTCATTCAAACTACCACCGAGTGGTATCTCTAAAATTTCTGGTTTCTTTTTGCGTATACCTGATTTTACTGGTTGAGTGGCCACAATCAACGAAATTCTTTTTGCGTTGTTTTTTAAACTTTCAACTATTAATGTCTCATCTTTTTTCTTTTTAGGTAGAGTTAATACTCTCGATAATTCTTTTGGCGGGTTTTTGGCCCATATTTCACCAAGTGCGATTTCAGAGCCAAATTGATCTATTCCATAAAATCTTAATGCGACTAACACCACTGGTGGTGCTTCAAGTAATGTTATCGCCATAAACACTTCCTTACCGTAAGTTGGACTGGTTGGAAAGTTATCACGTATGATGGCGTGTGTCATACCGACTTTATAAGCGGGAAACCCAAGTGGCACGGCCTTTTCCAGTTTGGGCCAAGATCTTACACGTGGGATGATAGAAGAAGCACGCTTTCTTGGCCTATAGCCTAACGAGCCATGCCTAGGAGCGCTCAGTTTTCTATGACCCATTTATTCCACCCACTGACTTGTTGTTGAAGTGATGCTAAAAGATAAGTTTTCCTTTTCATCACCTCATTATACAAATACAGAAATGCACCGACCTATACATTGTTCAAAGAATAACTTATACCTTCCTTGATCAAAATATTATTTGGTGATGTTATGGGAGGAAGACAGAGAACGGTAATTCTTGATGAGATCTTTAAAAAGAATGCAAATGAAAAGAAAGAGAATCAAAAGAAATCATCTGCTAAATGAATTTGTTAAGGTTTTGAAAAGATATGGAAGTTAATATAAAATTTTTAGGCGGAGCATTAGAAGTTGGTAAGGAAGGCATTCTTTTAACTAACGGTATCACAAAAATTCTACTTGATTACGGTAGTACCGTATCTGATGAAAAACCAAAATTTCCAGAACATGTCCGTCCATCAGAAATTGAAGCGATAATACTATCACACGCCCATCTTGATCACTCTGGAGCATTACCTTATTTATACGTGAGCGGAGCACCAGAGTTGTTGGCAACTCAGGCGACGATTAAACTCAGTAAACTTTTACTAAAAGACTTTCTGAAAATATCTGGTGATTATTTGCCTTACGAAACAAAAGATATAGAAGCTCTTGAAAAACACGCACATTGTGTGGAATATAAAGAAAGAATTGTTAGAAAGAATTTCGAAGCCACTTTCCTCAACGCCGGACATATTCCCGGTAGTATGATCAGTGTGATTGAAATTGGTTCAAAAACCATCGTATTTACAGGCGATTTTAACACTATTCCAACGCGTTTAGTAAAAGAGGCTGAACCCAATGTTCCACCTGCAGACGCAATTATTATGGAGGGCACATATACAGAAAAGGACCATCCTGATAGAAATGAAATGGAAAGGCTTCTTGTAGAAGAAGTGAAAAACGTTGTTGAAAGCGGTGGTGTGGTTTTAATTCCGGCTTTTTCGGTTGGTAGATCCCATGAGATCATTATGGTTCTGAGAGAACTCGGTTACGATGGTGAAATACATTTAGATGGTATGGCTAGAGAAGCGGCCGAAATTAGTTTAAAAAATCCATCCTTTCTTAAAGACGCAAAAAAGTTCGAGAAAGTCTTAGAGTCTATAAACTGGATTGATAGATGGTCTGAACGAAGAAAAGCCGTAAAAATGCCAGGTGTTATCGTGTCACCAGCTGGTATGTTGCGTGGTGGTGCAGCGGTTTTCTATATGGAAAAGGTTGCATTTTCCAGTAAAAATGCAATTTTTATTGTGAGTTACCAAGCAAACAACACACCAGGAAGAATGTTACTAGACACTAAGAGCGTTGTTTTACACGGAAAAAGAAAGAAAGTTGAAGCTGAGATAAAGACTTTTGATTTTTCTTCGCATTGCGGAAGAAAAGAGTTGATTGAATTTATAAAGAATCTAAAAGGTGAACCAAAAGTCTTTCTCGTACACGGAGAAGCTGAAAACTTAAAGAAATTTGCACAAGAAGCTTCAGAAAAAACTGGACATCAAGTTTTTGCACCAGCAAACGGAGAAAATGTTGTTATTCACTAATCCTCATGGCTAACGGATAATACTTAAGTTTGTCTGAAAAGTGATTTGGTATAGGGGCTGTCAGCTAGCCTGGCTAGGCGGCAAGCCTTGGGCGCTTGCGACCAGGGTTCAAATCCCTGCAGCCCCATTAAACAAAACTACTTTAAAGGGGTATAGCATTTGCTAAGTATGCGAGAAGATCTAGTTCAAGAGGCTATTTCTAAAAGAATTCCATTACATAAAATTGCAGAAGTCTTTGGTGTGGACGAAAACGAAGCCGCAAAGATTCGTGCAAAAATTTTAGAAATAAAAACGAACACAAAACTAAACAAGGTTTCTTCGATAATCTTTGATTTTAACAAACTGGTTGGTAAAAATATAGAAAATCCGATAGGCGGAGTCGCCTTACCTGTAGGTGTGGTAGGCCCAATTCTAATAAAAGGAGATTATGCCAATGGTGAATTGTATCTGCCTATCGCGACAACGGAAGGAGCGTTGGTCGCATCAGTAAATAGAGGCGCTAATGCCACGTTTAAGAGTGGAGGGATAAAGACAAAAATTCTAAAAGATTATATGACACGAGCTCCCGTGTTTAAAACGCAGTCGTTAGAAATGAGTTTGGCAGTAAAAGAATGGATTGAAAAAAATTTCGAGGAATTAAAAAAAGTTGCTGAAAGTACCACAAGGCACGGTAAGCTTATTGACGCAACTTCTTTTGTGATAGGAAACAATTTGTTTGTGCGCTTTTCATTTACGACAAGCGACGCTATGGGAATGAACATGGTCACGATCGCCTCAGAAAGGATGTGTAGGTTGATTGAAAGAGAAACTGGAGCAAAACTTGTTTCTTTGAGTGGAAACCTGTGTTCTGATAAAAAGTCTTCATTGGTTAATGTTTTACTAGGAAGGGGTAAAAACGTTGTAGCAGAATGTGTTATTAAGAGTAGTGTTATTAAAGAAGTGCTGAAAACTACTGCGTCAGAAATTGTTGATGTAAATATAAGAAAAAACATGCTTGGAAGCGCTTTGGCAGGATCCTTTTCGCAAAACGCGCATTTTGCAAACATAATCGCTGGAGCATTTATCGCACTTGGTCAAGATGTGGCTCAAACAGTTGAATCAAGTCAAGGTTATGTTTTCGCCGAACAAAGGGGGGACGATTTATATTTTTCAATCACGCTTCCAAATCTTGAAATAGGCACAGTTGGTGGAGGTACTGCTCTTGATGCACAAAGGGAGTTGCTAGAGTTGACTGGGGCTTTAAAAGCGAAAGAAGGTGAAAGGGCCAAATGGTTGGCAGAAGTGATTGCGGCTGGTGTTCTTTGCGGCGAGCTTTCGTTACTTGCAGCGCTTGCCTCTAACACTTTAGCTGAGTCTCACATAAAACTTGGAAGAGGGTTAAAGACTGAACGTTAGATTAGGTAAACTTGTGAATATTGTTTGGTTGACCAAATATACAGGACAAGTGTTGTATAAAGCGAATAAAAAGCAATCATTTATTTGAAGTAGTATATAAGACGTCTCGTTAAAACTTTTAATTACCAATTTTCCGTTAACTTGAGGGTTTTCTCTGATCCATGAAGCTAAAAAGATATACAAATTTTGCGTAGAATCTTTTTGATGAATTAAAGATAAGACTTTACCAAATAAAGACTCGCTTATCGAAAATCTTACTGGAATCTCTAACTCCATTTTTTCATGCAAAAATAATCCTTGTTTTTGCAAATAAATGTTCGAACTGATATAAATTAAAGGATAATAATTTTTCAAACCATAATATCCCAAAACGTAATTAGTAACGTTTGCAAGATAAGTATAACCATAAAGTGTATACAGAATTTGCGTATTTGTTTTGAGTTTATTTTCAATATAAAATAATAATTTTATATAGCTTTCATTAGTTAAAATATAAGAAAATTGATTCAAAAAATTCTTTGTGGTTTCATATGCTAACCATTCGTTGTAATATCTAGTGCTGTAAATCAAAACCGCAAGGCTTGGGTATATTTCTAAACTTGTGGTGACGGAGTATAGATAAAGCTCAAAGCCAATTAGCATAACCAACAAAACAAGCGCCACAACTGTAGTTAAAAAACCCTTTTTAGCCAACTTTAATCACCATTCTTATGGTTGACACGCTTATGGTCAAGTTGTTTGTCGAATGGTTTGCCTCAAACAAACAAGAAACGCTTGGACAATTCTGGAATAGTTGAGCGAATAATTGCGTTATCTTTTGTTGATTTTCTATTTTTGCATGGAAATTTTGAAGAAGAACATTGTTTATGCCGCTCGTTACGAGTAACAAAAAAATATCGCCAATACGAGAATTACGTCAAGTGTTGAGATCAAAGCTATATATCACCCCAATAGAGTTGACCCTGCGCGTAACCAATGACTTTTAGTATTTCTGATATAGAATGCGTAATTTGATTTATAAAAAAATGTGTAGTCAATATTAATAAAATCGAACACAAGATAGTCGAAAAAAATTCGATGAGTGATGTCATGAACATTTTACCTCTTGTAAGAGCAAGGGGGAAGTGGTGCCATTTATCATAATACACTCGTCATTATAGTTAAATGTTAAATTCACATATGAAAAATCAAAAGGAAAGACTGTTATAAATCTGGAATTATTAACAAAAAAGACTGCATGCGTTCCATTTGTTTGCAAATTCACCAAACCCTTTGGCACCTTGATTAAGACTATCACCTTAAAGAGTTGAGCGTAACCAATGGTATCAAAAAGGTAATTCATTCTTTCTTGGGTGAGAGCTTTCATTCCTTGTTTTACTAACGGAATGGTTTCGCTAACAACTTCATTTAAGAAATATCCTGAAGTTATCACCATAAGCAATATTAAGAAGGTTTCAAACAAGAGCTCCAAAGTTTGTCTAAAATATTATTCAAGTAAGCTTTTGCCTTTTATCGAAGGTAATAATGATGAACCTAACAATAGGATGGGATGCTAGTAGAGTGGTTTTCTCTCAGAGTATAGACAAAATGGATTTTTCGCTTTATACAAAAGCAAAAAAAGAGACGGTTTTTATTTTAGACCGACTAGTTTTGGTAATCGATGAAAAAAAGCTTTTTAAATTCGTGTTCCCGCGTACGAACAAAATCGCAAGTTATAATTTAGGACCATTCACAATAGAAATAAATGGTGGAGATTGGCCTAGCTACAATTGGAAAGCCCAAAATTTAGAATATATTAATACGGTTATAGAGGAAATTGTAAAAGAAAAAATTTATGTAGAAAGCTATAGCAACATGTTTGGTGAGATTTTCGAAAGTCTAAGACGATATGCAGAACACAAAATCTCGTTTTATGCAAAAAATTGGAACAAAGAAATACCCGTTTTTTGCGTTCTTTCTGCACTTGGGCTTACGCCTATAGCGCCATTAATCATCGACGACAAAATCGAAGAAATTTATCTTGATAGACCTGGCTCATTGTGTTATATAGATCACGCGGAATTTGGAAGATTATGGTATCCATATATCGTAACAAGATTGTGTCTTAAAAGATTAGGTTTTTATGCACAACTTTCTTCGTCAGGAACGCTCAGCCTTAGCACAAACACCATAAAAGCGCATATCGTAACTGATTTCTTCCATTTACGAGTAAATGTGGACTCAGAACCATTAGCCTTCGATGGAGGTTCTTGCATTATTAGAAAATTCAACTTTACGCGTATGAATTTATATAATTTAATAGAAAGAGGTACTTTAACTAAAGAGTGCGCCGCTTTGCTTATCGGTTTGATTAACGCAGGTTATAATCTTTTTGTGTGCGGCTTGCCAAGAAGTGGCAAAACGACCTTGTGTAACGCTTTACTACAATTCGTAAACAAGGAGTGGAGAAAAGTTTACATAGAAGATGTTGTGGAAACCTCTACCCCTTTGCCGCAAGACAAAGTGGTAAGATTCAGTACCGAATCAAGCTATAACACCGATAAGCTTTTTGAAGTAACAAAAACTCTGCACAGATCACCAGACTTGGTTTTTGTGGGAGAACTGCAAACTAGAGAGCAAACGCTTGCAGCGGCTACTCTGCTCAATATTGGCATACCTTCTATTCAAACTGTTCACTCAAAGACAGTTGAAGGACTATTAAAAAGATGGAGAGAAATTTACGGATTGAAAGAAGCTGGATCTATTTTTTATGCATGCTTTATGGAACGATTTAACAACCAAAGATTGGTTGATAGAGTTGAACAAATCTTAGTGCAAAACGAGCAAGTGCATGTCACAACATTATACAAACAAGGGGAAATTCATTATGATGTAATAAAAGCACTCGGATTAGAAAAAGTGTTTCAGGATGGACTTAAAGCGCTTATATTATAGAAAGGCGCTGTTATTCATTATTTTCATTTGCCTAGCCTTGTTAGCTATGCGTTTTAGCGTGCTTTTGCCAGCGTTAATAATGCCGCTATCAAATTTGTTCGATGACAAAAAGGAGACTTCTTTTTTTATAAAGGTAATGAATCAAAATTTAAAACATGTGATGACGAAGATAGGCATTAATCCGCAAAAAGTGGATATTGTGATCAAAGGGGAGTTTAGAGTGTTAAGAAACAGTCACACAAGAGTCTTAATTAATGAATATATTTTGAGCAAACTTACCAGTTATAAATTGCAAGAGCTTTTACTCGAAAACGGAATTATACTCTTAATTGGCATGTCGACAGTGGGTTTGCTCACTTCGTATATTATTGGTTTGTTATATGGAAAAGCATTACTTAAGAGTCTGTTCGTTGCGCTTTTGCTAAGCGTATACGTAGTAAGAAAATACTCTATCACACACTTGGGCAATGCGTTGAACAAAAAGTGGGTTGAGGCTTGTTGTTACGTTTTTCTTGTAATGCTACTGTTAAATAAACTTCGTTTTATAAGATTAATACTATTTGTTTCGGGGATGTTGTTTATATCTTTTTGTTATAAGAAACATAGATTGAGAAAGAGAAATGAAAAAGAAGAAAAAGAACTCTTTAATGGTTTAATTAATTCGTTGGGCACAAACCCATTTGCCTTTTCAAAAAGGATTTTACGTGCAATTAGTCAAAAAGGATTGGTCACAGCATCGCTTTTCGTTGAAAATCCTTCATCTTATGAGATTTTAAAAAATATGTCGATGCGCTTTTCTAACCCAGATTTTGGGGAAACGCTAAAGGCAATTTCAATTTCCGTTTCTCTTATAGGGTATAATCCCAAATGGGCATCTTACGTTATCAAAATACGTAAATCACTCGAAAATGCAAAAACAAAGGTAAAGCATCAGTTAGCAAAAGTGCAACTAATGAGCTCTTTAATGTTTTTGATAACTGGCGTTAGCCTTTCTATTCTTTCTACAAATCCTATTTTCTCACTAAATTCGCTGGTTTCGTCTATCGTGCCCATTCTTTATTTTGATTCTTGTTTTTTGGCGTTTTCTTTCATTTATTCTTCTGAGTTGACTTTTAGCACGCTCTTTTTTTGCACCATATTTTCAGAAATCGTCTTACTCTTTCTCAAGTAAATTTTTCTCTTTAATGGAAAATATTATTGATGTGAAATGTTGTTGGAACTACTAAGAAATAAAAGGGGTTCTCCGCTATTAGAAGAGGGGCTACTTGTCGGGCTTGCGTTGGTGCTTTTTGGTGTGCTTATATCAGCGATAATGGGAATTTTTGGATGGTTCCAAGCGGCTTCTCAACCATTGGGTAATTTAGGTGGAGGATTGGGTACACTTTTTCAAGAAATTTTACAAGGATACTTAAAGATATTTAAATTTTTAACAGGGCAAGGGTAAATCGCAAAAATGTACAATCCCTTTACAACTAAGGTCATCAAAGACGGCATACGCTGGCTTGCCTTCAAAACTTTTACCATAAAAAAACTACAAAAAGAGATAAATATCGAGCTTGTCTCAAGACTCAATTACGAACTAATTAATAGTTCCGTAAATTTTGTAATCGTGGGATTTGCAAAGGCAGGTTTGCCTCTTTTTGGAAGAACTGTGGCTTCCTATCTTATACTTTACGAATGGGGTTTTAAAAAGAAAGACGCGCTCAACAGGTTAAAAAAAAGTTGTGAAAGAGTCAAATCTCTTGCAAGAATGGTTGGATTTGACATAGATGAATCCACAAAACACGATCTAAACACATTTGATTTGATTTCAATGTTTTTGACAAAGCTAGATGATTTTCCAAGGCTTGATTTAAATCCATCACAAAGTGGACAAATCAAGATTGGTAAAACGCTTACAGGCGAAGAAGTTAGTCTAGCTTTAGAAGACTTCTTTAAGCATTTTGCCGTTTTAGGAGAAACTGGCTCAGGAAAATCAACTTTCGTTTCCAAAATCGTTAAAAATTGGAGCGAGTTAGATCAGCACTATTTAATTTTTGACTGGCACGGCGAATACATGAAGTTACTGAACGACAATTCGGCTTTGCTTGTTACACCAGAGCAAGATTTTGGATTCGATATCTTTGAATATCCAACTACTGCTGATCCGTTTGAACACATCGATTTACTTATGGAGGTCTTTTCTGAAAGTTTCGATTTGAGCGTCTCTCAACAATACGTTTTACGAATAGCATTAAAAAAGGCTTATACAGAAAAAGGACATGGCATGTCAAATCATACAAAACCTGTGACTGTTGATGATGTAATTAAGGCAATAAACGAAATCAGAACTTATTCTGGATGGGAACAAGAATCTAAACTTGCTGTATTAAGAAGAGTTTCAAAAATAGCGGATACTGGTCTAAAGAATCTTTTAAATGCCTCACAAAAGGTTGGTTTTGACAATCTTACTAAAGAAAATATAATAATAGATTTAGGAAAACTTTCTGATGATTACGCCAAAATTTTTGTTATTGAAGCAATTGTCAGAATTCTTTATAATTACAGATTGGCAAGAAAAATAACGGAACCTCATCTTTTAGTTATTGAGGAAGCAAGAAACGTCGTTCCATTTAGAAGACAAGAGGAACCTCCAAGGATGATGGAGCGATTAGTAGAAGAACTTAGAAAGTTTAACGAGTCAGTGATGGTAGTCAACCAGCTTCCGTCGACTATCTCGCAAGAACTACTTTCTGCTGTAGGTAATATAGCAGTTTTCAGGTTAAAAGCCGATATTGAGCAGGATATTTTAGTCAAGCGGTGCGGCTTTGAAAAAGAGATTTTAAAGACTCTTTCGAATTTATCTATCGGACAAGCCATTTTCCGAGGACATAATGGATTATGTAAAATTATAGAATACAGATGAAAGCTTAATTACCACGAAAACAAAAAATAATTTATGAGTACCGAAATAGCCGAAGGAATGGAAGCTCCAGATTTTGAATTAAAAGACCAGAAAGGAAATGTTATTTCACTAAAAAATTTTCGTGGCAAAAAAGTTGTGTTATACTTTTATCCAAAAGATGACACACCAGGATGTACGAAAGAAGCATGCTCTTTTCGTGATAACATGGACAAAATTATTGAAAAAGGGGCTATAGTGATAGGTATCAGCAATGACGATCTAAAAAGCCATGAAAAATTTTCTAAAAAATACAATTTGAATTTTTCTTTATTGAGCGATGTCGACAGAAGGGTTTCGATAAAGTATGGGGTGTACAAAAAGAAGAACCTTTATGGAAAGATTGTTTGGGGAATTGAACGGTCAACTTTCATCATTGATGAACAAGGTAAGATAAAAAAGATTTTTAGAAAAGTAAATGTTGAAGGTCATGTTGATGAAGTATTAAAACATTTATAATTTTATACAAGGTGGGTCAGGCCGGATTTGAACCGGCGATCTCCACCGTGTAAGGGTGGCGTCCTAACCAGACTAGACGACTGACCCATTTAGAATCTTTGTTGGCCTACTTATATCTTTTAATCAAACTTTCATAACCACATACAAAGCATTTCCAAACAACAAAACCGGATGTCAGCCTGACGCGCACATTTTTACCTGGAATTCTGATGTTTTTACACTTTTCACAAAGAAGAAGCCTTAAAAGCTTTGGGACTTTAAGATCATGCTTTAAACAGATTTTCCATGCTAACTCTATTGAATTTTGAGACAAAGTGATGCATTGGTCGTATTGCTGAATTGCGATTTTAATAAGTCTTTGAACTTCATCCTCGTAACATTTTTTGCTCAATCTGTTCATAAAAATCTTCCTATTAAGTGCTCTGGTGTGTAATCGTCTATACGCACAATAACTTCTTTTCCAAGAAGTGCTGGTCGATCAGGCAAATATACTTTTAGATAATTGTCCAGTCTACCTTCGAGTCTTACGTTAGGTATACGATTTGTAATTAAAACAGACAACTCTTTACCGGCGTAAAAGGAATGTTTTTCTAGTTGAACTTTTTTAATCACTTGTGAAGCAATTTCACTTCTTTTCTTTTTTAGATTTTCATCTAACTGTTTTAATAAAGCGGCTTTTGTGTGAGGACGTGGTGTGAATCTAAACATGTGAATTTTATCAAACACTCCGCTTTCGATAAGTTTTAAAGATTTTTCAAAAGCTTCTTGAGTTTCTGTAGGATACCCAACCATAATATCAGTGGCTACCATAAGATTTGGAATTTCTTGTTTTAACTCAATGATTTTTTGTACGACGACTAGTGGATCATAATTTCTATTCATATCTTTTACGACATTTATGTCACCTGACTGAATTGGAATATGGAGAAACTTGAACACTTTTTTGAACATAAGTGCTCTTTTTAAATCGAAAAATAATTTTAATGCTCCTTGAGGATTCATCATCCCTACTCTGATCTTGTAATTGCCTTCTACCTCATTAACAATCTTTTCTATTAACTGAGGAAGTCTTGTGGCTGGAGGGTCGAAATAATCGGCACTATCCATAGAAGTAAGATCTATTTCCACAGACCCTGAAAGAACAGCAGATCTAACAGCATTAACTATCTCGCTCGATGGTCTACACCATAATTTTGGTCGTGCCAATTTGGTCAGGCAAAAATAGCAGTTACTTGTACACCCTTGTGAAATCTTTAGTGGATAAATAAGAGAAGTAGGTTGCGCAGGCTTTAAAGTGGTTTTACCATACAAAACAGAACCTTGTTTTGCCCGTAAGGCATCTACGATTTCGGCGTTATCGCCCCCAATTAAAATAACGGCATTAGGTAAATCGTTAATTAGTCTACCTGGTCTTGAATTGGCCAAGCAACTAGTAATAACAACCTTTTTCCCTTGGTTCAAAATCTTTTTTGTCTCGGAAATTATACTATCTTCTGTTTCATTTCTTACAGCACAAGAAAAGACAACCACCGTATCTGCATCGTCGATTTGTTCGACAACTTTAAAACCATTTGATTTTAAAAAAGATTCTACGCTGAGCGCATCTGCTTGATTTAAAGTGCAACCATATACCTTAAAGGCTATACGGGTGTCTTTAAACAAGGCGCATCACATCAGTGGACTGGTGAGCCGTCTGCTATATCACGCATAACAGTCAGTAGTGATACAGAACCGTTATCCTCTGCGGCTAATAACATCGCTTCAGATTTTACACCCATAAACTCTGCAGGTTGAAGATTGTTCAAAACAACGATCTTTTTTCCAATAAGGCTTTGTGGTTCGTATTGGTCCGCTATTCCTGAGACGATCGTTTTAATTTCGTTACCTATTTTCACTGTTAATTTTAAAAGCTTCTTGCTATTTGGTATCTTAGAAGCTTCAAGAACTTGGGCTACTCGAATGTCCAGTTTTTGAAAATCTTGTAGCGTAACTTGCGTCTTTTGGGTTTCTACTGGAAGTAACGTTTTGATAGTTTTGTCATCAATCTTTTGAAAGACAGGCTTAGGCTCTAGTATTTTAGTTCCTTCTAGAGTAGTCTTTAATTCTTCAAATGGCCTTTGTGGAAGAGAAGTTTGACCTGTCAATAATTGCCACACCGACCGCGAAAATCCTGGAAGATATGGAGTTGAAAGTAGCGCCAAAGCTTTTACTAGCTGTGCACAAACGAATAGCACAGTTTTTGCTCTCTCTAAATCTTTTTGGACAAGCTCCCAAGGTGCGTTTTTTGTTAGATATTTATTGCCATTACGTGCTAACGATATTAACGCGTCAAGACCAGCCCTGTATTCAAACGAATCTATAGATGATATTACCTTCTCTTTAACTTGTTCAATTTGATTAATAAGGGCTTTGTCATCATCACTAAGATTTGATGGTGTTGGTATTTCTCCATTAAACTTTGTATAAATGAAGTGCAGTGTCCTATGTACAAAATTGCCCAAAGAATCAACAAGGTCGCCATTCACTCTTTTTTGGAAATCTTCTAATTTAAAGTCCAAATCTTCTTCTAAAGGAGCTGCAATAATTAAGTAATATCTAAGATAATCATTATTCAACACTTTAACAAAATCTTGTGCCTTTATCATCCATCCACTACTCTTTGCCATCTTTTTTCCTGAAAGATTGAGTAAGCCAGCTGCCACAATGTTGGTTGGTAGATTTAAACCCACTCCTAACAACATAGAAGGCCAAAACAAACCATGGTGGTAAATGATGTTTCTTCCTATAAAATGAACTATCTTGGAATCTTTGTTTTGCCAAAAATCCTTCCAACTGCAACCGTTTTTATCACAATATTCCTTAAGAAAGCTTACATAACCTATAGGCGCGTCAAACCATACATAGAAAACCTTGCCTTTTGCTTCTTGTAAAGGCACAGGTACCCCCCATTCTAAGTCTCGTGTTATTCCAAAACTTTCCAATGGTTTTGAAAGAAACTGTGTCAAAAGATATTTTTTTCCGTATAACGGGAAAAGGTTTTCAGAATTTTCTATCCAAGCTTGTAATTCTTTATGAAATTTTTCTAAATCAAAATACCAGTTTTCAGTCTCCCTTATAGTAGTAGGCTTTCCGCAAATTGCACACACTGGATTCAAAAGATCACCTTGGGCAAGAACACGACCACAATTGTCACATTCGTCTCCTTTGGCATCTGGATATCCACAGTATTTACATGTTCCTCTAACATATCTATCTGGCAAAAATCTTTTATCATATTCACAATATGGTTGTTGGGTCTTCTTAGTTGTGATAAAACCTTTCTTTAAAAGTTCTAAAAAGAACCACTGAACTAATTCTTCGTGTTCTTTGCTAGTTGTACGCCCAAAATAATCAAAAGATATTTCTGTGTCTTTGAAAACCTTTTTGTCTAATTCATAGTATTTTGTCGTAATTTCAATTGGTGAAACGCCTTCCTTTATTGCTCTTAACGAAATAGGCGTTCCGTGCTCGTCAGTACCGCATATGAATACCACATCGTCACCCAATGCTCTGTGAAGCCTAGCATAAACATCTGCTATTATATATGTGCTTCTAAAGTGGCCTATGTGTAGCTCATTGTTAGCATAAGGTAAAGCAGCTGTTACCAAGATTTTCATATTAATTCCCTAACTACAGATAAGTGAACAACAAAGTTATAAGCGTACACGCTTTTCTACACAATTTGCGGAAAGCCTACTATATAATAGTTTCGATTTCTTTGTTTCGAATTATACTAAAAAGCATTGGAAAAATGTAACGCAATATATGAGGAGAATATTTTCAACGTTGGTGATATCTTTTGTGTTTTAATATTTTGCATTGTATGTCTTGGAATATCTTTGAAAAATTAAAAACGGTCTTTATGAAAGTGACGCAAATACTAGTTAAACTATTTAAGAAAACCAACAAAAGCACCTCGTTAACACCAGTAAGCAATGTTATTGCAACCCCAACGGCCCATTATGAAGGCGTACAAACGGCAACTATTATTGCGATACCAACAAATATTGCAAAAGCCGTTGTAAACTGCTGTTTAAAAAATAGAATAGATTTGGCCGAAGCCATTTTTCGTGGCTTCGGTTATGGAAATACCAAGATAGTTGTCACCGAAAAAGAAATTATAGCTGAGACTTCAAGTGGGATCGTTTTGCTTGATCCTTCTAAATATCGCTTGTCAGAGCTCTAAAAACTCTCCTGGCTTTAATATTATACATTTTGCCTTTGTCTTAGTTTCCACATTTTTCTTAAACTCCATAGCATCTGCTTTTATTATGGGAAATGTGTTGTAATGCATCGGTATGACAATTTTTGGTTGAAGATATTCCACAGCATAAATAGCGTCGTGTGAATCCATTGTGTAAAATCCCCCAATGGGAAGAAGGGCTACATCCAAATTGTTTCTCTCACCAATAAGTTTCATATCATAGAAAACGTCTGTGTCACCCGCGTGATATATGTTTTTTCCGCCCATTTTTATTACGAAACCGCAAGGATTGCCTGCTACGTTTAAACTTTCACCATAACTAGAGCTATGAACTGCCCAAGTTATTTTCACTTTGGCAAACCCAAAATCATATGTCCCTCCGTGGTTTCCTCCAACCGCTTTTGCCCCATCCTTCTCTAATCTCACTGATAGTTCATAAGTTGTGAAAATTGGCGTTCCAAGTTTTTTTGACAGAAAAAGTGCATCGCCCAAATGATCCGAGTGACCGTGGGTCACGAGAATTAAATCGGCTTTGATCGAATCGCTCTTTTCCGCTGCTACTGGATTGCCTGTAAGAAATGGATCGATTATTATGGTTTTGCTTTGATCTTCTAGGGTAAAACATGCATGACCCAAATACCTAATTTTCACCATAAACACACAATTTTTTAACGTAGCTTTAAGGCTTCTGATAACAAACGGATTATAAAAACAGAATTTTATTACTAAGACAATTCATATTAGTTATTAAATATGTCGTTCGCTTGATTAGCATCTAAGTATGGAAACATCGTCGCTATTGTGCGCAAAAATACATACGAGGCATTTACAAATCAATGTGCGGACTATTGGACAGAGCGTATTTTTAAATTACAGTAACATCTCCTGCGCTAAGGCTTTACTGTGCACCAACGATAATAAAGTGCTGTGCAAAATGAGCTTCTCAAATCCACGTGTACGCACTTTGTACTGTTAAAAAGTGCGGGGAGTGGGATTTGAACCCACGCAGGCCTTCGCCGGCAGATCACTCATTGTTTTGATCTTGAGTCTGCTCCCTTTGACCAGGCTCGGGCATCCCCGCTTTACTCTTGTTTTTTATGTTCCCGCCTAAAATTTTTACTGTTTGCACCTCTATTAATTTTTCTTGATCTTCTTTCTTAAGTTGTGAAAGTAAATCGGATAGCATTATACCTTTTACATTTCTGCCTTTTCTATCCCTTACGGCCACAGTATTAGTGGTTTCCTCTTCAGATCCAACCACAATCATATACGGAATACCAGACAATACCGCATTTCTAATACGCTTAGGAAGAGTTAAAGAGTTGTTGTCTAAATCGGCCCTAAAACCACTTTTTCTTATTTCTTGATAAATTATCTTTGCATATTCTGAATATTTTTCTGACACTGGAATTACCCTTACTTGTTTGGGCGCTAGCCATAGCGGCAAATTTCCTTTATAATGTTCTAAAAGAATTCCTATGAATCTTTCTAATGATCCAACCAAAGCTCTGTGAATGATTAACGGAGGCTTTTCTTTACCATCACGATCTGTGTATTTTAATCCCAATCTTTCTCCTAAATTAAAATCCAATTGAATTGTAGACAATTGCCACTGTCTGCCAAGAGAATCTTTCGCATGCACATCAATTTTTGGTCCATAAAAAGCTCCTTCTCCTTCTGCAATTTGGTAATTTAATCCAGCCTTAGAAGCAACTTCTATGAGCGTTTTTGTAGCAATTTCCCACATTTTTGGATCACCTATTGCATCTGCTGGCTTAGTAGAAATATTCACTGAAAGATCTTTTAAACCAAAAGTTTCCAAAACTGTAATAGCAGCCAAAAGGATATTTCGTAAAACGCTTTCAACCTGATCGTTTGCAAGAAAAACATGTCCATCATCTTGAGTTATTGATCTTACACGTAACAATCCTGTGAGCTCCCCTTCTTGTTCGTTTCTGTAAACTGTAGCAAATTCCGAATACATTATAGGTAAATCTTTGTAACTACGAGGTTTAGAAGAAAATATTAGTGCGTGCGCAGGACAATTCATAGGTTTTAAACCATATTCATGTTCGCCTATTTTAAACAAAAACATTCGGGTTTTATACGAAGAATAGTGACCAGATTTTTTCCATAAATCCGCATTAAACAAATGCGGTGTCCAGACCTCTTCAAACCCTAATTTCTGATTCACTTCTCTTAGATAGTCAATTATAATATTTCTTAAAACTGTACCGTCAGGATGAAAAACTGGAAGGCCAGAGCCTGCTTCTTCATGAAACGAAAATAAATCTCTTTCTCTTCCTAGTTGTAGATGACTTTTGTTACCTGACATGTTTGTCATAATTGCTTTACCTACTCATAAATTATAGTTGTTCCACGCGCCTTAAAAAGCGCTGCCTCAATTATGATATTTTCGTGCCGACCGTTTGTTATTATTGTAGGAATTTTACTTCTTCTTAGCACTTTTATCAGAACATCGTCTACTAAATCATAAGTTCCTGCAAAAGCGGGTTTTTGTGACACAATCTTTGCTAATTCATCGATGTGTACTTGTGGTAAAAATTCTGAGGAAGAAATAGCAGGATTTTCTGTATACACACCATCAACATTAGTAAGAATAATCAGCCTATCTGCATTAACCCTTTCTGCAAGTATTGCGGCAACTGCCGTTGTAGATTGTCCAGGCGTTAGCCCACCCATTACAACTACATTAGAGTTGACCCACCCCGAATCAAACTCTTGCATGGTTGTGGGAATTAATGGGTATGCTAACTGTGGCAAACACTGAATTAGAACGTATGCATTGAGCCTTGAAACCATAATTCCTATCTCATCTAAAGCAGCCTCATTTGAGCCGAGTGTCCTTAAAAGCTCTATCCATCTTCTAGCCTGATTTCCTCCTCCTACGACCACTGCGATTCTATGTCCTGCTTCAACCAAACTTTTAATTTGTGTGGCGTACTTTGAGAAACTGGCTTCTCCTTCATCAAGCAAATGTCCACCGATTTTTACCACAAACCGCATGACTCATTCTTTTTAATCTCACTGCTTATATTTGATAAGGCTAACTATTATAATGAGATGTCAAAAGAAACAAGTTATGACTCATACGATGAGTACAAGCTAAAGAAATTAATTTCGGAGTTGGAAGCAAAAGAAGGAAGAGGCACCGAACTGATAAGTTTGTACATTCCCCCTCAACGCGCGATTAGCGATGTAGTTAGAGACTTAAGAGAAGAAGCTAGTACTGCATCCAACATAAAGTCCAAATCAACGAGAAAGAACGTCATGGACGCCATAGAGTCAATCTTACAAAAACTTAAACTGTTTAAAGAGCCGCCTCCAAACGGTCTAGTAATATTCTGTGGTGCAATTCCTCATGGTGCTCCAGGAAACGAAAAGATGGAAATCCATGTGTTAGAGCCACCTGAACCTATCAACATATACTTGTATAGGTGTGATTCAAAATTTGTCGTTGAACCATTAAAAGAATTGTTAAGGGAGAAAGAAGTTTACGGAATAATTGTAATGGATCGGTCAGAAGCCACGTTTGCATTGCTTAGTGGAAGGAGTATAAACATATTAGATACGATAACTTCAGGAATTCCTGGTAAACATCATGCAGGCGGTCAGTCTGCAAGACGGTTTCAAAGAATTATTGAACAAGTCGCTCACGAATTTTATGTTAGAATAGGAGAATATGCTTCCAAATACTTCTTAAATAAAGAAATAAAGGGGATTATTATTGGTGGTCCTGGGCCTAATAAAAACGAGTTTTACGAAGGAAATTATTTGCATTATGAATTACAAAAGAAAGTATTAGGTCTAGTAGATGTTGGCTATACAGGCGAAGAAGGTGTTCGCGAGCTCATAAATCGAGCAACAGATTTATTACAAAAATCTAAATTAGCTCATGAAAAGCAAATCTTTAATAAATTGATGGAAACAATGGTTAAGGACCCGCAAAAAGTTGCGATTGGTAAAAAAGAAGTCCTTGAAAAACTTGACAGAGCTGAAATTCTTATTCTTTCAGAAGAAGCTAATGACTTACGTATCACGTATGAATGTCCAAATTGCCATGAGCGAGTGGTTTCTGATTCTGAGAACGACTCAAAAACGGTTGCATGTCCTAAATGTGGTACACCAATGCTAATTGAACAAAAAGAATCGCTTGTCGACTACCTTGCTGAGACTTTAAAAAAGCGTGGAAAAGTGGTGGAGTTTATGTCTACAAAAACAGAAGAGGGTGAACAACTAAAAAATTCATTTGGAGGATATGCGGCAATCTTGAGCGACTAAAAAGGCTTGCTAAACAAAACACTATTATCTCGCTTTATTTTTAACAAGGTGCCATGAGTGGATTTGAAAGAAGACTTTCGAGGATCTTTTCAGACGATGGGAGAACTGTAATAATAGCCATAGACCATGGTCTTTTCTTTGGCTCAATTAAGGGCTTGATTGACTTTAAAACCACTGTAACCCAATTGTTAGAAGGTGGTGCTGATGCTCTACAAATGTCATTTGCAATGACTAGGTTTACTAAAGAGCCTATCACTAAGTGCGGATTAATAGTGCGATTGGACACCACTAATTTATGGAGACAAAAGCCTAAACCCCAGATAGCTTTGCACAACGCTGTATTTAATTTAAAGCAAGCAATTAAAGCGGATGCAGATGCAGTGGTGGTATATCTTTTTATAGGGGGAGAGCTTGAAAGAAAAAGTTTTTCGCTTGTATCCGATATAATTAACAAAGCTCATGATTATGATTTACCTGTGATTGTTGAGCCTATGATCGAAAAAGGTATTGGTGAATCGATAGCAGAACCTACAGAATTAATAAACGCCGCAAGGTTAGCTGTTGAAATGGGTGCCGATATTTTAAAAGTCGATTACACAGGCGACCAAGAAAGTTTTAAAGAGTTGGTCAAAACGTCTTCTGTTCCAGTTCTATTGAGAGGTGGGCCAAAAAGAGAGTCTCAGTCTCTTATAGACGAAATGGTTAAGGATGCCATTAAAGCTGGTGCTCGCGGCGTTGTCTTTGGAAGAAATGTTTGGCAAACAGAAAATGTGACAGAGAGAGTAAAGCATCTAATTAGCCTCGTACACGAAAAATTTTAGTATATTTAAATTCATATTTTATTTATAATACCGAATAAAACACGGCTATTGTTGTATATAGCCTGTTTTCCGCTTGTTCAAACACTATGCTTCTAGGACCGTCGATTACCGATTCTGTGACTTCTTGACCACGATGGGCTGGTAAACAATGCATGAAATAAGCCTCTGGTTTAGCTAATGCAAAAAGCTGATCGTTAACTTGGTAACCTTTAAGGAGTTCAATTTTAGAAGACGCTTCGGCTTCTTGACCCATGCTCACCCAAACGTCAGTATAAACCACATCAGCGCTTTCCACGGCTTTTTGTGGATTTGTATCTATTTCTATTTTTGCACCAGTTTTTCTTGCTTCAATTTTGGCTCTTGCGACTATATCTGGTGATGGTTTAAGATTTAAAGGTGTTGCAACACTTATATATGCACCTACTTTTGCTGTTGCTAGAATTAATGAATTTGCTACGTTATTACCATCGCCCACGTATGCAATCTTTACTTTTTTAAAGTCGCCAAATTTTTCTTTAATGGTCATAAAATCAGCTAAAGCTTGCAAAGGATGCTCTTTATCGCTTAAAGCATTTATTATAGGGATTTTTGCATAATCTCGAAAAGTGTAAAGGTCGTCATGCGAAAACACTCTAGCGGCAACGCAATGAACCATTTTACCGAAAACACGAGCGGTATCGCTTAATGGTTCTCCTCGAGAAAGTTGTAATTCATTCCAATTTAAGGCGATAGGATGCATTTTTAACATGTTACACGCAACCTCTAAAGAAAGTCTTGTTCGCGTAGATGGTTTCTGAAATAACAGCGCTACAGATTTTCCTTCTTTCTCTAAGCTAAAAAGCCCTGCCTTTATTGACCTTTTAACCCTTAAGGCAAGCTCCAGAAGACCTTCAAACTCTTCTGAAGTTAAATCGTCCACGGAAATTATACTTCTTCCTGTCAAAAGATTTACGCGCATAGTGATACACACTTGGACAGTCTTAAAACAGTTTCTTAAGAATCACTTCTGGTGAAAACTCTATGAGAGAAGAATAATCCTGACCAATTCCAATAAAATAAATTGGTTTCTTTATTATTCTTGCAACAGAAAATATCAAACCGCCGTGTGAGTCAGCATCCATTTTTGTGATTATAACTCCGTCAATTCCAATGTCACTGTTAAAAGTTCTTATTTGATTTACTGCGTCGTTACCTACTAAACTATCGCCTACAAAGATTTTAAGATCAGGCTTAGAAACTCTTACTATTTTCTTCATTTCTTGAATCAAATCTGTGTCAGTGTTCATCCTTCCAGCTGTATCTATCAAAACAACATTACGTTTATTTTTACGAGCTTCTTGTACACAACCAAAAGCTACAGAAGCAGGATCGGAACCATACTTTGACAAATAAACAGGAACACCGATTTTCTCCGCGTGTGATTTTATTTGCTCGATTGCGCCTGCTCTAAATGTGTCTGCCGCGGCAATTATAGGTAAAAATCCCTTCTCCTTTAATTTAAAGGCAAGCTTGGCTATAGTGGTCGTTTTACCGCTTCCATTAACCCCAAAGAACACAATAGTGCATAAGCCTTTTTCCTTTATAATAGAAGATACAAGCTGGTAAAAATCGGGCGGCTTTACGATTTCTAAGATTTTTGTCAAACTTTCCTTCATTTTTGATTCAATAATTGTATGTGAATTTGTAAACCTTCCTATTTTCACATCTTTTAAAGAAAGTCTTATTTCGTTCGCTATCTCAATCGCCACGTCGTATGCCACGTCGTTCTGAATCAATTCGTGCACAAATTCGTTTACTGCGCTTTCTATTTCTTTTTCAGAAAGTTCTCTTGTTGTTATACTGTCCGAAAAATTCTTTATGGCTTTTTTTAATGACTCAAACACGTCTATTGACCCGCAATTTGTAATTCTTGAACTAGCCTTTCAATTTTTGGTTGTAACAATTGAATTCTTTGGAGAGTTAGCGTGTATTCCTTCAATAATTCAGCCGATCTTTCTCTTAGGAGATTGATTCTGTCATTCAAATATTTTAAAACATTAGACACAGACATTTTTGCGTATATGTTTTGTCCTAACAAAACAAGCAAATGGTCATAGTTTTGAAGCATCATTTTGGCAAGAACACCACTTCCAAGCGAAACAAGAGTCTCTCTTTGTAATCCCTTTTCCCCAAGTTCCTTTATGGAACTTATCGTGGTTAAAGTTTCCAATTCAGCAGCTTGTATTAGTTTTAATTGCTCGTCTAACACTTGAGCTACAGAACTTAAATATTCATATTCGGTAACGAGTTTTTGTAACAAAGAATACTTATTAGAAACAGACTGGTCTTCCATAACTCTCACACTTTTTGTTCGACAAAACTTCTTATTATTGGATCTTGAATCTCTTCTGTGTTTTCTACGGGCTTGATTTCTTGAATCTTAATTTGAAATCTTTTTAGTCTGTGTTTGCTCCCAATTATAGAATAGATTCTTTCTAATGCGACCTTTTCGTTTGGGGCTAGTACGTATTTGGTAAAACGTTGCCAACCAAAAGAGCTTTTCATAACTCCTGCAACCTTAAAGACTTTTTGAGTTATCATTTTTTTCTGTTTTATTCAGCTTTAACCAGTATTTGAGCATAGCTAACTTGCTTAGCATTAAATTCTAGACTTTTAATGCTCTTTCTATTTCAGCCATTTCAATACCAGTGGTTTTGTATCCCACAAAAACGAAACTATCATTATAAATTATACCGCTACGCACATATGGATAGCCTGAATTCACGGTTACACGTACACCATTAAGATTTGTGTTAGAAGAAACTAATGCGAACTCGGTTTCTGTTGTCTGTGGATGGCAAACAAATCCTTTGCTGTTAAGAGCTAATGACGAGCCAATTGTGGTAAGACCTGCAATAGTGGTTTTGATTAGCTCAACTCCTAAAGTGTCCTCAGCCGCTTTTATCGTAGCCATGCTTAGTTTGGGCGACACAAACCCCACTTTGTTGTTTGCAACTATCATATTTCCCAGTGCGTTCATTTTTGATTTAGACAAATGCACGTTTAATCCTTCTTTCTTTAAAATACAAATATCTTCTTCATCTGCGTTATATGGCAAAACTATTCCGTTATCATTCATTGCAACCATAATTCCTACAGAATTGATGCCACCAAGGCTCAGTTTTATCACATTTAAGCGCGTCCTTTCTTCAAAAAATTGTACTATCTTGCTATCTACAGAATAAGGTAAAATTATAAATTTATTGGACGCTAACGCAAAAGCACCTATCACTTCGGTATTAAAAAGATTCAACTTTTCAATCATGAAAGCATTACCGTGTGTCTTGTGAAAGATAAACGTAAGCTTTTTTTTCTTTTGTTAGCCCTACATGAATTTTTATTCTTCTAGGTGGTTTTTCAATACTTCTAGCCCATACGAATTCATTCACTTTGGAATCCAAAACTATATCTTGTGTCTTTAAGTGTCGCTCGACGAATTTCTTAATTATGTTTATTGCCCTTTTTGCCCTTTTGCTTCTGCCAAGCCAGTAAGCTTTTCTAAGCGTTATCACATAATCTCTTTCCAATGTGAAAGCCACTTTTTCAGTTTGCATCTCTTCAGTAGTGGGCTTAGACTCGCTTTCTTTTCTTGACTCACCACTTTCAGTAACTTGCGTCTCTCCCTGTTTTTGCAAAGTGCTTTTTTCTTCGGTTTGACTCATAAATAACACCCTTTTAAGCTTTTAACCGTGCTGAACGTCTAAAGTTCCTTTTTTTGTAGTTTCTCCTAAATTTACCACCCGTTTTTGCAATAACCCACACAGGAACATTGCCGTTTACGTTCAAGGCGTGGCCAAGTCTTATCTTTTTTCCGCGAGGTTTGTTTACTGCCATCTTTTATACTTCCCCCTTTCTTTTGATTGTTATATTTGTTTCTCGTCGACTAGCGCTTGCTAATCGCAGAAGAAGTTGTTTTAGCATATCATCGGTAATTGGTTTGTCAATCCTTCCTGCTTGAAAGAGTGCTATTATCTGATCTTCAAGTGCACGTGCAATCGTTGGCCTTACCAGTTTTACATTTTGAAGTCTTTGTCGAGCCTCAGGAGTTAAGGCCTGTCTTAAAATTGCCTGCCGCTGAGCCTCTTCTGCTTCAAGAGCGGCTCTCTGCTCCTCAGCCTCTTGCGCGGATATTCTTTGTTGCATTGCAAGAAGTTGTCTTCTCTTTAATTCTTCAAGTTCTGGATCATATTCTGATTCATAACCACTCATGCCTTTATCGCCTCTAAGTATATCTTAATATTTGGTTGTTCTTCTAATTGTTTTTGCAATAACTCACGAGCAACACTCTCTATTAAAGACTTACCTTGTGGCGACAAAGTCCTTCCCAGATTGGCTTTTTTCTGCACTAGCTTAGCTTCCTCTAGTGCTTGAAGTATTCGTCTAATCAAGCCCGCTGAACCAGGAACGGATCTTTCTCTTCTTCTTCCACGCCTCCATCTCGTACCATATTGATAACTCAAAGCCTTCACACTTAAAGACTGTTTTAATGCAAGCTTGCGCAGAATTGAAGCGGCTCTTACATACCACCAATCGGGGTCAGAAGGAGGTTCGAGGTTACCTACGGACGTTTTTACAAAACGAACCCAACTTGGTGGTTGAAGCTCATTAAATTCCGATTTTAACCTTTGAGCTAACCTTGAAATTAGCTTATCATGATTTACTAAATAAATTAATGTAGTGAAATTTTCCTCGCTCAAAACGATTCTACCAAAAAACTATTTATCACTAATGGTATAAGCTTTACCGAATTGAGCAAATCTTTCGCAGTAGTGGTTGCAAAACATGACCATACCGAATAGATTCACAATGGTGATCAGCGCAATCGAGCGATTCTGTCAGCTTTCTGTCACGCTTATGCCCTAACTGGAAGCTAGGAATCGTTGGCTTTATAGCAACTCATTCATGAAGATATAACACTTACATCGCACATACCGCGACCATAGAGTTGACGGACAAAGCATTGGAAATCGAATAGCCTACTGAAACCGTAAGCACAGCTGGTGGTACCTAGACAAATGGTTCTTCAATATAATACACACGGGCCCGGCGGGATTTGAACCCGCGACCTTCGGATTAAGAGTCCGCTGCTCTACCATGCTGAGCTACGGGCCCTATTCGTTCACTATTATTTAAGTAAAATAAGTTTTGCTTCTAATTATTGAGTCCAGACAACGAGTGAGTGTATCGAGTGTGTAAGTATCTTATCGGTACACCTTATTCAGCATATGGTATCTAAACTCTTTACGATGGGTTTCACTCTACGTAGGTACGCATCAGCATACCTGTCATACGCGTAGTAGAGCTTGGGCCTCAGTGCATCAGGAACCTCACGAGTTCATCGGGGTCACTCCGCTCCGCCCCTGTCAGGACGCACCCACCCACAAGGCTTGGAAGCACCACGCGGTCCCACCATTTGGGAAGCGTCCTCCATCTTCAGTTGTACACGCTTCCTTCCACCAACCCACTTTTCGGTGTAGCCGAAGCTCATACTCATATAGAGGTTTATCGCCGCATTGAGTTGCCTATTCGGAGACCGCACCCACCACACACGAAAACCGCCCCATTCAGGTCTTTGTCTCCCACCACACCTAGAGCAGTAGAAGGAGGAACCGTAGGGGTCGAGCTCCTTTACTTTGGCTTCACCGAGCCTTTCTTCGAGTATCCTTGCGATTGAGCGCCAGTCGCTCCTCGAAATTCTGC
>NEXD01000003.1 GCA_003019595.1 Candidatus Marsarchaeota G1 archaeon BE_D
AGAAGCAGACGAAAGAGTAGTAGGCATGTGCGAAGTCAGAAGAAGGTCGACTAGAGCGGAATCCTGTCATGTCTCGGTTTGTATGTCAATAAAGAGTATGGGGAAAAGGAATAGGGAAGGGTTTCACTCTACGTAGGTATACGTAGGTACATATCGTTGTACCTGTCGTACACGTAGAGCTTGGGCTTCAGCGCATCATTTAGGAACCTCACGGGTTCACTGGTCCTCTTCCGCTTTCCCCCTGTCTCGACGCACCCACCCACTCACACGCCGGGGAAGGCATCATGGGGAGCGCCGAACATCCTCAGTCCCCCCGCTTCCTGTGTGTGCGCGCACCCCTCAACCAGCGGAGGTCTTGGGTCTCTATCTACTACCATTCACCCTACTGCGCGTGCACACAAATGCTCAATCCAGAAATCCATATAAACCTATCTGGAACTGCTGACTACGGCATAAAATGCGTGATAATGGGTAGATTTTCACGTTCTATATGATCAACCCGAATTAGGGTGCTAGGCTGATTAGATTGCCAGATCTGCGGTTAAAGCGTTGATTCAGGATAATAGGTAGTCGAAGGCGACTACGCTTGTTAGTGCTACGGTGGGTTACAGAAAGCTAGCAGGAGAGTGGAAACTATTAATCCACCTCCAATGTGAGGTAGCTTGCGTGTAAGCGTGAGTTTAGCGTTACTAGGTTTTAAGAGTAGTTTCTGTATCTGAAAAGCGCACGAAAAAGTGCGGTCGCCGGGATTTGAACCCGGGTTACCACCGTGGCAGGGTGATGTCCTAGACCAGGCTAGACGACGACCGCGTTTTATTAAATCACTAAACCTTGAAAGAATCTCTTAGAATTCGCTTTTAAACTTTACTCATCATAAAAGACGGTGTAGGATCTCTTTATATTCGATCCCCTGATTCGGTGTTCCATTACATGAAAAGCATTAGGAAATCTATAGTCTAAAAAGCCCTAAAGTTAGAGCAAAACCGTTATCCCTTAATTTTATTTGAATGAACCAGTGGATTATTTAACGCGTATTCAAAACCGTGTCACACACCACAATAAGGCTTATCGCACACTGTCTTTAATGAAAAGAAAACTCTAAGAGGTTTTGCGTGTGAATCCATTGTTTTATCTTTTGTTTTTGCTAGTTTCACTTTCTTCTTTCTTTTGGTTGGTGCTCTTGTATAGATTCATCAAGGGGTTTGCTAACGTTCCTGTTTTGGAACGCTTTGAAGAAGACGGTGAAAGCTGTGTCACCGCGGTGATACCAGCAAGAAACGAAGAAAGGTGTATCGCACAAACCATTGAATCGCTACTTATGCAAAAAGCGATAAGCAAAATAATCGTGGTTGACGATTGTTCTAATGACGACACGCTAAGCATAGCCAAAAGGTATCAAAGCGAAAGAGTGCTCGTGCTACAAACTGGCGAAATTCCCCAGGGTTGGGTTGGAAAGAATTACGCGTGTGCGCTCGGCGCAAAGTTTGCGAATACACCTTGGATTCTCTTTTTGGACGCAGACACTTTCGTAAAAGATCAAGCGGTGTCAAAAGCTTTGACACTTGCAAAACAAAAGTCGCTTGACGCGTTGTCTCTTTCAGGCGAGCTTCGAACACACAAAGTTTGGGACGAAATAGTGACACCTTTTCTTTATTCGCTTCTTAATTCGTTTATAAAGGCAAGCGACGTAAACGATCCTTCAAAAGGCGCGGCGTACTTTTTTGGTAGCTTCATTCTGATAAAAAGAAGCGTGTATGAAGCGCTTGGCGGACATGAGGCGGTGAAAGACAAGCTCGTTGAAGACAGGGCGTTGGCGGTGCTCGCAAAGAAAAATCACTTTAAAATTAGTTTGGCAAGGACTTCACTTGTTTCTGCAGAATACGCACCTGGTGTAAAAAACAGTGTTAGAGCGATTGAAAGGGTGGCAAGACAATCTATGCAAAGAGACGCCAAAATCGCCTTTGGTTTTTGCGTTGCGATAAGCCTGCTATTCTTTTTACCGTATCTTGGCTTGTTTTTTGTAGAGCAAGACCCAACACACTTACTTTTCGTTTTTTCGGTATTAGGGCTACTAGCACCATTAGCGCTTAGCGTAAAAAGCGCAAAAATGATACGCTCAAATCCGCTTTTTGCGATACTCTTTCCTGTTGCACAGGCTCACTTCGCTTTCGCCTTGTGGCTTTCATTTATTAAAAGCGTAACAAACGCCCCTGTGATTTGGCGCGAAAGGGCGTACACTAAACAAATAAGTAAGATTTGACATTTTGTTTTATGCTTAGCGCAGAACAGCTTTACAAACTTGTTAGCGTCGCAGATCCAAGAGTGAACAAGCGAGGGCAAGTTGCGTACACGCTTACACAAATCGACAAAAAGAAGGATGCGTACGCAACAAGCGTTTGGATTCTACGCGGAAGAGCGTCCACGCGTGTTGTGTCGCCTAACGGCTCCATTTCGTCCATTAGCTGGTCTCCTAGTGGAAAAAGCTTGGCCTTCGTGAGAACTACAAAGGAAGCTGGTAAGGCGAGAAGCTCTATTCTTGTGATCAAAAACTTGGTGGGCGAACCTCAAGAGCTATTTCATGAAGAAGGTGTGAAAGTAATCTCCCTCAAATGGGTTGACGAAAACTCCCTGTGCTTCATAAAAGACGTTGTGCTAAAGAGCAAAAGCGATTCGAAAACGATAACAAAAATAAGGTTCAGACTAGACTCGGAAGGGTACTTTCACGATAGATGGAAACACCTTTTTGTTTTAAAGATAGGCTCAAAGAAACCCTTACAACTCACTAAAGGTGAGTTTGACGTCACTTCCTTTGATGTTGAGCCAAAACAAAGAAGGGTGTTCTTTGCGTCTAATCTTGAAAAGGACGCCGAAACCTCTATCGCAAAAAAGATTTACTCGGTACCTCTTACTGGTGGTGAGCCAAAGAAAGTGGTAGACTGGGAAGGCACGATAAACAACTTGAGCGTTTCACCAGACGGCTCACGCATAGCGTTTCTCGGACACGAGATTTCAAAGGGTCTTGCAGCAAACACACGTCTTAATATCGCAAGCGTCACAAGTGGCTCGGTTGAAACGATTGATACCGGTTTAGATAGGTCTCTCGAAAACTCTCTGAATAGCGACGTAAGGGCTAGAGGAACAAGCCTTAGTCCGCTATGGAAAGACGAAAGAATATTCTTTGAGTTTACAGACAAGAGTGTAAACAGACTTGCTTATTACTCTCTTAAGCACTCTGAGACTAAAATTATTCAAACAGGTGAGCTTTCGGTTGAGGGTTATGATGTGCTACAAGACGAAATTTACTTTACTGCTATGAGTTATGATCATCCGCCTGACTTGTTCAAAATATCAAACGGTAAGCTCAGTAGACTTACGAGTTTCGCAAAGAAATCCGCAAAAAACATCAATCCCACAAAACCGATCAAGACGAGTTTTATCGCATCTGACGGTGTTGAGATTGAGGGCTGGTTTATTCCCGCAAAGGGTCAAGCGAAGGGCACAGTTTTAGAAATACACGGTGGGCCTAAGACCGCGTACGGGGAAGTTTTGATGTTTGAGTTTCACTTCCTTTCAGCGCGTGGGTTCAACGTGATCTATTGCAACCCACGCGGTAGTAGCGGCTATGGAGAGCGGTTCGCAAAGGAGGTTGTTGGGCATTACGGCGAAAGAGACTACATGGATTTGATGGAGTTTGTCGAACACTGCGTTAAAAAGTTTGCGCTTGATAAGTCAAGGCTTTACGTAACAGGCGGCTCGTACGGTGGTTTCATGACCAACTGGATCGTGGGCCACACTGATTTGTTCAAAGCCGCAGTGACACAACGCTCGATTAGCAACTGGATAAGCTTTTACGGGACAAGCGACATAGGCTACTACTTTACGCTCGATCAAATTGGAGCAAGGCCTTGGGGTGATCTTCAAACTCTGTGGGACAAATCGCCTCTAAAGTACGTAGAAAGGATAAGAACCCCTCTTCTCATTCATCACGCAGAGCAAGATTACAGATGTCCGATAGAGCAAGCGGAGCAGCTTTTCACCGCGTTAAGAGAGCTTGGGCGTGAGGTGGTTTTTGTTTCTGTGCCTGAAGAAAGTCATGAGTTATCAAGAAGCGGAAAACCAAGTAGACGTGTTGAAAGGCTTAAACAAATAGTCGAGTGGTTTGAAAAACACTAGGTGAATAGGATGTGCAGAATGTTTGCTCTCAAAGGCTCTCCACTACTTGCTTCCTATCTTCAGGCATCGCTAATCGAAGCCGCAAAAAAGGACGATTTTTCAAATGGTGAATCCCACAAAGACGGATGGGGGTTTGTCGCTTACTGCGACTCTTCGCAAATGTACTACAGAAGCGCCCTTCCGATATTTCAAGACGGCTTTTCTAGCTTGGCGTTTCACGGTTTTTCATCACCAGTGGCGGCAATTTCACACGCGCGCTTTAGCGCACCGGGCGAGCCTGTAAGAGGCCCATTTGACTCCCATCCTTTTTCGACGCATATCGGTGAAAACCTTGTGTATGTGAGCCACAACGGTTGGATCGATAAAAGGAAGCTTGTGTCAAAATTGTCCCTTGAGCCTTCGAGACTAAACGACACGGAAATCTTTACATATTTTTTAGAAGGTGAAGGTGATGTCGAGCAAAGGCTTGTGGATTCGATAAAAAAAGTAAAACAAATGGAAGCCGACATCGGAGCTCTCAACTTGTTCGTGCTCGTGATAAAAAGAAGTGGTGAAAGGGAAGTTCTGTTTTATTCAGACTTTAAGCCAAAAGATCGCGCAAAAGAGCTTTACTATACGCTTTATTCGTATGAGTCGGAATGGGGATGTGCGGTGATGTCTTCGAGCGTGGCTTTTAAGGCTGGCTTTATAGACCAAAACGGGAATCCACAAAAAGATGGCGTTCGTGTTGTTCCCAAAGGAAGGCTTGGAAAAATCATTTAAGATTTTGTTCAAGTTGCTTTATTCTCGTCTCAACTTTTTCGAGTTGCGCTTTCAGAATGCTTCGGTAAGCACGAAGAATTTCGAGTTGCTCTTTTTCGGTGCGCCTTTCCAAATCCTTCAAAAGGTTTGTGGCCGTGGATTCGACTTCGTTCAAAAGTTTTGTGACTAGCTCAGAAAGTTGAGGCGCAGTTTTTTCGATAACCTTTTCTGCTTCTTTTACTGTGGCGCTTATGAGTTTTTTAAGGCTACGCGCGAATTCTTTCGCGCTTTCGGACATCTCAGACATAGGAATAAATACTACGAACACAAACTTAACCTTTTTCAGAGGTCTCCGAACAAAACTGGTATACTGTGGCCAAGTTGTGTGACTTTGTATCTCAAGTAAAACCAGAGCATCCTTTTGTATCTCCATTTGATGAGCCTTCTTGCAAACTCTACATACGCCGTAGACCTCATTAGCCTTCGGGTGTGCGCTCTACTCAAAATTCTTCTGGATTGGTTGTAAAAGTGCCTTGAGCAAATCACCCAAGGTGTGATTTTCACTCCGCTATAGTAAAACGTTATTGCAAGAGGAGTCTCATCCGAAACCATGTTACGTAAGAGCGGGTCTAACGATTGAACTGCATCGTAAACTTCTTTCAAAATTTGCGGATTTAGTTTTTGCAAAAATCTTTGTGTCACCCTCACAGCCTGTTTTGGGCCTAAAAAGAAAGGACCCTTCCAAAAACCAGTCAAACGATAACCGAACACGTCTCTTTTTTCGCCGTGAATTTCAATCTGGTCAAGCTTAATGCTTCTTTTAATAAGATGTGTTTTCGAACTTTCCCAGTTCATTACCGTGTAAAAATCGAAACCCTTTGAAAGCATCTTCTCATCGATGAGCGTGAACTCTTTGTCAAGAATGTTGTCGCTATCCACCACCAAAGTGTCTGGCGTCCCATCGTTTCTTAAATCCATGAGTATCTGTAAAAAACACGCGCTCCTGTTACCCCAAAAGCCAGACTTCACAACGACACCTTCTGGGATCGACTTTAGCACAAAAGAAAGTTGATCTTCAGTAAAAACGTCATCGATGTAAATCAGCGCGCGCGAAGGATTTACGCGTGACACGTTTTCAAGAAAATACTTCTTTACTTCAAACAATCTGCTATAGGGAAGATATGTTATAAGAGTGTGCACCATCTTTTTTTGTTTCTTCTTTGTAAAATTAAACTTTACGCGTAAGAATTATCTCTTGATGGCAAAACCAAAGTAGTGTGAAAAGCACAGTACTTGTCGCAGGTGGTGCGGGTTTTATAGGAAGCCACGTTGTGGACTTGCTTGTTGAAGCCGGCAACTACGTGGTAGTGCTCGACGACCTTTCAAGTGGAAAGCTGAAAAACATCGAAAAGCACGTCGATTCAGGTAGCGTTGAGTTCATAAGAGGTTCGGTGGTCGATAGAGAATTCGTGTTAAACACGGTAAAAAACGTGGACGCCGTTGTGAATCTTGCTGGTAAGGGAAACCTTGCAAACTCCGTTGAAGACCCTGTGCCGTATCACGAAGTGAACGTTACGGGCACTTTCAACCTGTTACTTGCGTGTAAAACAAACGCAATTAAGAAGTTCATTTTCTCCTCATCTGGTTCTGTGTACAAGGATCAAGCAAAACCCATTAGCGAAGAGTGTGCGCTCGACCCGGCTTCTCCTTATGCCGCCTCAAAAATCTGCGCTGAGTTTTACTGTAAGACTTTTGCAAGAGTTTACGGAATACAAGAGGTTGTGTTGCGCTTTTTCAACGTTTACGGACCACGTAGAGAAAACAGTAGCTATGGAGGAGCTGTGACAAGTTTTATGCTAAGCGTTTTAAAAGGTGAGCCGCTCACACTTTATGGCAAAGGCACTGATGTGAGAGACTATGTTTATGTAAAGGATGTCGCGCGCGCTGTTCTTCTTGCTTTAAAACAAGGGGTTACAGGCGAATACAACGTGGGCACCGGCGTGGGAACGGACACGATAACACTTATTCGCACGATTGAACGCGTTGTCGGAAAGCAAGCGCAAATTATTAGCGCTCCAAAAAGACTCGGTGACACTCCAAGCCGTGTGGCCGACATTACAAAAAGCAAAAGAGAGCTCGGATTTGTACCGCGTTATGACCTTTTTTCTGGCTTAAAGGAGCTAAAAGAGTACCTACTCAAAACTTATTTTTCTTAGAAACCAATTTGTCAAGTGGCCTTTTTAAAAGCGCCCAAAATGAGCCCACGACAGGAATCCCTTTTAAAGAGTGTGTCATTAGCTCTAGCTCTTCTCCTTGAAGAGCGTGCGTCAAAGGAAGTAGCACAAGATAAACCGCTAGTAGCACAGCTAAGAACAAAAGCGCTTCCAGAACCCCGTACAACCCACGTAGCACGTTTTGTGGTAAAACAAAGTACACAATAAGAGCGCTGAGCATAGCGTCTAAGTGCACAAAAAGAAGCTTCTTTTTGGGAAGATTTGCGCCACACTCTTGTTTGACCAAGATGTGTCCAAAAACCGCAGAAAGGAGCGAACCCAAACTTGTTGCTATCGCTGCGCCTTCAGCGCCGAGTTTGCTTGTAAGCAAAAACGTGCCTATTAACTGCACCGCTGAGCCTGTATAACCAATATAACTTGCCTTAAGTGGTTTGTTCAACCCACCAAGCAAAGAAGGTTGAATAGAACCTCCAAGTCCGACGTTCAAGTATCCTACACTGAGAAGCGCAAGCGTAAGGTAAAAGCTTGTATAGCTTCGATCGTAAAGAATCTCCACAAGCTGGTGTGACGCCACGACGAAAAACAAAGCAAAGGGAACTTGTAGAATTGAAGAAACAAGAGTGGACTGCTCGTATGAAAGCGCAACTCTTCTTTTTTGATCAAGCGAAAGCTCTGAAAACGCGGGTAGCATCATTGTGGAAACTGGTGATGCAAGTAGCGTTATCAAAGCGGCGAGGTTTAGCATCGCGCTAAAAGCGCCCACTGCAGCGGCACCAGCAAAAAGCGCAATCAGAATGAGTTGCAGTTGTCTTGCTAAACCGTTCACTATGTTTCCAACGTAGCCTGGTATGCTAAATTTGGTAAGCGTCTTTACGTCCTCCCAAAAATTTTTGGGTTTGACGATTTTTGTTTTCCAAAGAATCAAAAAAAGCGCAAGAGCTGATGTGAAAACGTAACTTGTAACAAGCCCAAAAACCGCTCCACTCAAACCGTAGCCCATCCAAATCAACGCTAATGAAACGCCTGTCTTTAAAACCGCTTGTAACACTAGTAGAAGCGACACAAATTGCGCGCTAAAAGAGCCTATAAAAAATCCGCTCGCAAAATTGATTAAACCTTGTGAAAATATTGTGACAGACGCAAGTTGGGCGTAAAAAGTGAGCGTTGGTTGGTGAATCACATCAGCCATGAAAAAGGGTGTCAGCAGTAATGCGATTATCGTGACCACCAAATAAAAAAGTGCACCAAAGACAAACCCATTCGACGCTATTCTCGCTGCGGTTTCGCTTTCTCCTTTTTTGTTGAAGTAAGGAACAAATCTGCTAATCGCCGAAGGAATTCCAATTAAGGAAAAAGAGTATAGCGTTGCCGATGGCACAAGCAAAAGCGTGTAGTAACCGTAAAGGGTGCTACCAAGAAATCTAGCGACAAGAATTGCGCCTATACCTTGGATTACCAAAGAAGCAAAATTTCCAAACAAAAGCGCGGTTGCACCAAGTCCAACTCTGCTTTTTAGAGGTTCTGGCACTTTGAAGAAAGCAGTTTGAGCCAGAATTTAAGCGCTTGCGTTAACGCTTATTACCATATAGTATTTTTATAACGTATGAACTATCACTTTGGAAAGCAAGAAGACGTTCCCAAGCAAGAAGTAAAAATAACGGGTTCTCGTGGTGCATACATTCAGTGGCTTGTGACAAAAGACACCGGAAGTCCGCGCTACGCCTTAAGAAGGTTTTTGATAGAACCCTCTGGTGTGATAGCGTATCACAAACACAAATACGAAGAAACGGTTTACGTTCTAAAAGGCTTTGCAGAAGTCAGGGTGGAAAACGAAACAAGGAAGATATCTAGCGGTGAATTTGTTTTTATCGACCAAAACGTGCCACATTCTATTAAAAACGTGGGAAACTCCGAGCTAGAGTTTCTTTGCGTAATACCATACGTTGAAGATATGAGCATCACACCACTTGAAGGTTAGCTTTCGCGAATAAACAGAACACACAGCAAAACCGCATAAGGAAGGGCTAGTAAATCGATTATCGGTATTAGCGAAAGAGCGCTCGCTATAAAAAGCGCCACAAAAGTGAGAGCGTCTTTACTAGCCATTTGTATAAGCTTGTTAAAGCCTGTGCTAAGGTAGTGTGGGCCAGTTTGAGAAAACAAAACGCAAAAAACCATAATTAAGTACATCATCGTGAACAAATCCAAAAGGAATCCAATGAAAGGAACAAAACTCCACAAAGCGAAAAGTATTGCTCCTACGACAACCACTACGAAAACAGGCTCCACCTTGCCTTTAACTTCTTTCCACGCTTCGCCTATAGTATAAGGAACGCCCATTACCGCGTTTCTCGCTTCAACCACAAGAATTGAAACAAAAATTGCGGTGAGAATACCCATTGCAAGCGCCGCGATAATGCCTAGTGTGCTACCCACAACAAAACCGTAAGGAAAAACCGTAAAAGGGTGAAATCCCAAGTGAATCCCAAATGCTAGAAGCACAAGCGCAAAAAAGCCTCCGACTAGTATTTGGGCTATAAAAAGAAGAAGAATGGGCAAAACCAGTCCCAAATTTGAGCCAAGGATTTTTAATGCTCTTTCGGCTCTACTTTTGTGTGTCGAGCTCGGCTGAGCGCTACCAAGTGATTCGTAAAAGCGCGCGCCACGCTTTACTACGTAAGGCGCGTTGTTTGTGTGATTAGCGCACGATGCGCACTTTTTTGGCATTTTCAAAGGATAGTTATAGCGTGTTATTTAATCTTTTTAA
Organism: Candidatus Marsarchaeota G1 archaeon BE_D; assembly: GCA_003019595.1. GTDB lineage: Archaea > Thermoproteota > Thermoprotei_A > Marsarchaeales > Marsarchaeaceae > BE-D. The sequence continues at coordinate 9,916 of NEXD01000003.1, forward strand.
AATTGTGTGAGATGGTGTGCCTAGTAAAGTGCGAAGCCTTTGTTAAGAATTGTTTTATATTTTAATCCCAGTACAATTGTTTATATTTCACCTTTGAATACAACTCATCATGTTGCTTTCAAGTAAAACCATACACTCAAAATGGGACAATTCGCTTGAGCCTTTAATAAGCGTGAGCGACGGCGATGAGATTTTTGTAGAGACAAGAGACGCATCAGACGGCCAGATAAATCCTGGTTCAACGGTAGCAGACGTCGAAAAGTTACAGTTTGACAGAATACACCCGTTGACAGGACCAATCGAAGTAAAAGGTGCTGAACCAGGTGATGCGCTTGAAGTTGAATTCTTGGAATTTAAGCACAAAGGATGGGGTTGGACTGCGATAATACCGGGATTTGGGCTTCTTGCCGAGGACGTTTACACATCACCCGTTGAACTTTCGTCACCCGCTCTAAAAATCTGGAAAGTTGAAGACGAAACGGCCAAGTCGAAATTCGGTTCGCTTGACGTGAAAATAAAGATAAGACCATTCCCTGGTGTGATCGGAACCGCTTTACCCCAAAAAGGAAAATGGAGCACAATTCCTCCACGCGAAAATGGAGGAAACATGGACGTAAAACAGCTGAGTGTTGGCTCAAAAGTTTATCTTCCAGTTTTTGTCAAAGGTGCACTACTTTCAATAGGCGACACACACCTTGCGCAAGGAGACGGTGAAGTCTGTGGCACTGCGATTGAAGCGCCACTTGAACATGTAAAGATAAGGCTTAGGCTACACAAAAATCTCGCCCTAAGCGCTCCAGTATTCTGGTTTCCAAAAGAGTGTTATCAAGAGTGTGTCGCGTTTCCAGGAATCGATCAAAACCTTTGGGAAGCAACAAAAAAAGCGGTAAAAAGCGCTATAGGTTTTCTTACTAGGTACATGAGTGCGCAAGAAGCTTATATGCTAATTAGTGTAGCCGCTGACTTAAAAGTGAGCGAAGTTGTCGACAGGCCAAACTGGATTGTGACGTGTTGCGTTCCAACGCAGATCTTTTCTCAACCTCTCAATTTCCCTTAGAATGCTCCACGTTTTTTACTGGAATCCCTGGTTTAACAAGCGCGTCAAAATCCAGAAGCTTTTTTATTTCGTCTTCGCTATAACCAAGTTGAGAAAGCGCCTCTCTGATCGTCACACCTTTGCTCAGTTGCTTTGCGATTTCACTAGCTTTGTCATAGCCAATTACTGGCGAAAGTATTGTGATAAGCGCTGGACTACTTTCTGCGTATCTTTTGAGCTTTTCAGTTTTGGGTTGGACGTGGTCTATTACTACACTCGCAAGTCTGTGAAGAGCTTCGCTAAGAAGAGACATTTGTGAGCACACGTTATAACCGATGAGTGGCACCCCCATCGCAAGCTCAAATTCGCCGTACATCGAAGCCTGTTGGTTTGCCAGATCAAGCCCGCACACTTCAGCGGCAACAAGCATGGCGGATTCAACCGTGACAGGATTCGTTTTTCCTGGCATTATGCTACTTCCCGCTATCTCTTCTTGTGTGGGTATGTCTATTTCATCAAGCGCAGTAAAAGGACCAGAAAACATCAACCTCAGGTCTTGGCAAAGCCTGTACAAATTGAGTGCACAAACCCTTAATGAAGAACTCACAAAAACGAGGTCTGTAAGAAGTCTCATCGCCCTAAACTTGTTTTCGGCCACTTTAAATCCTAATCCTGTAAATCCGTTCAATTCATGCACAACAAGTTCGGCAAAACGCGGGTGTGCGTTCAAACCAGTTCCAACGGCCGTTCCCCCAAAGGCAATTGCTTTACTTTTTCGACGCTGTACATCGCGTTTTCTAAATCTATTTTGAACGCTTCCGCGTACGCTCCGAACTCTTGGCCTAGCGTCACAGGAAGCGCGTCTCTAAGGTGAGTTCTACCCGCTTTGTACACACCACTCGTTTTCTGTGAAAGGTTTTCTAAACTTGTAACAATTGTTTTTAGAGCGGGCGCTAGTTGCTCAGAGAAACTCAGAGCCGTGGCCACTCTTATTGTACTAGGCACAACATCATTTGACGACTGTCCCATGTTTACGTGATCGTTCGGGTGAACACTTTTTTGGGAAATTTGAGACGCTCTTTGGGCGATTAGTTCATTAAGATTCATGTTTATGCCAGTTCCCGAACCGGTTTGATACACGTCCACCACAATCTGCTCATCGTGTAAGCCTTGTGCCACTTCGTCTGAAGCTTTTTCTATTGCCTTTGCGATTTCCGAATCAAGTAAGCCAAGCGAATAGTTAGCCCTTGCAGCTGCTTTCTTAATAAGCGCAAGCGCTCTTATCATGTTTCTGGGAAATCTTGTTCCTGTATTAAGAAAGACTCTTTTCGACGCTTCTACGTATTTCATAAGTAAAAATTGCCTTGGCGTCTTAAAGCTGTTGCGATAAAAAGAAATTTGTATTACTAGTTTACCATACATGGCAAAAGCGTTATATGGCGTGTCATCGGTTGGACTTGGACATGCGAAACGTAGCTTATGGCAAAAGAGCTAAAAAGCATTTGTGATATCGAGGTACACTGGCTTTGTGCACACCCGACAAGCGCTTTTCTTGAGGCCAAAGGAGAAAAAGTGCTCAAAACTTCTGGAAAAAAGCCTGAGTGAGGCGCTTGAAAGCGTTTCAAAGAATGGCAGTTTGTCAAGCACCTTCGATTTGATAGTCACCTCAAACAAGATCGCTCAAATTTTTAAAATTTGGGCGCTTGTTAAACGAATACGAGTTTTACAAGACGAATTTGTTGAAACGCTGTTTAGCTATAGGTGGGATAACTCGTGCAAAATACCAGAAAACAGCGTTGTTTTTACGATTACGCCTATTTCGATGAAGAAGTCTCCCGAAATCCTTTAAAAAAACTGTTTACGTATTACGCAGAGAGCTCAAAAACGCATATCTATCGCAAAAACTAAGATTTTATTTGGAGTGGATTGAGGACTTGCCACAAAAAGTGAAAGCTTGGGTTGAGCGAAACTTCTTTGTAACAGGGCCAGTGTAGAGGAACCGCCCAAAATAGACAAAAAAATTCTTAGGTTAAAACTCGGTTGCAAGAAGACGATGAGTTCGTTTTGTTCACAGTGGGAGGTACCAAATTAGGCTTAGAACTTCTTAGGGTTGCTGATCGCGCGTCTACTTTGATTAAGCGTGAAACGGGTCTTACACCAGGGTGTTAACAGGTCCTAGAATAAACGCGGACTTCACTAATGGGCTTAAGCTTGTGCGTTTTACACCAGATGCGCTGCCATATTTCGCCGCTTCTTCTTGTGTAGTCACTCAAGCTGGTGCTTCAACGCTTCACGAGGTTTCAATGTTACGCTTTCCTTGTGTTGTAGTGCCAATTGAGAATCACTGGGAACAGCTAGCCAATGCACGAAAATTAAAAAATACGGATTTCCAATTTTAAGGTATTTGGTGTTAAACGAAAAAATGCTTATCGATGCGATCCGAGCGTCTCTTAGGCTAAATTACGAGCGTGAAGAAAAACTAGGCGCGCAGAAAGAAATCGCAAAGATCATCAAAGAATCGTTCGAGTTATAGCGTATAACTTGTTCGCTTTGTCAAGTTTGGAATCTTTTTAAATGGTTTCTGCATCGTCTCTCTTCTGTTTCGAATTTAGACCCATGCTACAATACAATGCGTCTAACCAAGCTCGCTATGTATATCTACGCTCATCTTCTGTGTCAATTGCCAACGATGTTGTGATTTTGGTAAAACTTTAAACTATAAGACTCAAAAAAACAAATTGATGCAAAAATTTTTTGATTATCTCAGTCTTATGAAACCTGCGCTGATTTCTTTGATTTTGTTTGTGGCGATCGTGAGCATGGTTGTTGCAACGGGTAGAGAAACTCCGTTAGCCAAACTGATTGAAATGTTTGTGTTAGGATTTTTTGCGCTTGGTGGTGCTGCAGTTCTTAACAACTACTACGACAGAGACATCGACGCAGCCATGACAAGAACTTCAAATAGAGCTTTACCTTCTGGGAGAATAAGCCCAAAAAACGCTTTTTTGTTTGGCATCATTCTGCTCATCCTGTCCATCACGCTTATTGCACTTTTGATCAATATCCTTACTGCCATTATCGTTTCAATAGGTGCGTTTCTTTATGATTGGTTTTACACGATCTACTTAAAAAGAAGAACTCCAAGTGCTGTAATTTGGGGAGGAATAGCGGGTTCAATTCCCGCGTTTGGGGGTTGGAGCGCGGTCACAAACGAACATTGGCTTGCGCCACTATTTATTTTTTTGATAGTGTTTTTTTGGCAACCGGCACATTTCTGGTCTCTTTCAGCGTACTTGCGTAAAGATTTCATGAACGCAAGAATTCCTGCGATGCCCACTCTAAAAGACGAAACAGAAGTTGGCAGACAAATGTTGCTTTACAACTCGCTCGTGATACCTTTTACCTATTTGCTATATTACTTCGCAAACCTGTCAGTATTTTATGTGTACGCTGCAACCACATTAAACGCTTTACTAATATTGTACACGTCACTCGCGTACAAACTCAAAAGAGATAACGTGTACCGAGCGAATTACAGATTTTCAATCGTTTACATGTTCATGCTACTACTTGCCATGGTTGTTGCAAGGCTTTAATTCAATTGACTAAAACGCGCTATTTCTTTTTCTACGTACTTCCAGCAAGCTTCTATAACCTCCATAATCCTTACTAGCGCGGTATAGTACATAAGAGCCCTTTTTTGTGATTTCTGTGCGTTCTTCACATAACGGTAAACGTCAAGTGTGTCATTTAAAAGCAATGGCGGAAGAAGACCCGCTTTTGCAAGCGCCCAAAGTTTTTCTTCAAAACCTGTTCCACTAGAAATGTTTGCTTTTTTTACTAGCTCTTCGAGCGAGATCTCAAGCACGTTTATGCAACCTTCTATCCCGCTTTCAACTGTTTTTATCACATCCTCCCTTTTTTCAAATTCTTCTTCTGAAAAACTTAGCCCAAGTTCGATTCGTCTGTAAGCGTCCCAGAAAGCGTTTTCTCTGCTCAAAGTCAAAAGCTTTTTGCGCTGGACAGTTTTAAGCGAAACGAGGGTTTTTGGTGTAAACAAGCTTTGAGTACACCTTTACGAAACCTCTTTCTTCGTAAAATTTTTGGACGCCATCGGCTAAAAAGGTTTGTAAAACTAAAGGTTTTCCAAGATTTTCTGCGTGTTCGCTTGCGTGCTTTAGAATAGAAGTGGCCACACCCTTTCTTCGAAACTCGGGAAGTGTCCCGACACAGTAGACACCAACACACTCTTTGCTTTCGTATAAAGCGCTTACGCCGACGACGAAGTTGCCCAAAGTGGCGTGTAAAAGCTGAACGTGGGGGTTTTCGAGTAACTTGTTTAGTATGGTGTACACATGCTTGTACAAAGAAAGTTCCCCGTAAAACGCTTTTAGATAAACCTTGCACCACTCGTCAATTTTGTCTTGTGTCGTTTGTTCTATGGTCACTTGACTAAACCCGTTTATTTTTTGGCGAAGCGTCATTACTATAAGTTCGTCTGTTAGTTTGTAGTCTTTTAGCTTAATACGCTCTTTGTCTTCTTTAAAAACAAAAACACTCGGGCAAGCGCCTTCTTTTTCAATTTTTTGTTCGGCCAACTCGAGAAAATTAGGAAGCAAGTTTGCCCCTTGTAAATAGCCTACTCTATTAAACAGCTCTTCTTTGAACACGTTTGAATGAAAAAGATACACAGAATCGTTCAACCACTCTAGTGTGCACCAATTGGACCACCATTCTATTTCGTTAAGCTCGAAAACGCTTTTATTCAAAAAACGTGACACCCAGCATTCGCGAAACGGTGCGAATATCTTTTAAAAGTGTTTCGAGTGTTTTGTTTTTTTCTTCAAGCGCGTTTTTTATCAAACTACGAAGATGCCTAAGCGCACTTGGTGTGTCAAAGTCGTTGCACATCGCTTGTATGAATTCTTTAAATAAGCTCGAATGCCTTTTTGTAGTTGAACGAGGAAAAGGCAATTTTGAAAGTTTTTCCTTTAACTGCTCATATTCCTCTTTTAAATTAAGGATTTCCCGCTCTTTGTAAACGCTATCTTTGCGATAGTGTTCAGAAAGCATATACAGTCTTATCGTGTCTGCACCGAACTCGCGAATTGCGTCCTTTAAATAGATCACATTTCCTCTTGATTTTGACATCTTATCCTCCCCAAGTTTAAGAAGCCCTGTGTGAACCCAATACTTTACGAATGGTCTAACACCAGTAAAACACTCTGCCTGTGCTATTTCAGCCTCATGATGCGGATAAATCAGCTCGTAGCCACCGCCGTGTATGTCGTACTGTGGTCCAAAGTTTGTTATAGAAATCGCCGTGTCTTCTATGTGCCAGCCAGGTTTTCCGTCTCCCCAAGGGCTTGGCCAGTGAGGTTCTCCAGGCGCTGAAGGACGCCAAAGTGCGAAGTCGAGTGGGGATTTTTTGTTGGGAAAGAGGTCAAGCGGTTTTAGAAGTAGCTCTTTTAAGCTTTGGTGTGAAAGCTCACCGTAGTGTGGAAATGTAGAAGTGTCAAAATACACGTATCCGTCGACCGTGTAAGCATTTCCCTTTTCTATTAACCTCGAAACTTGGTAGATTATTTCATTAATATAGTGAGACGCTGGCTCAAACTTGGTCACTGTTTTTACACCAAGCTTTGATATGTCTTCCAAAAATGCGCGTGTGTACTTTTCGGCGTAAAGCAGTGCGTCTGTGTTGCTCTTTTTTGCCGCCTCGAAAATTTTGTCATCGACGTCCGTTATGTTCATCACGAACGTCACGCGATATCCCATTTCTCTTAAAAAGCGCGCAAGAACATCGTAAAAAACATAAGTTTTTGCGTGACCTAGGTGCGAATAGTCTTGAACTGTTGGACCACACACAAACATTTTCACTTTTTTTGGAGAAAGACTTTGAAATCGCTCTATTTTTCCGCTCAGCGTGTTGTAAATTTTAATTTCGGGCATTCCATAAGTAAAAAAGTTGACTCGTCTTTATGGTTCACGTAAGTATTACGGATAAACCTAAATTCGGTTTGCGTCAACTAAAAAATGAGCGATTTTGTACAAAGAGAAGCTCATAAAGTCCATTCACGAACTATTTTCCGCGCTCAAAAGCTTAGAGCTAGATGAGGGAATAAGAGTTCACTGCCGCTATGATGGAAAAGAGTGTTACGCTTTTATAACCAAACCGTGCGAAAAGTTTACAGTTGTAGTTCACACAAAAAAAGAAGACGGCGCACCAGGCGATCGAGTTTTCTTTTCCGAAAAGCTCGATTATGACGAAATAAAAACATTACTAAAATCGTGGACAAAAGAAGGGTTTAAAGCGTATAGGTATTAATTTTTTTCGCTTTACGCGCTGAAAAAGCCGGTGTTTCGTAAACTTCCACAGAAAGAGAAGTGATTCCACGCCTTTCGCTCATTTTTTTCAGCAATTCGTTTAAAATATACTCCGCAAGCTCTTCCGCCGAAGTGTTCTTGATCGGAACTAGCGCAATGTCCCTTTTTGGAATGCTGTAACATTCACCAAATTTGCCTTCTACCCTTACCTCTTCTAGCTCATCGCTTCCTTTTGGTTGATAAACTTTGAGTAGAGGGTTATAAAGTGGTAACAAGACCTTGTGATCAAGCTTTTCCAAAACAGATTTTGCAAGCGCCTTAAGCTCAAGAAAATTTATCACGAAGCCGCTATCTCCAAGTTCACCTTCAACCTCCACCCTTACCTCGTAGTTATGACCGTGCAAGGGTTCGCGAAAATTTTCGCTATAAATAAAATGCGCTGATGAGAAATGAAGGTCTCTTCGGTCTACTGAAACGAAGAACATGTTTTATCCATAATTATTTTGTCCAGTGTCAATTATCGTTGACGGTTTTTTGGCGTAAACCATAAAACACTTTAGAAAAATTGAAACGTGAAAGAGCTTGCTCACTGCTGGAATGGATCAAGGTAGTCACACCTATGACATAGTGATTCTTGACGATCAAGGGCCTCGCGTGGTACTTGAAAAATCTTATTCAACTAGATTTGTAAAAGAGAGGCCAGAAGTCACTTTACACGCGATTAACGGATTTGATGTAAAAGCTGTGGTTTTGCCAACGGGTTTTGGCACCGTTCTAAAGAGGGTTGAGCAGATAAAAGAAGAGGATTATTTGGAAATTAGTCTAAAAAAAGACGAGCCTTCAAACTCTTCTCTTGCTAAAGTGATAAAGCTTTTTAAAGAAGCGAAAATCGAAGCGTATCTTTTGCCATCGGTAAAACACCTTAACACCGTGCCAAAACACAGAAAGCTCAACAGGTTCGACTTGGGTACGTCGGACAAGGTTTGCTCCGCTGCACTTGGAATATACACTCAAGTGACAAGACGTCGGATTACCCCTCAAGAAACGTGTTTTGTTCTGGCAGAGCTTGGTTCGGCTTTTAATGCGTTTGTCACAGTAGAAAATGGCATGATCGTTGACGGTGTCGGAGGTACGAATTGCTGGCTAGGTATGGCAGCACGCGGAAGCGTAGACGGGGAAGTCGCCGCATATCTTGGAAAATTTTCAAAAAGTGACGCGTATAAAGGTGGTGCGCTTTACCTGTTTACTGAAAACGCAGAACTCACACCCGAAGAGCTAGGAGATGCCGCACGAAATGGCTCGCAAAGGGCAAAAATGCTCGCTGATGCGTATATCGAAGGTGTGCTAAGAGACATTTCTGGGAGCCTCGGTGCTACTGGCGCAAAACCAAAAGACATCTTTCTTTCTGGTCGTGTTTCTGGCATTCCTTACTTCTTTAACAGGATTTCAAATCAACTGGAGCGCATCTTGGGAATTGGTGTGTCCAGAATGGAAAATTTCGGTTCTTACGTAAAGGAAGGAGCGATTGGCGCGGCGATTATAGCAAACGGCTTGGTCGGAGGAGAGTTTCGTGAAATTGTGGAAAGTTTGAAAATAAAGGACGCAAGTGGCTCGGTTTTTGATGACGTTTATTTGAAGCAAGACTAAAAAGTGTACTGTATTTGTTGAAACTCTTGTCTGAGCACCTTTACCTCATTTGCAACCTTTTCAACGTCTGCTTTTTCAATCAAAAGCTTTCTGAATAGTTCTGCGATTCTCTCCATTTCTTTCTCTTTCATTCCGTAACGTGTGACCTCTTGAACACCGAGTCGAATTCCTGATGGAGTTCTTGACGCACGCGGATTTTCGCCGGGTAGAAGATTTTTGTTTGTTATTATGTTCGCCTGTGCGAGCTTTTGTGAAACAGGCGCTCCTCCCCCCAACTCTGACACGTTCACCGCAACTTGGTGCGACTGAGTGTAGCCCTTTTCTTTCGCCAACACGCGAAAGCCGTTTTCGTCTAAGGCTTTTGCGAGCGCTTTGGCATTTGAAACAATCTGTTTTGCATAGCTTTGCCCAAATGTCATCATCTCGGCAGTGACATAAAGAAGAGCGGGAAGCCTGTGAAGGTGATGGTTTGAAACAAGCCCAGGAAAAACAGCCTTTCTCAGTGACGAAATTTGTTTGTCTGTGAGCGAAACTCCCATCACCAAACCACCCTGTGGACCTGGAAAAGTCTTGTGGGTTGAGCTTGAGACAACTTTGGCTCCTTCCTTAAAGGGCTGTTGAAATTGTCCACCCGCTATAAGCCCTAGCACATGTGCTGCATCGTAGTGTATTATGACGCTTTGGTCGGGAAGTTCTTCGCCAACGATCTTTGAAATTTCTTTAACGGGATGCGGAAAGAGAAATAGGCTTCCACCTAATGTAATAAGCTTCAATTTGTCTTTTATTTCTTTGAGCTTGTTCGCAAACGCTTCGTAATCCACTTCAAAGGAGTCAGGCTTGTATGGTATATCCACAACGCTAAGGCCTCTACATCCTGCAGCGCCAAACTCTCTATAGCTTATGTGACCTCCACTAGGTAAGTCAAAACTCATCACGACGTCTCCAGGTTTAGTAAAAGCGTAAAAAACCGCTAGGTTTGCTTGGGCGCCAGAAATTGGCTTGACATTTACATACTCTGCGCCAAAAAGCTTCTTCAAAGCCCTTTCGCACAAATCTTCTATTTCGTCGGCAAACTTTACACCCTCGTAATATCTGTCGCCAACTTCTCCTTCAGCGTATCTGTGCATAAAATCTGAAACGTAAAGCCTAGTCGCTTCTTCGCTCATAACGTTTTCGCTCGCAATAAGGTTTATTGTTTCGCTCCCCCGCCATTTGTTTTGTAGTGACACCACTTTTTTCGCTCTTTCAACAAGCTCTAGCGCGCTTAATTCTAGTGTTTGGCTTACCATGTGCTTATAAGGAGTATCACACAAAAAGCTTTTCGTTTTTAACATGCAGTTAGAGTTTTCAATACTTCGCTTCCAAGCTCATTCATCGCTTATCAGTTTTAACATGGTTGCGCTCGTTTATTTTCAAAAATACTAAGGTCTGTACCTTACAAATATTCCAGCGTGCAAACAAGCTTATGAAAGTGGAAATCAACGCTTAATTGTAAAACTTTAATTTTTAAAGCATGCTAACAACATCATCTTGAAAGTTGCATTTGTTTATATCGCACCAGATATTAGGGGTGGTACTGAAAGGGCTATAGCCGAAACTTCTAAAAGACTTGAAAAAATGGGTTGTGAAGTTAAGCTTTTTTGTAACAGGTTTAACAAAGAAACAGCGCTTCCAGAGCTAGTAGAGATGGACAAACAGGTTGTTCCGCACAGGCTTTCGCTTTTTGGAAGGTTCAGAATGTACTACTCAATGAAGGCTGTTAGAGCGGCAACGCTTGTAGCAAGCAAATGGAACCCTGATATAATTCTTTTGGGAGCTGGTTTTCTTTGGAGCAAATACATCTTAAAGGGAATAAACACACCAGCCGTTTCGCGTGTGCACGTTCCAGTGCCCATTGAACACAGTTTATTAAACAGAGTTTACAGAAAATTCACTCGCTTAGACGTAATAGAAAAGCAATCTCTTGTGTATAAACCTATAGTGTGTAACAGCAAGTATACGCAATCTATGATACTTAAGCTAGAACCTAACGCAAAAACCGAAGTGGTTTATGCGGGTGTGGATTCAGCCTTCTTTACACCCACTTGGGAAGATGAGGGGTATGTTTATTTAAATGGTCGCTTCCAAAGTTATAAAAATCAGTTGCTCGCTATAAGAGCGCTTAAGAATAGCGGTTACAAGCTTGTGCTTTCTGGTTATGCAAACCCTCGTGTCAAAGAAGAAGTGAGATATTTTGAACTCTTAAAAAAGGAAGCTGACAACTGTTCTAACATCGAGTTCGTAATAGACCCTGATAAATCAAAAATAAGAGAGCTTTATCAACGTTCGTCATTAGTGCTTGTGACAAGCGTAGGAGATCCATTTCCCTTGGTGATGTTAGAAGCAATGGCGTGTGGAAAGCCAGTCGCAGGGCTTAATTCGGGCGGAATACCTGAGCTTATCGAAAACGTGGGGTTACTTTTCGAAAATGATCCTATTGATCTTAGAAAGAAAGTGGAAATTCTTATGAACGATTCAAAATTGAGAAAGGAGCTAGGGAAAAAAGCAAGGGCTGTTGCAGAAAGTTTTACTTGGGAAAGAACTGCAACCCAATTCTATGAAATCTTTAAAAGGGAAATCGAAAAGCAGCGTTTTTCAAATTAAGCGTTTTTTACGTCAAGGATTGCGCTAATCGCCCTTGTTGCCCTTTCCCCTATGGCTTTGACGGAATAATTGTTTTGCACAAATCTTTTTGCTTTTTCAACTCGCTCTTGAAATCGCTCAGGATGTTCGAGCACTTCTAGGATTTTGTTTGCAAACTCGTTTAAGTCAAATCTTTTTACCGTGATCGGGTAGTCATCGTACACCTCTTTGTAAATTGGTAAATCGTAAACAATGACCGGTAATCCTCTCAAAAAAGCCTCACCAACCGTAAGAGAAAACCCTTCACTTTCGCTCGTGCTGATGTACACTCTTGCCTTTCGCAAAAGCTCTTCTTTTTGCGAGTTGCTCACTTTTCCGACAAACTCCACATACTCAAGCCCTTTTTCTTTAACCACTTTGAGCACGCTTTGTCTTAACGTGCCGTCTCCCGCCCATATGAAGCGCACGCTTTTCTCTCTCTCCTTTACAAGCGTTGCTATTTTCAAAAAATCAAAAGGCCTCTTATTTGGTTCCAGTCGTGAAATCGTAAGCACAACAAAATCATTCGACAACGTTTCCCACCACAAAAGAAGGTTTTTCAAAACCCATAGCCTTTAATTTTTTAAGGTTTCGTTGCTTACGGAAATAATTCCATCGACTAATTTTAGTGGTGGGTAAAGCGAAATCCATCTTATTATCGTAGTCAACTTTCTTGAACGTGATGTGGCAAGCCTGAGCGAGTATTCAAGCGAAAGAGCGTCGTGTTGCAACACGACCACCTTCTTTCTGAACACTTTTGCGAAAACCACAACAATCGGCAAAGTGTATCCTGAATTCACGAGAACCACTTGGGTTAAAGGAATAAGCTTTGGTAAAAGTGTGAACAACTTTAAAATGAAAAACGCTGGCGCGACAAACCTCTTTTGGGGAACGCTCAATCTGACCATACGCGCAGGTGTGATGTTTACTTGAGCGGATGAAGCGCCTGTGTTTGTCACGACAATAACAAAATTTCCAACAAAAGAAAGAGAGCGCATGAGCTGAAAAAACGCAAGCCTACCGCCCGCTACAAACATTGTGTCTTCGGTGACTCCAAGTATACTCAGCTTGTTCATGGTTGTTACAATGGATAAAGGGTTTAAAAACTAAGACGTTTCAACATTTACATTAACTTCTATACCTTCTCTTACCGCACCCGTTACGACGCAGTAGTTTTCAAATATTTCAAGGCACCTTTTTATTCTAGGGTCATTAGAGGAGTCTGAGGTTTGCGCACTTATTTTTACATTGAGCCTTTTGACTCTCCAATATCCTTTTTCATTTCTTTCCACGATCGGCTCCACTTCAGTTTTTATTGACTTTACTTCGATCTTCGCTTTTCTCAGGCAAAAGGCGAGACTTGCGCTCAAGCAATTTCCAACCGCCGCTGCAAGCACCCTAGATGCGTTTGGCCCCTCAAGCTTTCCGAGAGGCTCTGGTTCGTCCATTATTAGCGTAGCTTCCGTTCCCGAAAAGCTCACCTTAAACACGTAGTCGTGTAAAAGCTCAACCGTGACCTTTGGTGTTCCTTCGACCATGTTGGGATATACTTTGCACACCAAAATAATTCTTTTGAAGCTCAGAGTCCCGCAAATTCTATAGCTTGCCCGATTAGATTAAGCTTGATGGAATACAAGCAATTTGGCAAAACTGGAGAAAGAGTGTCCGCGGTTGGTATGGGAACTTACTACGACCCGCTTTGGATTATCGGTGCAACCTTAGGCTTTAAAAGAAAAGCGGATTTAAAGATCGAGGCGATACGAGCTGGTATAGAAGAAGGAATGAACCTCATCGACACCGCTGAAATTTACCGTTCAGAACCCCTTGTTGCCAAAGCGATAAAGGGCATCAAAAGAGATGAACTTTTTATTGCGACAAAAGTTTGGTCAAACCATTTAAGAAAAGAAAAACTCGTCAAAGCGCTAAATAACAGTCTAAAGCGCCTTGAACTAAACTATGTAGATTTGTACCAGATACACTTTCCAAACTCAAGGGTTCCAATATCGGAAACCATGGGCGCTATGGAGGAATTGGTAGATCAAGGAAAAATAAGATACATCGGTGTGAGCAATTTCACACTTGAGCAAATGGTCGAAGCGATTTCTTCTCTCAAAAAATACGAGCTTGCTTCAACCCAAATGAGCTATAGCCTTGCCGATAGAAGAATAGAAAGAGACATTCTTCCATATTGCAAAAAAGAAGGAATCGCGGTTCTCGCTTATTACCCTCTTGCGCACGGCAAACTCTCAAAAACAGACAAACTTATTGAACTCTCAAAAAAATACAACAAAACGCCTGCTCAAATTTCCTTAAACTGGTTGCTTTCACGTGAGAACGTTTTTCCGATACCGCGCGCGTCCAATCCACAACACGTAAGGGAAAACGCGGCGTCAACCGGTTGGACTCTTTCCGAAGAGGATTTAAAATTGCTGGATGCAACATTTCCTCCGTAGCGTTAATAAAACCAAAAAGTGCAGATTGTTTGTGAGACACAAAGTCCTGTTTGTTTCGCACGCGTCTCCTACGTTGTTGATAGAACAAGATTCCGAATATTACCGCTTTTTAAAACAGTTTTCAAACAAGCTGTCTCTTAGCGAGTATGACACTCTAGTCACTTCATCTCCACATTTTGCGGTTAAGGGAAAAGCGTACATCGTTCAAACAAAAGAGCTTAAGTGCATTCAGGATTACTATGGCTTTCCCGCAGAGCTTTACCGCTTTTGCGTAAACGCTCAGAATGATTTGGAACTCGTTCAGGAAATCTTAAACCAAGGGTTTAGGATTGAGCCAACGGACAAGTGGGGGCTCGACCACGGCGTATGGGTTCCGCTCTACATTCTTTTTGGTGAAAATGTTGGAAACACGGTTTGCGTGTCCTGCGATCCGTTTAATCCTTCTTTTAACTACGAACTTGGAAGTATTATAAGAAAGGCCGCTGACAAGCTACAAAAAAGAGTGCTGTTTCTTGCGTCTGGTTCGCCCACACACAGACTTGACCTTTTTGAGTTCGGAAAAACAGAAAGCGCAGACGACCCACTTTATGAATTTGACAAGATTTTGATACACACGCTGACAAAAGAGCCTATGTCACTGCTTTCACTCAAAGAACGAGAGCGTGAGAAGTACATCATGGCTCAGCCAGAAGGGGGTCTTGGCCCACTTTTTACCGCGATGGGCTTTGCTGGCTCAGAGCTTAATCCAAAAGTGCTTTATTATGGCGTGCCGTACAAAGGCGTTAGCGTGCTTGCGGCCGAGCTCGTATAATGCGTAGCTTAGCCAACGCTTTTTCCCAGTCGATTTTATAGAGCACTATTCCTAAAACCACAAAAAACGCCGATGCGAAAACGGATATTTCAAAAGCAGAAAGCCCAAAGGCGCTTGTAAACTGAGCGATTTTAATAATACCCGCAAACTCCAAAGCGATTTCTGCAAAGCTTTTTAGCACTTTGGAAAAAACTGTGATTCCTATCATTGGCAGAAGTTTTGCCTTGTTTGCCCCAGCGCCTATGTAAAGATAATCGTCAAGCGGAAGAACGGGTATTAGCGCTGTTACAAAAAGCGCGACATAAAAACTCCTTCTTCTTAGCCAAGCTCTAAGAAACAAAATGTTTTTGTTGTGAATTAATTTCTTTTGGAAACCTAAAGCACCATAGTAAATCACGAGCTTTGCAATCGCCGCAGCAAAACCAGAAATTAGCACAACTACTAAAAAAAGCGGAAGTGAGAATCCAAATTTTATGAGAATGCTTGTGCCAATTAGCGTGTAAGAAGCACCGAAAAATGGTGTGGCATTAGACACAAATGATATGACAAAAAGCTGAGCGAGCGCAAGGATCAACAAAGTGTTGTTCAATTCAAATGAACAACCAGCGCACGCTTATAAAAGATTAGATGAAGAATGTTTTGATGTAATGCAAACACGTAAAAGTTTCTTTGAATAAATCATAACCATGAATGTTGAGTTCGGATATCGCTGTGCATCAGAAGAGCATCCAGCGCAAGTTTTGTTAAGAAACGCTCAAACCGCTGAAAAACTTGGGTTTGACTTTATTGTCACAAGCGATCACTTTCATCCTTGGTTTCACACCGATGGTCATTCAACTTTTGCTTTAAGCTGGTTAGGCGCGCTTGGTCAAGTGACAAGCAGGGTTTGGTTCGGAACTGGTGTGACGCCACCGATACTCCGTTATCATCCAGCCTTAGTCGCGCAGGCTTTTGCCACCCTCTCAAATCTTTATCCAGCTAGAGTCTTTTTGGGTGTGGGAACTGGCGAAGCGATGAACGAGGTCCCCTTGGGCTTTGAATGGCCGTCCTATACCGAAAGACTTGAAAGGTTAAAAGAGGCGATTTTCGTGATAAGAAGCCTATGGAGCAACGATTTTGTGAGCTTTCAAGGAAAGTATTTTACGCTTAAAGGAGCAAACCTTTACGACAAACCGCAGAAGCCCCCGCTGATCTACGTTGCAGGAGTTGGGACAAATTCAACTTTGCTTGCCTCACAGATTGGGGATGGTTACATGACTGTTCCCGCAAAGCCCGACATTTACAAGAGGAATTTTGAAATCCTCAAAAATGGCTGTGAAAAAAGAGGCGTTGAGTTTGAGTCTTTTCCCAAAATGGTCGAAGTTTTCGTGGGATATGATGAAGACTACGATAAAGCGCTCAACCACTTAAGAAGATGGAAAACGGTTCTGATACCAAACGTTTTAAATCGTGAAATATATGATCCTAGGGTTTTAGAAGAGCTTTCTAAAAGTGTGGACGATTCTGAGCTTCTCAACACCCAAGCAAAAGTGTGCACAACCATCGAAGATTTGGTAAAAGTTGTTGAAGAATACGTGCGTTACGGTTTTAACAAAATACAGTTACACAGCTGTTCGCCGAACGAACAAAAATTTCTTTTTGATTTCGGAACAAAGTGCTTGCCCTTTTTAAAAGAGGAGTTTCGCGCGTAATGATTAAGTTTCTCTTTGAGTAAGAAATTACGAATGTCGCTAAACCGAATTAAACTTGTGGTCTTCGACTGTGATGGCACGCTCACAACCGGCCCGTCGAGCTGGCAACTTCTTCATGAAGCGTTTGGCACACTTAGACAGGCCGAGATCAACGCCGAGCTATACAAAAGCGGTAAAATAAGCTACTACGAGTGGGCAAAGCGTGACGTCGAACTATGGCGTGGAAAAAAACTTGACAAAGCGGAGCCTTATTTGAAAAAAATTAAACTAGTAGAAGGGTCCGAGTGGCTTTTTCAAAAATTGTCGTCAGCAGGAATTAAAACGGTTGTCATTTCGGCTGGGCTTGATCCAGTTGTTCAAAGATTTGTCAAACCGCTTAATCCGTATAATGTATTTTGTAATAGATTGCTCACCAAAGATGGCGTTATACTCGGAAGTGTTGAACTTCATGTAGACTATAAGAAAAAAGGAGAGATTGTGAGACTCATCATGGATAAAATGGATCTTTGTGACGAACAGGTGATCGCTATAGGGGATAGCGAAGCCGACGTTTCGATGTTTCACGTAGCGGGAATGTGTATCGCTTTTAACCCAAGCGATGCGTACATTCTTCCGCACGCAAAGGTCGTTGTTCGCGGTAACATGTTTGACCTTTACAAAATTTTAAAACGTAATATCAAAAATTTGTAACAGCTGTTTCATAGCCATCGTTAAAGATTTTCCGTAATCATGTGAAGGTGCGTTACCTCACCTTCAGCAATGCCCACAGCTTCAAGTGCTATTCTTCCCTACCAAATATTCCTATAACCGCTCTAAATCCCAGTTTTTGGTAGAAATCAGATGCGATTTTGTTTTGGAATGGAAATTCGGCAACGATTAAACCAGCACCCCTTTTCTTTAGTTCTTCAGACGCGATTTTCACCATCTCTCTTCCCAGCCTTTTGCGCCTGTGCTCTGGCATTATGTAAAAATCTTCTATAACACCTTCGATTCGTGGTTCGTAATATCGTCTCTCTCTAACATGTGCACGCAAAACGCCCACAACTTCAGAATTGTATTCACAAACAAGCACCAAGTAATCCTCTCTTGTGAGTATTTCGTCATAATCTTTAAGAGCGACTTCATACGCATCGCTTCTTACCTTTAAAAGGGGATCAAACTCTTCATTGAGCTTCTTTAGCCTTACTACAAGAGCCGCAAGCTTTTCTACATCACTTTTTTGCGCTTGCCTTATGCTAACTTTCTTTTCTTTACTCATTTTTCACACCTTTGGGAGTGGTTTGATAACACCCGTTTTCATAGCCGTTTCTACCGCAAGTCTTGCGTTTCTTGTGATTTCTGTGGCTTCATCAAGAAACTGTGACTTGGTCGCAACCCTTCTTGCAACACCCTCTTTAACTGCCTGCTCGGCAAGCGCTGCGGCGACACGGGGATACGCCTCCCACTCCTCCATCGTCGGTATTATGTAATCTTCTCTTAAACCCTTTTCCTGTGCGAATTTGGCTAGCTCTTGAGCTGCGGCAATCACCATAGTGTCTGTTATCGTTTTACTTCTTGAATCAAGCGCACCCCTGAAAACTGCTGGAAACATAAGGCTGTTATTCACTTGGTTAGGGAAATCAGATCTACCTGTTGCTATGATTTTCACGCCCACTTCTTTTAACTCCCAAGGCCAAATTTCTGGTACTGGATTTGCTTCAACGAAAACTATTGGATCTTTTTCCATTTCTCTTATCCACTCTTTTTTAATCACGCCAGGTCCTGGTGTTGAAGCGGCTATAAGAACATCAGCGCCCTTAAGCGCTTCAGCCAATCCTCCTTTAACTTTTTCTGCGTTGGTCTTTAGCGCCATTTCGTATTTTAGTGGGTGTTTTAGCATAAGTTGGTCTAAATCTTCCCGTTCTGCGTGTAGCGTACCCTTTCTGTCGACAAGAATCATTTTTCTTGCGTCAAAACCGGCTGTTATGAACAACCTTGCTGCAGCAAGGTTTGCGGCTCCCGCACCAAATAACACTATTTTCACATCGTTAGGTTTTTTTCCGGTTAGTTTAAGAGCGTTGATCAATGCCGCAAGATTTACACCAGCTGTACCCTGTTGGTCATCGTGCCAAACTGGTATTTTCATTTTGTTTCTCAAATTGTCGAGTATGCTAAAGCACTTTGGAGATTCTATATCTTCGAGATTTATTCCTCCGAAAGCGGCTTCAAGCGAACACACCGTTTGCTCAATCACCTCTTGATTTTGTGTAGAAAGTGGAAGCGGAATTGCGTTAACCCCACCCAAATATTTGAAAATGAGCGCTTTTCCTTCAAGTACAGGAAGGGCGGCTTCAGCGCCTATGTTTCCCAGCCCAAGAACTCTGCTACCGTCGCCGACGACGGCGATTGTGTTCCAACGACCTGTGAGTTCAAACGAAAGATCTTTGTTTTTGTTGATGGCAAGAGAAACCGCGGCTACGCCTGGCGTGTACCAGTAAGAAAAATCTCTTAAGCCAGTTATCGGTACCTTAGGAATTATGTCCACCTTTCCGGCGTAGTACTTTGAATAATGTAGCGCTAACGAGTACCAGTCAACGTTTTCAGTTGCGGGCCCTTCACTCTTACCTCCACCCCCAGCAACTCGCGCTTCTGTCAAATCCACCACAACGCCTCTATAATTAAGTGTGAAATATGGCTTGCGCTTTTCAGGTGAACGCTAGACGAATTGTAAAACTCAAGAATTTGGTGAGTTGCATCCAAATTATTTGAAATTTTCGGTTGAAGCCTTGTTTGCAAAAAGCGTATCAATTCAAGAATTGGGTAATGCCTAAATGCCAGAAAGTGTGCGTTGAGTAGACGCTCATTGAAAGTTGCAAAAGAGGATTTTAAGCTTAGATATTTTTATCTACCCAAAGACGCATGGGTTCTTGCTTTTTCGGCTTTCATTTGGTCGATTGGCGGTAGCCTTGTAAATCCGTACCAATCGATATTCTTTTCCGCCCTCGGTACACCACTTCCTTACATCGGAATTTTGGCGGCTTTAAGCTCAGTCGTCACCGCATCCGCGTATTTGGTAGGCGGTTATGTGGCGGACACATGGGGCCGAAGAAAGGTGATTGTGATTTTTAGCTTCGTCGCCGCGGCAAACTCATTTTTGTATTTCTTCGTTAAAAGCTGGACTCTGCTTTTTATACCGGTGATCGTTGGTTCTCTATCTGGCGTGTACACGCCCGCTTTTAACGCTGTTCTTAACGACTCAATGGAACCTGAGCTTCGTCCAAAGGGTTTTGCGTCGTTTACGATAGTAACCACAATCCCTTCAGCGTTTTCTCCGTATATCGGAGGACTTTTGATTGAAAGATTTGGCGCTATTTACGGACTAAAAATCGGCTATTTTGCGGCTGGACTTCTAGGTCTTGCTGGTGTGAGCTGGCGAGCGATAAGATTGAGCGAAACCTTTGTGCCCACTCATAATAAGGAAGGTGGAATATCGCGCTTTTTGGTCGACGTGGTAAAAAACAACCTTAGCGCGCTAAAGGAAGCGAGCTCTGATGCGAAAAAGCTAATCGTGTACGTCGCGCTGTCGAGCATCGCAAGCGGTCTTTCAACACTTTATGTTTCAATTTATCTTATCGACCAAGCGCGTCTTTCTCCTTCACAATACGGATTTCTCACAGGTATAAGCGCAATCACAACAATCGCGCTTCTTCTTCCTGCGGCGTCTTTTATAAAGCGTATCGGGCTTAAAAGCGCGGCCATTCTTTCAGCGTTGTCATCTCCGCTGAGCATGCTCGTTTTTGTGTCCGCCAATGGCATGAACGATCTAATTGCTTGGAGCGTCACAGGAGGAGTGAGTGGTGCAATGGTCAACCCCACAATCCAAAGTTTACAAGGAAACACCGTTCCAAAAGAATTAAGAGGAAGACTGATGGCCATGTTTAACGTTGTGCCGCTACTTGTGACCACACCCGCGCAAGTGCTTTCCGGTTACCTTTATACAGAAGTTTCAAAACTTGCCCCATTTGTGTTTTCGATACCCTTTTACGCGCTTTCGGTTTTTATTTTGACCACGATAAAAGCAAATTAAGAAGAGAGAATTTCCGCAGCCGCTTCAATCAAATCTCGAAACAAAAGCTCAGCAAACTTCACGCTTTTTTTTGCGGAATCCCTGCTTATCACTATTGAAAGCGCATTTATTTTTCTTGCGGAAAGCGCGTCGTATTCGGTGCTACCTATTACCGCGCCCATCGTTGGATTTACCCCTATTCTTTTAAACGCTTCAACGAAAATGTCTGGATCGGGTCTGCCAAAAGGCACTTCGTCGCTACCCACGATAGCGTCGACAAAAGAAAGCACGCCATTTTTGTCGAGAATTAATTCGGCTGTCGCGGCGTCTGTGAGTGCGGCAATTCCCACTTTTATTCCGGCTTTTTTTAGCATTTCAAGCGCTTTCAACGAATCAGGAAAAAGTTTTATTTGGCTCAAACTTTCCCTAAAATTCTTTATATAGTCTCTTTCTATTTTTTCAAGGACCTTGTCACTCACTTCACCTACCATCGAGCGTAAAAGCCTTGGTGTGGCCATCCCAAAAGACTGTTGTAGCGTTTCGTGGTGCACAAAGTAGCCGTTGTCTTCTAGAGCTTTCGCCCACGCCTTAAGATGCACCGAGACGCTATTCAAAATAGTGCCGTCTGGGGTAAAAACAGCGCCTTTTATTCTACTCAAAATCGCTCATGAGTGATGCACTATCATTATCAAAAACTTTGCTGTCGATATCGAGCGTGTTTTGAGTAGATTCCAAAGCGCTTATATGGGATTTAGTGATAATAGTTCACGGTTTAAAGGTGTCGACCGACCCAAATCTATCGCTACAAAATGAGGGTTGGTGGGACGCCAAAAGGTTGGATTATTTAAAGTTTCACCACGAAGTGGTGCTTGCCATAAACAGGCTTTTTTCAAGAGGCGAATGGATACTGATAGGCTCATCCGCTTTGAACGGCTATCTTGACATCTCTGAGCAAAGGTTGGTCACTGGAGTAGACGTTGCGCTTTCGCAAAAAGCCGCACAAGAGTATTTATCAGATCCGCGAGTTCTTGCTCGAAAATTAAACGAGGAAGTGCAAAAACGCGTGAAAACAGACACGCTCGAGTTCGTCAAAGGCTCTTTAGAGCTTGGTGTTTTCGAACCGGTGAGGTCTATGCCAGCTGGTCGTGTAAGGCTTGTTGCGATCATTCGAGGCGGTCATCTCACACTGAGGGAGAGCGCAAAATGCTGCTCCACGCTTGCCTCAAAACTTGGATTGTTAGACGGAAACCCAAAACTTTTACACGAAAACTTTTCGCCAGTTTACTTTGAGCTCAAAATTTGGTCAAAGGACACCACCACGCTGTTAGACAACTCGGTGGTGCACCATTCGATTTCGCAGAGTATGGAGTATCAAAATTTTGTGACAAAGACCCAATCTCTTCCCTCGCTTTCCGTTCTTGTGCCTCCTATTGAAACACTTGTCGCTTCAAAATTGAACATGATTTACCAATCAAGCATAAATCAAGGTCTAATTCGCGCAACTCCGTTAACCTCTCATTACGCGGCAAAGTATGGAAAACCAAAGGTTTATGCCGCCGATATTTACGATTTCGTGTTTTCTTCGAAAATCGCCAAATTACCTCAAGTAAAAAAAGAGCTCAGCCTTATGATAACCGAGCCTGTTAACGCGATGCTCGACGTCACCGCCCATGCGTTCAAAAAGCTCGCATCTACGCATTTGTATCTAGAACTTAACGCACTGCTTCCTGAAAAAAGACGGTTTGACCAAAACTCTTGGAAAGAGCTTTGCGAAAGAGCGGTGCAAACAACAAAAAGAATACGAGAATCCTAGCTACGTGAGTAATCCAAGTATTCGCGTAACGGCAACCAGTTTAACGCCTTAAGCCTGAGTTCGTTTTCTTTCTTTTCAAAAATCGTAATGGAACCTGTGTTAATTCTTATTCTTCTAATCCATGGCGCTTCTTGATTGAGTGAAACCGCGACAAGAGCTCGAATTATTTCAAGATGCGTCACAAAAACAACCTTTTCGTAACCTTTTTTGTGCACCTCTTCAACGAGTGAGTGCGCTCTTTTCATTATGCTCGCAAACTTTTCGATGCCGTACTTGTTTTCTTTGTTAAAGTACTCCTCGTACCAATAAGGATCAAGCGTCCTTACTTCTGCGTGGCTTTTTCCCGCAAGCCTTCCTAAGTCCACTTCCTTTAACCTTTCGTCGATGAAGAGAGGTGCATTGACGGTTTGCGTTATAAGCTGTGCCGAAAGTTTTGTCCTTAGCGCTGGGCTACAATACACAACCTGCACTTCAAGTTTTTGTAGCTCGTTTGCGATCTCTTTTATTTGTTCTACACCCTTTTGGGTTAAAGCCGGAGGGTTTGATTCATCAGGAAAAACGCGGCGAACATTAGCTTCTGATTCACCATGCCTTACACAAAAGAGTAGCATTTTTAGAAAAACGCGGAATTTACCTAAAAAGTTTTTTAAATCTTATAACTTTGCTCAAATTTCATGCATTGTGATTTCAGAAGAGCGCGCATGGGAAATAGCAAAGAAAATTCACTCACTCGCCGAAATCGGTAGCAAAGAGTTTGAATCTTCTAAACTGCTAGTTCAAGCTCTAAAAGAAGAAGGTTTTGAGGTGGTGCAAGGATATGCAGGAATACCCACGGCGTTTAGGGCTGAAAAGAAAATAGATAAAGGCGCTCGTGTAGCATTTCTTGCTGAGTACGACGCACTACCACTTGTGGGTCATGCATGCGGTCACAACATAATCGCCGCTTCGGCATTGCTTTCTGCCATAAAAACGGTGCAAAGAGCGAACAAGGGATCGGTTGTGGTCATTGGAACGCCAGACGAAGAAGGTAGCGGCGAATGGGCTGGCTCAAAAATAATAATGGCCGAAAAAAATTGCTTTGAAGACATAGATTTTGTGCTGATGACACATCCAGGCACTGAGTGGAGCGTTGGCTCCCCCTCGCTTGCAGTTCAGGACTTTGAAGTCACTTTTCATGGTGTGGCTGCTCACGAGGCCGCAACACCTGAAAAGGGGGTTAGCGCTCTCGATGCGGCGATTCTGACGTACACCGCGGTTAACATGCTTCGCCAGCACGTTCGTAGAGACGCCAACGTTGTGATTCACGGCGTGATAAGAGAAGGCGGAGTGGCGTCTAACGTAACACCTGACAAAGCGGTGCTTGTTTACGGTTTGCGATCATCAGACACCGAATACCTGAAAGAGCTAATTCGAAAATTCAAAAGAATTGTAGAGGGTTGTTCTATAGCCACTGGTGCGAGTTACACGATCACGCCAATTGGCCCAATGTACACCACTACTGTGTTTAACGAGCCACTCATGGCGTTTGCTGAACAGGTTTTGAAACAACTCGGTGTAGACGTCGTCCCGTATACCGAAACCACTAAAAGGATTCCACGCGGTTCAACGGATTTTGCTAACGTGTCCCAAATAGTTCCTTCTCTTGAAATCACCTGCAAAATCGCCCCTCAAGGCACACCATGGCATTCGCGCGACTCTGAAAAGGCGGCTGTGTCAGACGAAGCAAAAAAAGCGCTCAGTATAGTTAGCGAAGCATTGGCAAGAATTGCAACGCGCTTGCTCACAGATGAACGGTTTGCTCAAGAAGTAAAAAGCGCGTTCAAGAGCCGATGATTTGCACTTGTGCGCCGATGTTGTCTCTTTTTGCCAAAAAAACGCCGTCACAAAAAGGCTTTAACACTTGACACACATTTTTTGCGCTTTCTTCGTTTTTGAGTAAGCAAACAATAGAACCGCCAAAACCAGCACCGGTTATTTTCGAGCCTAGTGCACCAGCGTCCCTTGCTAAGTGAATCAGCTGCTCAAGCCTTAGATTTGAGACACCGAGCGAACAAAGCAACCCGTGGTTTAAGTTCATCAACTCTCCTAGCGAATTTAGGTCGTTTTCCAAAATTTTTCGTGTTGCTTTCTCGGTGATCGCACAGATTGCTTCAAAGATCGTTTCCGTTATATCTTTGTGTTTTTCGAATATCGCTTTAACCCTTGCTACAGCTTCTCCAGTTGGTATCACTTTTTTGATGTACGCTATCACTATCGGAATTTCTTTTGCTTCAAGTCTTTGTAAAACTGGGGTTTCGTTTTCTAATCTGAACAACCCTATTCCTCCTTGAGATATGATGCTTGCGTCCATTCCGCTCGATTTTCCCTGTACAAGCGTCTCTACATGTTTTGCAAGTTGCGCTATTTCTTTCTTGTCCATGGTGATTCCTAAGAGTGTCGAGTAAGCCAGACCGACCGCTTCGATAACAGCGGCCGATGTTCCAAGCCCTACACCTGCTGGTAGTTTAGATTTGACCATAATTTTTGCGCCACAACTTTGGTTAGCCCTTTTTTGTAACTCTTTTATCGTTTCGACTACGTAAGACGCGTGTTTCAAAGCGTTTTGAACTTTTTTGATTTCGACTTCGCCGTTTCTTATTTCTAGTTTTAATCCTATAGAAGAAAGTTCTGGGAGCTCTATTCTGACCACACCATCACTGGTTTTTGACGCAGTTACTTCAACTCTTTTTTGAATGGCCATAACGAGCGCAGGAAAACCATAAACCACGGCGTGTTCGCCAAAAAGCGTGACTTTTGTGGGCGCGCTCGCGCGAACCTTCATAAGCAGGGTTGCGCTTTATTTCCTATAAGCTTTTTGCCTCATTTATTTAAAAAACTTTTGTATAAACTAACTTTATAAATAAAAAAAATTTATAGTCTGAAATTTTAAGAATAGAATTTAAATAACCTATTCCCGAATATCTTTTGGTGGCAAAAATGCGCGCGACGTACGACCCTCCAAGGCTTAAACGCAACGCAATAGGAATATTTGGTAGCTACGCTCAGGCGATGGCGGTCACAGCGCCTCTTGGCTCTGTTGTGTCAAGCCTTGCGGCAGGCGCGATTTTCGCTGGTGCAAACCTTCCGCTTGTGACTTTCTTTGCGTTTCTTACTTCTGTTCTTTGGATATTTTTGCTCACAAGCTTTAGCAAGAAGATAAACTCCGCAGGCGGGTTCTACACTTACACTTCAAACAGCATTGGTCCAAAGGCTGGGTATTTGGAGGCGATCACCGAGTTTCTCGCTTTTCTTTTTACCACGGTTTTTGAGGGAATGTACGTTGGGATAATCGTTCCCTCCCTCCTTTCTCAGTTTGGCGTTCACCTTCCCACTTGGAGCTGGATTCCGCTCACAATGATAGGAGTTGGGCTTGCGATTCCTTTCACTTATTTGGACGTTGCAAAGGCGCTCACAAAGTACGTAGCGGTTGGCGCAACGCTTGAAGTGATTGTTCTTTTTGGTTTGAGTTTATATCTTATAATTAGCGCGGGTTATCACAACACGCTCGCGGTTTTTACTGACTTGAAATTGGCTCCAAGGGGAGTTGCTGGGCTTTCTACGGGCTATCTACTTGCGGTTATTTCGATTGCAGGAGCAGGAACCGCGACATATTTAGGAGAAGAGACAAAAACACCCTCAAAGACAGTCACGCGAGGCATGTGGCTTGCTCTTTTGCTAGGAGGCTCCTCGATGCTACTTTCTTCGTATGCGCTTGTTGTCGCTTGGGGGATTGCGAACGCTTCAACTTTGGGCTCAGCAAACGCTCCAATAGTCCAGCTTGCCGCAAGGGTTTCAACACTTCTTGCCGTGGCACTCGTTTTGCTTGCCGTAAATAGCCTTCTTGTGTCAAACGTGGGAACTAACATCAGCGCCTCAAGAATTTTGTTTAGTCTAGCAAGAGAAAAAGGTGCTCCACAGTTGTTCTCAAAGGTTCATGAAAGACACAAAACACCGTACGTCGCGGCATTTTTTGTAGGAGCGATTTCTCTTGCGCTCGCTCTTTCAACCCCGCTTCTAATGGGCTTTCTAAACGCGTACGAAATGTTTGCGGTAGCCGCAAGCTTCTGCTGGATTCTCGGAAGAATTGGCGACTCGATTTCGCTACCCTTCTTTTATCTTAAAAACTTTAGAGAGGAGTTCAGCGTGCTAAAGCACGTTATGCCATCGTTTGGTATAACGCTAGTAAACCTAATAGGATTAGGTTTGTCCATCGTGCCACTTTCTTATCCGAGTGACGTTTCAATAGCGCTTGTTACGATCGTGATGCTAAGCTGGATTACCGCTTTTGTTGCGTCAAAAAGAAGAACGGATATGATTGGCGCGTATCTCGTAAATGACGAAGGCGAGCTCGTAATTAAGAAATCCAGTTTTCGCTAAAGTTAATATTTGCCACAAGGGATTAGTGGGTGAGAAGAAATGAGTGAAAAATCGACCCAATTTGTCGAATCGCTAGAAGTTGCCAGAAAAAGCTATCGCTTTTATTCACTTCAAAAACTTGAAAAAGAGGGTATAGGTAAGGTTTCGAAATTACCGCTCAGCTTAAGAGTTGTTTTAGAGTCCCTAGTCCGAAATTTCGATGGATTCTCAATAACTGAAGAGGACATAGCGACTCTTGCAAACTGGAATGCAAAAAACCCGGCTGAAAAAGAAATTCCCTTTAAAGTGTCGCGAGTTTTGATGCAAGACTTTACGGGTGTACCGTGTATCGTGGATCTTGCGGCTATGAGAGACGTGGTTAAGCAGAACGGTCTTGATCCAAAGCTGATTAACCCAGTGGTTCCGATAGATTTGGTGATCGACCACTCAATCCAAGTTGATTATTTCGGTATTCCTGATGCGCTCAGCAAAAACATGGAGCTTGAGTTTAAAAGAAACAAAGAAAGGTACGTGTTTTTGAAATGGGCGCAAAAGGCTTTTTCCAATTTTACACTCTTCCCACCTGGTGTAGGAATAGTTCACCAAGTGAACCTAGAGTATTTGGGCAAAAACGTTGTGGTCGACCGAAATCTGGCGTATTTTGACAGTTTGGTGGGCACCGACTCTCACACAACGATGATAAACGGTTTAGGCATCGTCGGATGGGGTGTCGGCGGGATCGAAGCCGAAGCTGCGATGCTCGGTGAACCTGTGACATTTCTCACACCAAAAGTTGTGGGCGTTGAACTCACAGGCTCGTTAAGGGAAGGAGTGACCTCAACCGATCTAGTTCTTACGCTCACAGAGTTGCTAAGAAAAAAGGACGTAGTGGGCAAGTTTGTTGAGTTTTATGGCGAAGGTGTGAAAAACCTGAGTGTGCCAGATAGAGCTACCGTGTCAAACATGTGCCCAGAGTATGGCGCAACGATTGCACTCTTCCCAGTGGATGAGGCAACACTTGATTATTTGAGATTAACCGGACGTGCCGAAGAGCATGTGAGGCTTGTAGAGGCGTACTACAAAGCGCAAGGAATGTTTGGATTACAAGAAGAAATTGAATACAGCGAAACGATTGAGTTTGACCTTTCTAGCGTTGAACCAACTGTTGCGGGACCTTCATTACCATGGAGCAAACTCACGTTTGACAAAATTCCTTCTACGATAGACAAGCTTGTTGTAGAGAGAAACAAAAAGAAGGGTGGACAGGGAGGAAAAAGGCGTGTCGAAGTGATTTTGGAAGACGGAAAAAAGGTGAGTTTGGGCGATGGTGATATAGTGATCGCCGCGATAACAAGCTGCACAAACACAAGCAATCCAACGCTTATGATTGGCGCGGCTTTGCTCGCAAAAAAAGCCTTTGAGCTTGGCCTACACCCTCCTCCGTATGTCAAAACAAGCTCCGCCCCAGGATCAAGGGTGGTCACGGACTATTTAACAAAAAGCGGACTTATGGCTTACCTTGATGCGCTTGGTTTTTCGATTGTGGGCTATGGGTGTACTACGTGTATAGGTAACAGTGGTCCTCTACCTTTACCTATTGAAAAAGCGATTCAACAAAATGAGCTTATCGTCGCAAGCGTGCTTTCAGGAAACAGAAACTTTGAAATGAGGATTAACAAGGACGTAAGGGCAAACTATCTTATGTCTCCACCGCTTGTGGTCGCGTTCGCGCTTGCAGGCAGTGTGAACAAAGACCTTTCAAAAGAGCCTATAGGGATTGGCAAAAGCGGACCTGTTTACCTTAAGGATATCTGGCCAAACACGAAAGAAATAGAAGAAGTGATCAAGAATTCTATCGATCCAGAAATGTTCAGGCGTCGTTACTCAAACTTCGAAAACATGGTGCCAGAGTGGAACAAGCTCGAAGCGCCTTCGGACGTGATTTTTAATTGGGATCCGAAAAGCACCTATATCAGGAAACCTCCTTTCTTTGACAATTTCTCTATCGAATCTCTTCCCAAATTGCACGACATAAGAGGCGCCCGCGCGCTTCTTATACTTGGAGATTCTGTCACCACAGATCACATATCTCCCGCTGGCTCTATTGAAAAGGACTCGCCAGCTGGTAAATACCTGATTGAACACGGAGTTCAGCCTGCCGACTTTAATTCATACGGCGCAAGAAGAGGAAATCACGAGGTTATGATGAGAGGAACTTTTGCCAACACAAAGATCAAAAACCTCATGTTACAGGGCGTTGAGGGGGGCTATACGATTCACTACCCGAGCGGCGAAAGAATGACAGTTTACGAAGCTGCGATGCGATATAAAGCAGAAGGTGTACCGCTTGTCGTGATAGCGGGTAAGGAGTATGGCGCTGGTAGCTCAAGAGACTGGGCGGCTAAGGGGCCTGCGCTTTTGGGCGTAAAAGCGGTTATAGCCGAAAGTTTTGAGCGTATTCACCGCTCAAACCTTGTTGGAATGGGCGTCCTGCCTTTGCAGTTTTTGAACAACGAAAACGCAAAGAACCTTGGCCTTAAGGGCAACGAAAAGTATGACATACTTGGCTTGACAAATCTTAAACCATCGCAACTTTTGACCCTAAGAATTACAAGAGAAAATGGGGAAGTTCTTGAAACAAAGGTCAAAGCGAGACTCGACACACCAGTTGAAGTGGAGTACTATCTTAATGGAGGAATTTTGCACTACGTTCTAAGAAACATAATTAAAAGGGCAAAAGGAATCAGCGTGGTTGAGCGCGTCTAGTCTTGAGCTTTCAAAGTGCCAGCGACACTCTTTTTGACCTTTCTCCACTCTTGTCCCTTGAATCTTTCTTCCAAATAAACATTCCCTCTTTCGTGATACCCATACCTCTCCCAATAGCCATCTATATAACTTCTAATCACGTGAACCTCAGTGACCCATTTTGCACTCTTCCAGCCATAAAGGTGAGGAATAAATGGTCTCGCCGGAAATCCCTGTTCTGGTCTTAGCGGCTTTTCGTTCATTTCAATTGCGATGATCGCTCGCTCATCAAGCGCGTCTTCAAGCGGAACTGGTGCGCTGTAACCGTCAAGACAAAGAAACACAACCCATTCCGAGTCGCCTTTCGGTCGTGCTTCTTCAAGAAGCGCTCTTAGAGAGACTCCTTTCCACCTTACGTCTTTTATGCTCCACTTGGTGACACAGTGAAAGTCGCTTGTGTATTCCACGGTGGCTTTTTCTTTTAGCTGCTCGTATGTAAGGCTAAACGAATTTTCGACGTTTCCCGAAATGCGAAGTCTGTAGCTTTTAATATCCACTTCAGGCTGTCCTAATGCGGAATACAAAATCCAGTTCCGAGAATAAAATTGACCCTTTGGTAGCATACTAATTTAAATTTAAAGGTGAGCTATAAGATGTCGTTTTATAACGGCTTTTAGTTTGCTCAATGAGTGGTTTAAAACCAAAATGAACAGCAAAAGAATCATCGCGCCGCCCATCAAAACTTGGTTTAAAAGTAGTAGAATCCAAGTTTGTGTGGGTAGCTCTACCTGCTCTAAAAGTGAGAGAAGCTGTTGCAAATTAATAAGAAGAGAATAAACCGCCTGACTGTTGCTTAAAACAAGAGAAAAAGTGATCACCGCCGCTAATCTTCTTCCAAGCCACACGTTGGCACTCGAAAGTTTCACAACCGAAATACATGTGATTGTTTTATAAATTTAGCGCGGTGTGTGTAGAAGTTCTGCAATTAGTGCGCTCACCAACGTGTTGTACACACGGTAACGCGTCCAGCGCTAAAATGGTGTGGATTTCTCTTGTAGAGCAAAATTATGCCGCTAACATCCACCAAAATATTCGAGAACCAACAAATGCCAAAAATTCCCAAACGCAGTGCTTAATTGTTTTCAATTTGTAAAAAAAGCATTGGTGGTGCGTTTGTGTTAAAGGTGTGCGAACTATTTACGAGTGTGCAAGGCGAAGGGGAAGTTATTGGAATTCCTTCGCACTTTGTAAGATTGTATGGGTGTAACTTGAAATGCGTTTGGTGTGACACAAAGTATAGCTGGATTAGACAAGACAGAGCACAAGAGGGTGTGGACTACTACTTAATGAGTGAGGATGAAATAGCAAAAAAACTCGCCTTTGGAACGCCAGAAATTGTGCCTCTTGTCACGATCACAGGCGGCGAACCGCTGTTACAAAATATTGAGCGACTTGTTGCGCTTATTAAGGAATACCGTCACAAAATAGTCGTCGAAACAAATGGAACGATTAAACCGTGTGACGAGCTCCTGAAACAAGTGGACATATGGTCAGTTTCGCCAAAATTAAGAAATTGTGGCGAGATTGTAGAAACAAATCTTTCCTGGTTAAAATTCGCAAAATACTATTATGTGAAATTCGTGATTATAAACCCGTGGTATGACCTTGAGGAAGTCTATGAAGTTTGCTCAAAATGGGGTATACCAAAGGAGCGTGTCTTCGTTCAACCGGATGGAAATAGACCCGATTACTCTAAAGCGCTTGCTGAGCTTGCGGAGGCCAACTTAAAGGGTAATTGGGGCTTTAGAGTGTGTTTGCAACTTCACAGAGTGGCGTGGGGTCATAAAAGAGGTGTTTGAAATTGTGTAGCATCAGCGGTTGTATAATCTTTGAAAGACAAAGGACAGAAAAAGAGTGTATTGCAATCGAAGACAAGCTAAGGCGTATAATCACGAAAGCACAAGACAGAGGTAGAGATAGCTATGGTGTGATTTCGATATCCAAAGACGGTTCTTATAAAGAAATAAAAAACGTAGGAAAACCTAGCGACACCTTAATCTTTGCACCACGTTTTGTGGATTCGAACACCACAATTGTGATAAACAACAACAGAGCAGAACCCACAACAGAATACGTAAGAAACAAAAGAAAGGAAGACATACAGCCTATTGTTTCTAACGGGTTCGTGGTGGCGCACAATGGCATTATCGCAAACGACAAGGACTTGGAAAAAGAGCTTCACTTAGAAAGAACAAGCAAGATTGATACTGCAATTATTCCACCTTTGCTTGAAAAGCTATGGGACGGTACGCTACAAGCGCTTAGAAACATACTGTGTGACACTTTGATAGGAAGCTACGCTTTGGCAATAGTCGACTTAAGACGACCAAATGAGCTTTATTTGGCTGTCAACTACAAGCCCTTATACCTACAGTACGACTATGTCTTGGACACACTTTTCTTTACCTCTCTTGAAGAGTATTTCGAAGACGCACCACTTTGGTTGTCGAATCCTACAAAACAGCTTTCTCCGTATTCACTCCTAAAAGTTGACACCAACAAGAACAGTGAACAAGTGAGTCTGTGGAAAAAACAGAGAGGTAAAAAGGTTCTAGCGGTGTGCAGTTCTGGCTTGGATAGCACAGTTGCCGCGCATTGGTTACAAGTTCAAGGCTACGACGTCACGCTCTTACACTTCAGGTATGGACACAGAGCTCAAAAGAAGGAGTTTGAAAGCATCACCAAGATTTCTAAAGCTCTTAACATGCCACTTATAGTCGTCGACACAAACTTCTTCAAAGCACATTCTTATTACTCTCCACTCCTTGACTTTTCAAAAAAGATTGCTACGAAAGGCGAAGGTGAAAGTGGTGCTGAGTTTGCGCATGAGTGGGTGTCTGCGCGTAACCTTGTGTTCTTGTCACTTGCTACGAGTATAGCAGAGGATAGAGGGTTCGACTACGTCGCAATAGGCGTCAATCTTGAAGAAGCAGGAGCCTTTTCTGACAACGAAATGATGTTCGTCAAAAAGTTCAACGAGATATTGCCTTACTCTACAAACTTACAGAATAGAGTTGAAGTGCTTATGCCTGTTGGCAACTTAATGAAACACGAAATTGTAAAACTAGGTGTCGAAATCGGAACTCCACTAGAACTAACATGGAGCTGTTACGAAGGCGGAGAAAAACACTGTGGAAAGTGTGGACCTTGCTATATGAGGAAAAAGGCTTTTGAAATCAACGGTCTTGTTGACCCAGTTGAGTATCAGTGATTATGCAAACGCTTGTTTGAGATCCAACGGCACAAAACTAAATTAGTGACCAAACAATTTTTAACATTATGGGCATAGTTTACATAGATGCGATTGTCAAAAATGATGGGAAACAAGTTCCTGTAAAGCTTTTGGTTGATTCTGGCGCTTCTTATACTGTGTTAAAAAAGGAAGTTTGGGAAACGTTGGGTTTAAAGGCTCAAGATGAGATTGAATTCGTCTTGACCGATGGAAGTGTAATAAAAAGAGGAATTAGTGAAGCTAGAATTCAACTTGCGCATTTTGGAGAAAGACACTCTCCAGTAGTTCTCGGTGAGACTGAAGACGAAAATCTTTTGGGTGTGATAACACTTGAAATTTTTGGCCTCGTTTTAGATCCTTTAAAAAGAGAGTTAAGGCCAATGAGAGCTTTAATGAAATAATCACTCAAGCTCGTAACCCAACTCTTCTAGCACTTTTTTCATAATTAGAGCATCCTGTTCAAGCAAAGGGCTTTCACAGATGATCGTCGCATTCACACTTCTTTTTAGCAACGCTTGAGCGAGCGGTTTAAACGGTGGAGTTTCGTATGACACAGGTCTGTGAACGTCAACGTATTTTCCATTTTTAAATACCAAAGACTCAAAGTGAGAATTTATGTGTAATAAGCCAAGTTCAGATGTTATAAGGTCGATAACTTGGCCATAGTCAATCTTTCCTCCAAGCCTTGCAAATGTATGACCCCAATCGATGTACGGTATAACACCTTTTACTCTTTTTGAAAGTTGTATAACCTCTTCAAGTGTTCCAAAAGCGCTCTCCTTTGCCATAGTTTCTGCACCAAGCTTTACGTTCGTAATGCCGTTTTCTTTTAAAGATTCCACTATCTCTTCAAACGCTTGACAAACACTTTCAAAGCACTCTGAAGGTTTTCTTTTACCATAAAAGCCTACGTGAATTGCCACCGCATCAGCGCCCATCCTTTCCGCTCTGTCGGCGCTGTCAATGATTCTCTTTTTAGAAGCTTCTACTTTTTGTTTTTCTTGAGAACAAAGATTTATGAAGTAAGGCGCGTGAACCGAAAGCCTCACGTTAAGCTCTTTTGCGACCTTTCCCGCTTCTTTTGCCATTTCTGGTGACATTCTCACTCCTTGAACAAATTCGACTTCCATCGCGTTCAAGCCGAGAGAGCGAACGGTTTTGATCCCGTCTATTGTAGAACCACCTTTAGCGCTAATCGGAACACCGGCTGGCCCAACATAAATTTTTGGCATATTTTCACATTGCCACAAGCTTTGCAAAAGCTTTGTGGTGTTCTTTCGAGTTACTCGAAATTTTAAAAACTGTTCAATACACAAAAGTAATCCTTTTACCTCACCTTTTTGACAAATCAAAAAAATTAAGAGATTTTCCGATATCTATATAAGTAATCGCAATATTATTCCATTATGACAATTGCACAAATTTCGGAAGTTGAGCTTGATGACGTAGACAGGCGAATAATTCAGGCAATGCTCAAAGAAGGCGAGTTTAACCTAGAAAAAATAGCAAGGCGTGTCGAAGTTTCAAAGTCCACAGTTCACAATAGAATAAAGAAACTAAAGGCGAGCGGAGTGCTTAAGGGTATGTTACCATGGCTTGACCTTGACAAAACTGGTAACACGATCACCGCCATCTCCCTAATTAGGGCAAAGTATGGCCCACAGTACGCAGAAGAAGTGGGAAGAAAGCTTGCAGCGGTTGAGGGTGTGTGGGGAGTTTACTTTGTACTAGGCGAAAACGATTTTATTGT
Organism: Candidatus Marsarchaeota G1 archaeon BE_D; assembly: GCA_003019595.1. Lineage (GTDB taxonomy): Archaea > Thermoproteota > Thermoprotei_A > Marsarchaeales > Marsarchaeaceae > BE-D. The sequence goes on from NEXD01000003.1 coordinate 44,582, forward strand.
GCTAATCAGGGCAAGGACTAAGGCCGAGCTAGAAAAAGTGATCGAAAGCTTTACAAAAATAGATGGTGTGGAGCGTAGCAACACCGCATTCGCGCTCAAGGTGATAAAAGAAGACTTTAGAGAGTCGGTGCGTATCTAGTACTTTTCTTTTACAAACACTTTTTCATCAAGTTTGATGTAACCCGTCTGTAACAGTGGTTTTTCTCCTATTGCGCTCTCTATCGCTTGTTCGGCGAGTTTTCTTGCGTCATCTAGCGTCAGATCCTTTCTATAAGATTTCACGATAAGGTCAATCGCACGCTCCGCGTTTTTTCCTACAGCAAAAGCCGATCCTCTTGAAAACGTGCCAGATGGATCGATCTGGTAAAGGTGAACGCCTTTTTGGTCGGCGCCAGCTATGATGAGCGAGGAAGCGGGGAGTCTTACTGCGTAAAGAGTAAACTCGTGAATGAATTGTCCGATTCGTTTTGAAAGCGTATAGATGTCTATCGGCGTTCCCATAGTCAGCCTGTGTTGCTGAGCTTCGACCCTTAGTTCGTCTACAAGCCTTAGCATGTCACTGATGTATCCACTTCCTGTTGCGCCAACGTGTTCGTCAATTTCAAATATTTTGTCAAACGGGTCGACAAGTTCCCTAGGTGGTCTCACATGGCTTGCGATAAACGCAAACTGGTCTGTTCTTATACCGACTGTGGTAGAACCTCTGCTTACAGCTTCTGCTGCGTATTCAACTTGAATTAGCCTACCTTCAGGGCCATAGAAGAATGGGGGAAACCTTTCAGGTGAATACTGCATCTTTTTCACCCCCTATACGCGTATCGACACAACTTCAATTCCGTCGCCAGAGCCAGGGTCTCTTTGCATCGCAGCCTGAACCGCTTTTCTTGCGATTTCTTCTGCTTCTTTTAGCGTGAGCTTGTCGTGATAAGAGGCTTCGAGAACGCCGTAAGCAATAGGAGAGCCCGAGCCGCTTGACACAAAAACTTCAGGCGAAATCGCACCGCTTACGTCAGTTGAATAAATGCGAGGTTCTGTGTCGATACCCGCGACAATGAACTCCGCAAGAAAAGGCGCGTAGTTTCTTAGTCCGTAGTAAGCCGCGTTGGCTATTAGTTTAGTGGTTTCAAACACCGAAGGCTTAATCCCCCTTTCAAGCTCAATGAGTTTACGCTGAGCTTTAACGAGATTCACCAAGTATTCCGCATCAGAAACCTGACCCGCAATCGCCGCCGCAGTCCTTTGATCAATTTGGTAAATCTTTTTTGCGTCTTTAGACGCGATGAAGAAGCCTTTGCTTGCCCTTTTGTCTGATGCCAAAACAACACCTTCTGAAGTTTTTATACCCACAATTGTCGTCATATCAACTATAAATACTCAAAGAGTGATTTAACGACTTAGTTTTGAAAACTAAGTCACAGTTTGAAGAAGCTGATTTTTAACGTTCGTTTGTAGCAAATCCGCGATCTTTTCAAACACCGAGTGTGCTAGTTTTATCGCCGCAAAAACCGCTTCTTTTGAAGTGGAATCGGCCTGTATCACAAGCTCTTGTCCTAAGATTTTCAGAGAAACCTTGTTTTTGCCATCGAGTGTACTCCACACTAGCTTGGTTCCATCTAAAGACATGCCAAACCATCTAAGTCCTTTAAACCATCTTCCTTTTAAGACGTTTGTGAGCGTATTGGGGTTTATCTCGTTTGGCAAAGCGGAATCCACGACCACAAACCCCTCTTTCCCTGTTTTTTCTTGGAAGTCAGAGGTTATATACCCTGATTCTTGTTTGCTCACCAAACCCATTTCCATAAGTCTTTTTAGGCTTCTGGATAGCGACTCTTGGTGAAGTCCAAGCGTCCTTTTTAACGCCTGAAAGCTTACTCCTGTGTCAGATTCGGATATTATTTTGAACACTTTTTGGTCCGTGGTTCTGAGGTGATCGTTTTGTGCGGCCATGACGAGCTCTTGGCTTAGCAACACTCCCACCTACTCAGAGCCGCCAGTGGCCGCGAGCGCCTCTTGGGCTGGCTTTTGAGTGGATTTTTGCGCTTTAACTCTTTTTATTTCTTCAATAAGCATTGGCACCACTTCAAAAAGGTCGCCCACAATTCCGTATGTGCACACTTGAAAGATAGGAGCTTCTTTGTCTATGTTTATCGCCACTATCACTTCGGAGTTCTGCATTCCAACTAGATGCTGAATCGCACCCGATAGACCAATCGCGAAATACAGCGTGGGCGAAACAGTTTTTCCACTCTGGCCAACCTGGAGGTGATGGGGTAACCAGCCCTTTTCACAAACAGACCTTGTACCAGCAACCGCACCTCCTTCAAAAAGTGAGGCAAGCTCGTATAGAAGCTTAAAGTTTTCTTTGTTTTTTAGGCCCATACCACCTGCGACAATCACCTTTGCTTTTTCGAGGTCTTCCTTCGGATCTAGTTTTTCTCTTACGCTTTTTAGCACTTTTATTTTGAGCTTTTCGGGTTTGAGCTCAACTTGAAACCTTTCGACGACACCTTGCCTTGAAGGGTCTGGTGGGAGCGCCTTGTAGGAGCCTGGTCTAATGGTTGTCATTTGTGGTCTTGTTCGTGGTGTAAGAACCACAGACAGCTCTTTACCTCCAAAATCGGGTCTTATTTGCTCCAATTGTCCTCTTTCGTTAATTTCAAGTTTTATACAATCGGCAGCAAGTCCAGTTTCAACTTTCACCGCAACACGTGACGCAAGGTCTCTTGCATTTCGATTTGCGCCAAAAAGAAAGATAGACGGCTTTTTACTTAAAACAAGCTGTGCAAGCGCTTCGGAATAAGCGTCGCTTGTATAGCTTGAAAGTAAAGGATGCTCCACTAAATAAACTCTGTCGGCGCCGTGTGCGATAAGCTCTTTTGCAAATCTCTCTACACCGTATCCCAGAAGAACCGCGCTCACATCTTCTTTTGTTTTGTTTGACAAGTAACGCGCTGCGGCAAGAAGCTCAAGACTTACGCTTGTCAGCGTGTTGTCGTCAACCTCAGCGTAAACCCAGATTCCTTTGTATTGCGATATCTTTTTAAGGATTTCAGGATCTGTCACGACTGCAAAGCTAGATTGTGTAGACACCTATATCAACCCCTTTTCAAGCAAAGCCTGAACGAGTTTTGAAACCGCTTCTTTTGGATCTCCCTCCCAAATAGTGCCAGGAGGTCTTGCTGGAGGAGGGTGAACTTTTGGAATAAAAGTTGGTGAACCCTTTAATCCGAAGAATTTCGGGTTTCCACCCATCCTTTCGAGGTCTGTGGCGCTCACTACTTTGATGGGCGTTTTCTTTGCCCTGACGTATCCTTGTAGCGTTGGCGCTCTTGGTTCGCCGAATTCGCGTGCGACCGTAATGAGAATGGGATAAGGAGCTTCCCAAACGTCGTAGCCGTTTTCAAGTTGTCTTTCTACCGTGACTTTCTTTTTATCAGGGTCGATGTCTATTTTTCGCGCGTACGTTATGTGTGGTATTCCCAAAAACTCGGCTAGTTGTGGCCCAACCTGCCCAGTTTCGCCGTCTATCGCTTTAAGACCCGTGAATATGAAATCAAACGGGATGTTTCTTATATAAACGGAAAGAGTGTACGCAGTGGCCCAGGTGTCTGCTGCGGCGAAAGCTCTATCGGAAAGTATAACCGCCTCATCTGCGCCTAGTGCCAAGCATTCTTGTAGCGCTTTTTTTGCCTGTAGCGGTCCCATTGTTATAGCGGTTATTTTGCCACCGAAACTCTCTTTGACGCGCAAAGCCGCCTCCATCGCGTACCGATCGTAAGGGTTTAGAATACTCGGAACCCCTTCACGAATGAGCGCGTGGGTGACTGGGTCCAGCCTTAACTCGGTGACGTCTGGCACCTGCTTTATTGGAACTACAACATTAAACAAACGATTTCACCTCTTATCCAAACCTGTAGTTTATTCCCCTACCTAGAGGAGGATATTCAAGCGTGATTTTGTGGTAGGGGCAAACCACTACGCATGCGCCGCACTCAACGCATCCTTCATAGTAAACTGTTAGTCTTTTTGTTTCTTTGTCCCAAACATAGTTGTCCACAGGACACGAATATGTGCAAGGCTTGTGCTCGCACTTTTCGCACATCGACTGGTCAACATGAAGGTGACTTTCTTTGTGTATGTTGTACCTGTTCACAAATATTCTTTCATCAATCTTTCTGCTAATTGACTTTACCAAGGTAGGACCGACCACACTTCTGAGTAAAAGTCTTTTAAGAGTCTTAAATAACCTACTTTGTCTCTTATTGTCTCACGCGCCCTTTGGTGTTTGACCGACTTTTCCAAACCGTCGACAACGAGTAGCTCTCTCATAATTTGAGTTATCATCTCTGGATATTCGTTGAAAAACCTTTGGCTCTCTCTTAAAACTTCGTTGTATCTTTTTTTCCTTTTGTGTTCACGCACGACATAGCTACTTTCCATAAGCCTTTGGTATTCAAAAAGCGAAGAATCAGAGAAATCGTTGAGCTTTTTAGCTCTTGCTAGCGCCCGTCCAGCTAGCATACCAGACGCCATTGCCATGTTTGTTCCTTCAGGATATAGGCAAAGCATCGCAGCGTCTCCGACTGCCAAAACGCCTTTGCTCACAAGCGGAGGAATTGAGTCGATTCCACCTTCTGGTATGAGGTGCGCTTGGTACTCTTTCACCTTTCCGCCTTCGATCAAAGGAGAAACCGCGGGATGCGACTTGAACCAGTCAAGTAGCTCGTAAGGTTTGATTTTGAGCTCAATAAGGTCACTAAGAAGTATTGCAACGCCCACGCTAAGGCTGTTTGAATTCGTGTAAACGAATCCTCCACCCGCTCTACCCGATGTGACATAACCCAAGTAGTCAAGTCTAGCTCCCACTCCTTTTTTGAGATTGAAGCGCGCCTCTATTGTTTCTGAAGGCAATTCTATTATTTCCTTTACTCCGAGTGCAACCTCGTGAGGCGCGGGTGGTCCTCTAATTCCCGCTTTGTTGAGCACGGTTGAAAGCACGCCGTCAGCCGCCACAATCGCTGAAGCGTAAAGCTCATTTTCTCTTCCCTTACCAGTTGTAACGCCAACAACCCGCCCGTTTTCTATGATAACGTCGTCCACAGCCATTCCGGTGATAAGGAGCGCACCCGCTTCTTCGGCTTTTTGTGCAAGCCACGGATCGAACTTTGTTCTTAGTGCAGTAAAACCCCCACACGCATTTTGGGCAAAGTAGTCGTCCCGGTAAGATATCGTAAAGCTTGACTCTTTACTCATTATCACAAGTCTGTGGTCCACCACTCTTCTTTCTATGGGCGCTTTTTCCCAGAAGTTTGGCACTAGCTCTTCAAGAGGCCACTGATAAACCACACCACCAAAAACATTCTTTGCGCCAGGCGTCTCCCCTCTTTCTATTAAGGCGACGTCAACGCCTTCTTTCGCCATCGTAAGCGCCGCTGCTGAGCCAGCTGGCCCAGCTCCGACCACTATCACGTCGAATTTTTCCGCCGTCACTTCGAATCAACTTCGCAAGCTATTTGTCAAACTCATTAATAAGCGTATTATCAAAGTTTTTTCGTTTTGAGCTCTTCAGCAACCTTTTGCGCCACTTCAATCGCCTTTTGATAAAGATACTCGTTGATATGTCCGTTTTTGTAGGCTCTTTCCAACTCATCTTGGTCTATTATCGAAACATTTTCCCCACTTCTTACAACATCTATATAAAGGTCGATATATCTAATGAACGTTTTAGAAACTTCTGGCGGCGTTGAAATGTTTGCGTACACGCCGATCTCAGAGCCGTCTCTTCTGTAGTACGTGGTTTTTTCGAACCATTCGTCAATTCTAAACTCGGTTATCGCGTAATCGCCCGGTGATTTTTCGGCGTTTAAACCGTCGTACTTTCCACTTGATCGTATTCTCCTTTTCGTGATGATCGTTTTCTCATCACTGTGTAACACATAAGCGGGTGACTGTTCAACGTCAACCCCATTTGGTTTCATATGAAATATCTTTATTTCCTCGGTGCTTCTTGGGTAAACGCCCTTAACCAAAGTGTCTTTCACAATTTGTTCAAATTGTTCGCCAACAAACGGCTGAACCCTTTCAGCAAATTCTACAAGAGCCGAGTACTCAGGACCAAGTGACTTTAAATAGTGATGGCCATTCATTGTGGGAACAAGCTTTCTTCGCCATTCATCCAAAACTTTTTTTGCATCATACCCAAACACAAGCTCGACATAGTCAACACCTTGTGCGATACACCTGCCTTCAGGCACTTCGGGTGAGCTGACCATCTCTTCCACGTCTCTAGCCTTTTCTGAAACAGCCTTTCGATCTTCTTCGCTTCCGTTCTTTTTCCACTTCCAGCCTGCGGGTAAATCTGGTTGGCTCATCCTTCCTCTGCTTAACCTTATCGCCTCACTTCCACCAGCCCTTACTCTCAAAGTGTCCGTTACAAGAAGCTTTGAAACGCTACGCGCATAGCCTGTGACCTGCACCGCCATAATTTCTGTTTCATAGAGTTTCGTCTTAAGTAAACCCTTTCTACCATCCAAGTCCACAATAAACCCATTTCTCACTTTCTCCAGTATTCTCGCTTTGTAAATCGCGCCGTAAACCTTGGGAAGGTAAAACATCGCGCTTTGTTTGACTTTGTCAGTTATTTCGTCAGCCAAAACTTTTGCGCCGTCGCCTATTAGCACAACACCTTGCCATCTCGACATGTCTTTTATTACTACGTCTGGTTCGTCGTTTCTTGTGGTTATTCCAAGTCGCTGAACGAGCGTGTTGGACAGTCTAGTAGGTTCATGGCCGTTTTCTAACAGCATTTTGGAAATTGCAGACGAATACACACCTGTCACCGTGAATTTCAAAAATCCCACCAAATAGCCCAATCTGCCGTAGCTATAATAGCGTTTCGGATTGTTTGAGCTAGTGGTTAGCTTTGAGTGTTCTCAAATACGCGTCAATTCGATTCAATCCTTCCTCAAGCTTTTCCATGGAAGCCGCAAAGCTAATTCTGATATGAGCCTTCCCAGAAGGCCCAAAAGCCGATCCGTGAACCGTGACAACACCCGCTTCTCTAATAAGCTCTTTTGCGAACTTTTCATCGTCGCAAGTGTAGTACCCAAAATCTGGAAAGACGTAAAACGCGCCCTTTGGTTCACTCACTTTTACTTCACTCATTTCACGAATTCTCTTTACCACAAACTCCCTTCTTTTTTTGAACTCGTCCACCATGCGTTTTACAAAATCCTGTGGACCTTTGAGCGCTTCAAGCGCGGCGTATTGACTTATACTCGGAGGACAAATAACACTCGCCCTGTGTATTTCCTGAAACTTTGGTGTGATGCTAGGTGGTGTTGCTACATACCCAATTCTCCAACCTGTCATCGCATAAGCTTTGCTAAAGCCGTTTTGTAAGATTGTCCTCTCATTCATTCCTGGTAAAGACGCGATCGAGTAGTGTTTAGCATCTTCGTACACTATATACTCGTAAATTTCGTCTGATATCACGAGCAAATCGTGTTCATTTGCAATCTCTGCTATTTGCTTTAGCTCTTCATGCGATTGGACACCACCAGTTGGGTTGTTCGGGCTGACAATGATTATCGCCTTGGTTTTTGGTGTGACGAGCTTTCTGATTTCTTCTGCCTTCATCTCAAAGCCATTTTCTGGCGATAATTTAACAAAAACGGGTTTGGCACCTCTCAAAAGCACGTTTTGGTAGTACGAAGGGTAGTAAGGATCGCTCATAATCACTTCGTCTCCTGGATCAAGGATCGTCTGTGAAAGCACGGCTATTCCTTCTTGTGAACCACTCACGACTGTGATGTCTTCTGGCGAATAATCTACAGAATTCACCCTCCTTAGCTTTTGTGATATCGCTTCTCTTAGTTCGGCTATTCCTATATCCGTTGTGTAGTGAGTTTTTCCTTCTTTGATCGCCCTTATCGCCGCTTCTTTTATGTTTTCTGGTGTGTCAAAATCTGGTTCGCCTATGTTCAAGTAAATTAAACCTTTTTCTTCGTACTTTCTTGCGAATCTCGCGATTTCGGTGATTGCGTATGTCGGAACAGATTTGGCACTTGTACTCAACCATTTTTCTTTAAGCATTAGCATTTGCTAACTTTGTGATTTTAAAGGTTTATCGAAGTCTAGAAAACACGCCTTCGCTGAAAATATAAGCAACTGTGCGCTTGTCAAAACATGCGTATACTAGTTTTCGGCGTCACGGGCTTCATAGGTGGCAAAGTGGTAGAGCTACTTAAAGAAAGAGGTGAGGAAGTGTTTGGAGTAGCAAGGTCACAAAAACTGGATGTTCCAGTAAAGACTTTTGTGGCCAACGTTTTGGATAAAGTGAGCGTAGAGAAAGCGATCAACGAGTGCAAACCAGAAGCGATTCTTTTTGCGGTTGGCGAAAGGTATCCCAAAGGAAGGGTTGGAGAGGACTACCTGGCTCTCATGCAGTCTTCTAGAGTTGAAGGAACAAGAAACGTGCTAGAGTGTATAAAGGAAATGCCAAGTAAGCCTCTTTTTGTGTGCTTAAGCGGCGCTCTCGTTTACAAAAGGGAACAAGTGTACAAAGGCGAAATTTCTCTTCCGTTAAACACTGAGAAGGACCCGATTGACGATTCAACTTGGTTTGGTCAAACTGTTTTAAAATGGGAGGCTGTTGTGACCGAATACGGAAACAAGTTTGATATCGACTACACAATTGCGCGCATGGGCTCCGTATACGGTTGGGGCGGAATTTGGAAAGAGCTATTTTTTGAAAGGATCGCAAAAAGGAAAAGGGTGTTTGTGCCAGGAAATGCGCGCTTTACCACAAGCTTAATTCACATCGAAGACGCTGCTAGCGCACTTGTTCACTTTCTTACAAATCCTTCAACTGGTGAAGTTTACAACGTCGTTGACGACGAACCTGTTGTCTTTAAAAAATTCATAGAACACGCGTGCGAGCTTTTTGGTGCGCCAAAACCGCTTTATATTCCGCTTTTGGTGCTAAAACCCTTTTTGGGCGCTGGATACAAACTCGTCGCACCCGCTTTTTCGATATCTCAAGCGGTTTCCAATGAAAAGCTCAAAAAACTCGGTTTTGAGCTAAAATACCCAAGTTATAAAGAAGGGCTTAAGCAGATTTTTGAAAAGGTGTCATAAGTATTCGCTAAGACTTTTTGACTCGTTAGAAAGCTCGCTAGGATTTTCGAATTTCGCCCTGCGTAAAACCAATTCACGCGCAAGTTTTATTTCGTCCCACTTCTTGTTTACGCTGAGCACTCCGTCTAAAACATCACCATTAAAGAAAAACTGAAAGAAACCGGATTTTTCATCAAGAGCGCCTCTCCTTACGATCGAGGTTTTGCTCGTTAAGTCTCCGTACGCGTGAATCTTTAATTCAAACTGATATGAGTAAAAGTAGGGCAAAACGTCAAACGCTCTTCGCTCACCCGTCATATTCGCGGCTGCAATCCTTCCCTGTTTTACCGCCACGTCGTAGTGCTCCACGCGTAGGTGTCTTGAAAAGATTGGGCTGTAAAACCTTGCGACGTCACCGGCGGCGTAAATTCCTTCTTCGGTTGTTTCGAGATATTCGTTCACTACGATTCCACGGTCGACCTTTAAACCCGCGTCTTGCGCAAGCTGCGTGTTAGGATAAATTCCAACCCCTACCACTACAAAATCGGTTTTCAAAACGTCGCCTGTTGTGGTTTCAACCGCCTTTACTCGCCCTTCTTCTCCCAAAAAGCGTTTAACGCCAGTCGAAGTGAGCACGTAAACGCCCTTTCTTTCGTAGTAATTTTTGAGCCAAACGCCAGTTTCTTGATCTATCGCCATAGGTAAAAGAAAGGGTGCGATCTCTACAATCCAAGTTTCAAGACCAATTGACGAAAGTGACGACGCAACCTCACAGCCTATAAAGCCACCTCCGATCACCACTACTCTTTTTGAACGAGAAGCTTGTTCTTTTATTTTGTCACAGTCTTCAATCGTTCTTAAGTAATGAACACCGCTTAGCTCAGAGCCCTCAATGTTAAGCCGCTTTACGCTACCCCCTGTTGCTATAAGTAGCTTTTCGAAGCGATAAACTGAGCCATCCTGTAGTGTGACGCTTCTTTCTCGTGGGTTTATACGGGTGGCGCTTTTTCCGAGTATCACTTTTATCGAGTTTTCTTCGTAAAACTTAGCGCTCTTTAGAAAGAGCTTGTCTTTGCTCAAGGTGCCTCTTAAGTATTCTTTGGAGAGCGGAACTCTGTCATACGGATACTCCCTTTCCGAGGTGATAAGAAGAACACTCTTTTCTTTGTTTCTGTTTCTGATTTCAAGCGCCGCATTTCCGCCTGCAAGACCTCCTCCGATTATTATATACTCAAACTTTTGATCGCTCACATCACTCAAAACTCAAAAACCAAAATAAAGCTTACAATTGTATTTAACCACTCGTCATCCTTTTAAGTAAAGAGGGCTTAAATATCAAGATGCACAAAAAGAGAAAGGTAACTGGTTTCTACGTGTTTCAGACGGTTTTTGTAACGCTTGCTTTACTCGGAATTCTGCTTTCTTTACAAGTGAGCGCACAGCAAACAGCCCCTGTGATCATAGCTCAGTTTAGCGCGCCGGTCGACGCTGGCGCGTCCAACTTTTTTGGTCGCGTTTTGGCTTTAGCTCAAAGCGAAGGAGCGAGGGCGATAGTGATACAAATGAACACGCCAGGTGGATACTTGAGCGACATGCTAAACATCATTCACACAATTCAACTTGCGAACAACTCTGGAATTCCTGTTTACACTTATGTTCCGCCAAACTCGCTTGCTGCTTCAGCTGGTAGCTACATCGCCATGGCGACCAACAAAATTCTAATGGGTGATGGTTCAGAAATAGGGCCTTCAACACCGATTGTGGTTGGCGGTACCCCTCTTGAACAAAACCACACAGAAAGCGCGATGCTCAAACTCATGGTCGCCTTGGCCGCAAAATGGAACAGAAACACCACAGCGGCGTACCAAATGGTTTACGCAGACGTGGCTTATACCGCGCAACAGGCGTATGAATATCACCTGATTAATGGCATAGCGAACAGTTTACCCGAAGCGTTGTCGGAGCTCAACCTTTCTGGTTCTCCCATCGTCACGGTTTCCGAAAACTTTTATGAGCAGTTTTTGAGCGCGCTGAGTAACAGCGTGATCGACGGTATTCTCATTTTATTGGGTGAGCTTGCGATCGTTCTCGACCTGTATCACCCGACCATTCTACTTACAATTGCGGGTGTTATCGCGATCGTCGCAGGTCTTGTCGGACTTGAGGTGATACAAGCGATAGACTTGGGCTTTTTGCTTCTAATCGTAGCCGCTGTTCTTATTGTGCTTGAGCTTAAGCTTGGTCACGGACTTGCGATGATGGGCGGTGTTGCTCTAGGAGTTTTGGGCATTCTTCTTCTTACACAAGGGTTGAACATCGTCGGTCCAAGTCCGATAAACTTTACTTCAGAAGTTGTGCTCTCAGGGGTTGTGGCTATAGGAGTGGTCGCCGGTCTTTATGTTAGGTGGATCGTTGGTCCTCTTAGAGCAAAGAGAAAGCTCACAGGTCCTGAGTCGCTCATTGGTAAGATGGGACAGGTTGTCTCACCCGTTTCACCAGTGGGTGAAGTCAGGATTGAAGGTGTTGTGTGGCGCGCAAAAAGCATGTCTGGTGATATTCCTGTTGGCGAAAAAGTTGTAGTAAAAGGAATAGAAGGGCTTACGCTAATTGTAGAAAGGGTGCAAACAAGTGAAAAAGCGGTTGTCAGTCAGCCCAATAATTCTTAAATACAATTTTGGAGGGTTTGAGTCATGATTGACATTTCAAAAAATTACACGGATGAAGTTTTTAACAAGCTTGTGTATGAAGAACTTTTGAAATCAGAAAAAGACGGAAAACTTGTCGAAGTTTTAAAGAACTTGGCTCAAGCCGAAGAAAGACACGCCGAATTTTGGAAAAAGCTTGCGATAAGCCGAGGAATTTCTCTTCCTAAAATAGGATACAAGCAGAGGATTGGTGCCAAACTGTATAAGCTATTCAGGACGCTTTTTGGAATCTCTTTGACGGTAAAGCTTCTTGAGTCCACCGAACAGACTGTAATACGACGTTATAAGGAGTACCTTTCGATGAACAGCCTTTCAGAAGAGGAAAAGGCTGAGCTCGAGCAAGTGCTAAAAGACGAAGTGATTCACGAAAGACTTCTTACGGAAGAGGAATTTGGTTTTTCAAACGTCAGAGACACGATTTACGGTGTGAGCGACGGGCTTGTTGAAGTTCTTGCCGCAGTTTCTGGTTTTGCGAGCGTTTTTGTGAACCCAATTCTTGTTGCAGCTGGCGGGTTGATCGTTGGTGCTTCAGGAACTCTTTCGATGAGCGTTGGCGCATACCTTTCCACGAAGTCGGAGGAAGAAATTTCGCGTTCAGAAGGAAAAAAGGTTGAAGAGCAGCTTGAATTAGATAGAACGAGTGTTTTCCAAGTGGTCAAGAAAGCTTTGGTCGAAAAGGGTTTGAGCGAGTCGACCGCGGAGGTAGCGGCTCAAGAAATAGTAAAAGATGACACGAAAATCAAGGAGTTCGTGTGTCCTCCGATCAAGGTTTCCGCAAAAAGAAGCGCGATGACAACCGCTTTTTCGTACATCCTTGGTTTTATCCCTCCTGTTTTGCCGTATCTTGCGGGTTTGGGTGGTCTCACAGGTCTCATTCTTTCGTACACCTTATCAGCGATCGCGCTACTCACAGTTGGCTTTCTCGTGGGCGTGAGTAGCGACGTCAAACCTTGGAAAAAAAGCCTTGAGATGCTCGCGCTTGGTATAGGAGCGGCACTAGCGACACACGCGCTCGGCATCGTTGCTTCGATATATCTTCATATCAACGTTTAGCAAAACGTTTTAGGTTCACTTTGTACTAAAAAATTCGTGACACAGTTTTCCAAAGTGTTAAAAATTTTAGAAGAAAGGTTTAGTCGCGATTTGCCCGCACACATAAAAGAAGACCCATTTCGAGTTTTGATCGGATGTATTCTTTCTGCAAGAACAAAAGACGAAAACACAGACAAGGCGTACGAAGCGCTCTTTAGAGAATTTGCGGATGCGCGCTCGCTTGCGCAAGCTGATTTGTCAAGAATACAGGCGCTCATTAAACCTGTGAATTACTACAAAACAAAGGCAAAAAGAATAAAAGAAGCGGCAAGTTTCATCATCGAAAAGTTCAAAGGAAGAGTTCCAAAAAGCCGAAAAGCGCTGATGCGAATACCCGGCATTGGTCCGAAGTGTGCGGATATTGTGCTTAGCTATGGATTTGGCAAACCGACTGTTGCGGTCGACACCCACGTTGAAACCGTGGCAAAGCGTTTGGGTGTGGCCCCTGAGCGTGCGCGTTACGAAGAGGTAAAGCGTGCGATAGAACAAGCCACGCCCCTTAGCTTAAGAGCTAGAGTGAACGACTTGCTTGTAGTTTTTGGTAGAGAAATTTGTCACAAAAACAACCCAAAGTGCTCGGTTTGTCCTGTGTTTGAGTTTTGCGTTTGGGAAGGAAAGTGGAAAAGGGTAAACGCTCAGCGCAAAGCGATGAAAAACCCTTAATCAGGGTTGGTTGAAATCAGTATGCTTTGAGCGAAAAATTTGACGAAGATATCGACGCTATAGTAGAAAGGATTCTCTTCAAAAAAAGAGAGGAGACGTTTGAAAACAAATTAAGAAAGGTCGCACGAAAACTCAAAGAGCTACACAGGCTTTCGCTTGTCAAGATAAATCACAGCGTGATGGAAGTTGTCGTCGCTTCGGAGTTGTTAGGCAAGGGTTTCGAAGTCGATGTTGAGCACGACTTGGGTTCTCTTGTGTGCGACGTTTACGCGGAAAAGGGAGATGGCAGCTTGATAGTCGAAGTTGAAACCGGGTATGTTCCACCTGAACACGCACTCGATCCACTAAGCTACACTTACGTGAGAATAATTAGTAAGGTTGCGCGCTATAGCAAGTTCGCAAACAAGTTTGTGATCGCAACTCCAATCGATAGCTACTTTCAAATAGATCCATTACTCATAAAGACCCCTAATGAGCGAACCGAAGAAGAAATACTCAGGGTTAAAGAGCTCTGTGACAAGTACTATAAAAACCCACCTATTGAGCTAGAGGAGCTGAAATCGGCAAGACTACACGGTGTGATGCTGATAAACGTGGACGACGCAAAAGTGCTTGAACTAGACCCAGAACGATATCTTGAGCTAATTAGCAACCTTCCTCGTTGAATTGATGCATAGCTCTTTTTTTGGGTGTTGATGCTATAAAGTGGCAACTTGCGCTGTAAAACACATTTGAGTATTTTAACGCGGGAAAAAACGCTTTCTGAACTAAGTCGCAATGGTTCATTATCGGATTAAGCGCTAGAAATTCAAGCAAAAATGTAAGTGATACAAACGACAAACTTCGCCCTTTTAGCTGGGATAAAGTTTTTAAACTAGTTCTGTAGCACCCTCAAAAAGTGTAACCCCCAAGACCTCGGGGAACCCTCGCCACAGCGGAGGTAAGTGCTTAGAACGACTCTGCATTAAATCTTTCTAGATTTTGTAAAATTTTCGATTCTGTCCGAATAAGCCAAGTGGTGGACACCACGGAATTAATCAGAGGTGTAAACTCATCACTTTAATTCAAACGCTAAAAAGTTTGAACTCAAAGTGTGATTTGATCAGCGCTTTTCAAGCCTTATAAACTTTCCAAAACCTCGCCCCTCGGGGATTGCGAAAGCTTTCACGCAAAAACGCTCACACCCGCGTAGCTCGGGGACACCTGTGGAGGCCTGCGTAACCCTGTAGCGGGGATCGAGCGCGGTCGCTGAAGCAGGAAGCTCCCTCTTTTAAGAGGGGGTGCCTCACATTTCAAGTCTCTTCAAACCTTTACTCTGGTCTTAAAGCCGAGCATAAACAAGACTTCGAATTATAGCCATACAAGCATTCGGTTATTGCTGTTTTCTAGATACTCAGCGAAGAAACATGCGTGCATTCGTACTACGTGTGAGATCCCAAGCTAGATTGGTTTTGTGCAAGCTGTGACCCACTAAGTATCTGCCACTACACAACGATTTCGTCATAGTGATCATCTATAAAGCGTGGTAGCGCAAAACTCTAATCCAAGCTTCAAAACTGTGTTCACCAAGGGGCCAAAAAGTTTGAATTCTTAAAGATCGGACAAGTTCTAAAAACAAAACCGCACTTCGCACTATAGACTTCTTGGGGCTATTCATGCATGATTTTTAACACAAAAAACGAGAATCTTTAAGGCTTATCACCTATTAACTATGTAATGAGTTTTGATTACGCCGAATTGTTATTAAACAGGTCTCTTGGATATCTTGAAGAAGCGGAACACGCTTTTAGTAAGGGGCATGTCGATGTGTGCGCGGTAAATGCTGAAATAGCGGCACAACTTGCGCTTAAAGCGTTTATCGTAAAGCTGGGTTATGAACCCCCTAGAACTCATGAGATACGAAAACTTCTCGGAGAAATCTCAAGAATTACCGATTTGCAAGACGTTAAAGTGTTTGCGACCAAACACAAGAATGAATTAATTATATTAGAAGACGCAAGACGTATTGGCCAATACGGCGAATTACCGCTTGACCAAGAAAGGGCCGAAATAACACTTAAAACAGCAAGGGCCGTTATTGAGCTTGTGAAAAAGATTTGGAGCCTTTGAGAACACTAAAAACCCTTAAGGCATGGCGTTCCCTTGTAGATACGATTAAGACTGAGCTTAAAGAGCACTTTGAAGAAATGTATGTCTACGGCTCCGTGCTTACAGGACGACTCACAGGAAGTAGCGATATTGACGTAATTTTAGTGTGCACAAATTGCAATGTAACTCAAGCCAAAATAATGGCTTACCAAATAATTGAGAAAAAAATAGGATATGAAAACTCTCTTCTATTTGACATCACTGTTATAAAATACGAAAATAAGCACAAGCCACCCTACTTATGGCTCCTTAAAGGCGCGCAAAGAATTTTTTGAATCGCGGATAAGCGATGAGTTTTGATCCACTTCCTGTACCTTAATGGTTTTTGTTTGGAAGCTATGCAAAAACCATTAAAGATGCGGCTTTCGTCTTGCGAATAAGTGGGCGTGTACAGGGTGCGGATTACGCGTGAGTGAGCTTATCTGACATCAAGCGCGAAACTTTTTGTGAATTTGCAATCGAGTTTTTGAACGTTTTAAAATGGTGTGGTCGCTCAGTCTCCACTTAAAGAGAAGCGTTCATTTATTCAAGAAGCTCAGTCTTCAGGTAAAATAGCTCATCCAAACCACACAAACTTTTTAAACTTAGCCTTACAAAAAGAAGTGTAAAAAAATGGTAGACGCTGTAAAAGTGTACGTGAAAAGTGAAAGGATACCCATCGGTGTCACCGAAGTTCATGAGAAAACTCCCGCCGGAATGGGCGTCCCCGCCACTGTGGACACAGTAAAAAAGGTCGTGCAGTACGATTACGTAGTTCCTGATGACCAAAAGAGCGCGCTAGTTATGATCAAGGACATTTGTGAAGAAAGGGGATACAAAGTTGAAATTATAGACGTCACAAAAGAAGGATTGCTAAAAAGACTCTCTGAAGTCGGTATCTCTGATGCTGACAGTTTTCCTGTAGTGGTCACGCCTTATGGTAGAAAGGTCTACGGCAAAAATTTGAATCACGCCGTGCTCCAAGAAGTGCTTCCTGCTGATTTGAACGGTAAGGAAATAAGGGCTTTCGTTTATTTAAGAATCAAAAAAGGCAATGAGCGTAAGCTTTTGGACAAGTTGTTGTTTATTCCAGAAGTTCGTGAGGTGCACTTGATTCCAGGAGAATGGGATGCGCTTGTCGTTTTGGGGCTTCCGCCAAACCAAGGCTCCTATGAAAGGCAAGCGCTTGACTTTGTAATGCAAAACATCAGGTCGATTGAATGGATTGAAGCCACGTCTACAATCGTTCCCGTGTATAGCTACACAAAGTTTACGGTTCTTACAGAGGCAAGAAGAAACACCTTTGCGTCGATCGAAAGGATTTAGTAAAAATTCTTATAAGCCAACACAAATTGTGGTTTTCATGCCAAAAAAGGTTGTTCAGTCTCAAAAGTTTCCAAAGCCTGTCGGTCCATATTCCGTGGTGACAGAGGCTGGCGGATTTGTTTTTGTCTCAGGACAAGTGGCGCTTGACAGAGCAACGGGTCAAGTTTCAGGAAAAAGTGTGGCCGAGCAAACGCGCACAATTTTGGAAAACATAAAACTCATTCTCGAAGAGTGTGGAGCTAGTTTGAAAGACGTTGTAAAAGCGAACGTTTATCTCGCTGACATATCCACGTTTAACGAAATGAACGAAGTGTACAAACAGTACTTTCCAGAAAACCCACCCGCAAGAACTACGGTGCAAGCTACACTAGCCAAAAAAGAGTATCTTGTGGAAATCGATGTCATAGCGTACAAGGGTTAACGCGCATGCACGAATCCTTGTTAAAGCCTCCTCGACTCAAGCAAGGTGCGACGATAGGAGTGATAGCGCCTTCAAGCTTTCCATACTATCCAGAATTTTCGCTTTTTCAAGGTTTAGAGCACTTAAAGAAACTTGGGTACAAAGTGGTTTTGGGACAAACGCTAAGAAAGAGTTTGGCGCAAGGCTACCACAGCGCAAGCGACGAAGAAAGAGCGCAAGAGCTGAACTGGGCGTTTCGTGATTCGTCAATCGATGCGGTGTTTTGCGCGCGTGGGGGTGTGGGTTCTTTAAGAATTTTGAAAATGATAGACTACGATCTTATAAAGAAAAATCCCAAGATATTTGTCGGATATTCTGACACGACTAGCATTCAAAACGCCTTTCTTTCTCGATCTTCACTTGTAAGTGTTCAGGGACCTATGGTCGCCGTTGGCTTTGGCAAAAATTCGGATACAGAACTCACGAAACACTATTGGAGCACGCTTTTTGAAATGCTAAAAGGAGAGGCTTTGGAACTAGGCGCTTGGCTGGGAGGTCCTATTCCGCTCACCATAAAGGAAGGGAAGGCTAAAGGTAGAGTAATAGGAGGAAACTTGATTCTTTTCTCTCTTATCGCAAGTAGCGAGTTTTGCGTGCCACCACTTGGAAAAATTTTGTTTTTAGAAGACATCAAAGAAGAAGCTTGGAGAATAGACAATTTCCTTTCCTCACTCGAAATTAAGGGCGTGCTCAACGAAATTGAAGGTGCGATACTCGGAGAGTTTCCACAGGGTGAAGAGCTATCAAATCCTAGTGTTGAACAGGTGTTAAGGTCGCACTTTTCTCAAAAACCATACCCCTCTTTCGTGAACTATCCTTGTTGTCATGGTTTTGGGAGAGAGCCAATACCGCTTGGTGTTCAAGTCGAAATGGATGCAGATTTAAAAAAGGTGAGTATGCTCGAAACGCTAGTGGATTAATCCAGCAAAGAGTAGTCAGACTCGGAAAGCACGAGGTCTCCCGCTTCACAGTTTTCTCTGATGTGCTCTGGTTTTATCGCTTTGGGTATCGGTAACACGTTACCTTTGTGAACAAGCCAGCTTAAAAGTATTTGAGCGCGCGTCTTTTCGTACTTTTTGGCAAGCTCGTCAACTTTTTTGAGGGATGGGTCGTCGGACGAAACTTTTCCTTTTCCTAAAGGGCTGTACGCTATAAGTGTGACTTTGTTTCTTTTACAGTAGTCGAGCACACCATCACGCTCTGGTTTTCTGTCAAAAAAGCTGTAGCTCACTTGATTCGATTGTATTTCGTATTTGTGTAAACTCGACTGTGCTTCTTCAAAAAGCTCGACCGAAAAGTTGCTCACCCCTATGTATCTAATAAAACCCTTATCAACAAGGTACTCAAACGCGCGCATTGTTTCAGAAATCGGGATTGAGGGATTAGGCCAGTGAACTTGGTAAAGGTCAATTTGTTTTACTCCAAGTCTGTTTAAGCTCGCCTTGCAGCTTTTGATCACATCATCGTAGTGCAAGTGCTCTGGTGAAACCTTTGTCGCAACAAACACTTCGCTATTCTCTACTTTTGAAAGCGCTTTTCCAACGAGCTCTTCCGTGTGTCCCCCACCGTACGCTTCAGCTGTGTCCACAAAAGTGGAGCCTAGCTCAATTGCAAGCCTCATCGCTTCAATCGCTTCCTTGTCATGAGAATTGTCTGGAGAATACCAACCGCCACCAATTTTCCAAGTGCCAAAGCCTATCACTGGCACTATTTCGTCCGTCCTTCCAAAAACCATTTTTCGCATAACACTCAAAGCTTTTTGTGTTGCGTCTTTAAAAGCGCTGTGTCCACAAAAGCGTTGCCAAGAAGAGCTGTGATCGCAAGCGCAAGCAATGGTTGTGTCAAGTGAGGAGGAACGCTGTAGTACACGTTGAAACCAAGAATGTCCAACGGTGTGGCTGGATAAACACCCTTTGGTATCGAAAAGCTCGAAACAAGCGTTAGCGCGTTTAAAAACGCAAGAAAAAGAGAAACACCAAATGTTCCCAATTCGAACGCGTCGTACACAAAGTACATCAGGATGATTGTGAGCGCACCAAACACCGTAACTTTTGGGTCTATAAAGAAAACCGAGCCTCCTGCGACAAAACAACTCAAACCCACAAAAAGTGGTAACAAATCTCTTCTATCCAGCATAAAAAAGCCGTGCTTTCTAAGCCAAATTCCGGATAGCGTGATAAATCCTAAGCTTATTAGCACCATGATATCTGTTATATTCACAAGAAAGTCCTGAGGACCAAAAGCGAGAAGGATAATCCAAATAAGTGTAAACAGCCAAGAGTATGAACCGATTGTCTGAGGAAGAAAACCGTCCTCGCCCAAGGCCGCAAGATGTCGTGATGCCGCAAGATAAGAAGGAACGAAGGTGGTGAAAGTGGCAAGAAGAAACGCGATGGCCATAAGGAGCTCGTGGTTCACTCCTAGAAGCGTTTTCGCAAGATACAGCGCCGGAATTTGCGCCTCTTCAAGCGCGTTTAATGCGGGGTGAACGCTGTACACCGCAAGTGCGTACAGTATGTTGATTATAGCCGCAATCACGACGCTCGCGATCATTGAAACGCCCAAGTACTTTGTCTTTTCCATTTTGTATCCTTTTTTCACCCAAGAAATTAGCGGTATCGAAGAGTTTTCAAGAGTGTCTCTTTCAAGCGCCTGAATTTCTTGAAATCCGAAAAACAGTATATAGAGATAACCCGTGTCAATAACAAGTGACGAAATCCAGTTTGTTTGTAAATGAATGTTAAAAAGTCCAGAAAGGTTCCAATCGCCTTTGTCACCCAAAAGCACGCTTTCATAAACAAGGATCAAAATAAGAGCGGCTGTGGAAACTATTTGTAGGCGCCCAATTGCTTTGAGTAGCCTCTTTTCGTAAAGCGCACTCACGACGGCCCATGCTATCAGCAAAATTGCAAGACCATAAACCACGCTTTGCTCCAAAATGCCATTTACGCCATAGTATCTTAGTATCGGTGGAAAAAACTCTACTTCAAAAATGATGAGCACAAGCTTGCTATAAGCGGCAAGCGCTGTGTTGGCAATCCACATCGAAACCCTTGACACAAAGTAGCGCATACTCCTTGTTCCGCAAGCCACTTTGGTGAATGAAGGGCCGCCTAGTGCGCCAAGATTCTCTTGTTTTGAGGTGATGTACATGTCCGAGTAAACTTTTGCCATAAAAACCGAAAGAGCTGTAGCAAGCACGAGCGCGCCTAGCGACACGAATTCGTACTGCACAATGTTTTCTGGGATAAGCACAAAAAGCGGTGAACCTAGCGTTGCACCAATTCCTATTGCAAGAGTAGACCCAAAACCGTAAACGTAATTTGTTTTCTCTTTGAGCCGTGCTCTTTTGAACCTGACTCTTAAGGATGTGGGAATTGAAAGTGTAAGAAGCGCACCAGAGGATATGAGAACAATTCCACTAAAAAGCGAAAACGCTTCGACCACTCCGAATGTGCCTTGCTTTAACGCAAAAAGAGAGAGTTGTAGAGTCCTTGCGCTTCCGTAAACCAAACACACCAATCCAATAAGCGTTACCAATAGTTTTGAGAGCAATATGAGTGATTTTTTGTGGGCAACGCGCTACCCTTCTACTACTTCAAAACCAGCTTGTCGTAGCTCTCTAGCCACTCGCCTTAAAAGAGCGGCTGCGCTTGCAATCAAAACAAGTGAAAGCGTGAAGTCCAAAAACAGAAAAGCTGGGAAAAGCACGGGTTTTGATAGCGCGAGTGTTGCAAGGGTTTCTAAGTAGTTAGCAAACGCAGATACTGAGTTTATATCCACCAAAACTGGCATTATAAGAAGAACGCCCACAAACACCAAAATACAAGAAAGCACAATCTCGCCAAGTGCCGAAACGATAAAAGATCTCCCTTTTTCACTGTTTTTCAAAAGCTTGAGAAATTCTCGTACGTCATCGTCGTGAGAGTTTAGTAGCTTCTTTTCCACAATTTTTTGTAGCTCACTCTGCGAACTCTTTAAAAGCACAAGCGCTTTAATGTTCAAGATGAGCCTGTCCGCATAGCTATCTAAATCCTTTTCCGTTTTTCTTAAGCTCATTTTCATCTTTTTTGAAGGGCTACCAGTATATTTCTTTTTTGTTAAGGTTTATAGCTTTGTTCGAATTAGCGTTTGCGATGACGCAGGGACTAGGCGCAAACTTTGATACGGTAAAGACGGTAAAACAGTTGATGTTCAATTTGGTCGATGCTGTCGTGTACTCTAAAAAGAGCAAAGAGCTTACACAAGAAGCCGAAGAAAGAGCAAAAATTTTTGAAAAGAAAACAAAAAAACTAGACGCTTTGATTAAGGAGCTAGACGAAACACTGCGCTCTTACTCAAAAGGTGAAGATTTGGACGATGAATTTAGGGAGCTAATTAGTAAAATCGAGGA
Source organism: Candidatus Marsarchaeota G1 archaeon BE_D (assembly GCA_003019595.1). Taxonomy (GTDB): domain Archaea; phylum Thermoproteota; class Thermoprotei_A; order Marsarchaeales; family Marsarchaeaceae; genus BE-D. Next base: position 66,465 of record NEXD01000003.1, read on the forward strand.
GTTTGCTGACACAGCGGCACTTCAGACGAAACGCGTCTTAGAGCAAAAATTTGAAAAGCAAAAGGAGGAATTAAAAGAGGAAGCTGAAGCGTATAGAATAAAGGCTTTAAAAAGCATAGAAACCTTTCTTTCTTCCGATCCTTTGCCAATTTTGGACAAAAGGGTGACGCTAAAGGCTGTTGGAGGGGCTTACGAAGCGCGTGTGCGTTATACGTGCGCTGAAAAAATAGAATATGAGTTTTTGCTTGACACAAAAAACGTCGACCTCTTTCAAAACTCTTTGGAGTTTTCAAAGTTTGAAAAGGGGTTAAAGATCGCAGTAAGGCTCGGCAAAACTTGGTTAAAGAGCGAATTAGTTCCCGGTTATGAAAAACTCGACCAGTATGTTCTTTCATCAGCTGAGGTGTCAAAAACAAACACGGTTGCCACATTCATTCATGAACAAAGCGAAAAGAAGTTCACCTTTGTGTACTCGAAATCCGAAACTCAATCTTTTATCGAAGTAAAGTACGAAGATTCACAGGGTTCAGTTGATGTTAACGCCGACCCGCAGTTGAACAAGTATTTAGAAACCGAACCGCTCAAATACGCTTTAGAAAATCTTACTCTTGCGCTTTTAGAGTTGGAAAGACACAAGATGCGCCTCACAAAACTTGTTCAAGACGAAAACGACCTTCTTTCATCACTAGATTTCTTCGAGTTGCTTCTTACGAGTTCAAAAATAGCTTCTCAAAACCTAAAAAAGGTGCCTGGTGCAACACTTTTCACCGAGTTTTCAAAAGAGGAGATTGTGCAGTTTGTTGAGCGCTTAAAGCTTCTTGGGAGAGAAGGTTTGCAAATCGCATCGTTGTTTGGGATCGAATCTCTTTTGGAAAAAGAGTTTGCCCACTAATCTCTGTGCCTTGACGATTCACAAGTTGGAGTAATATTCAGGAAGCTTAGTGTGTGGCTCGCTATCAGTCATCTTTCCTCAATCGGCGTGTACTTAAGATTCTGAGGACCAACGTATTCCGCATCAGGCCTTATGATTTTGTTGTCAAGAAGTTGCTCATTATAGTGCGCAATCCATCCGAACACTCTGCTTGCTGCGAAAATCGGTGTGTAAAGCGGTATAGGAATGTTTAGCACCATAAATATCGGCGCGGCGTAAAAGTCCAAGTTCGCAGGAAGCCTTTTTTGGTTCCACATTTCCTCCTCCATAGCGACGCACTTTTCGTACAACTCTTCAGTAAGACCCTTGTGGTTGAGCAACCTTTTTAAAAGCGTCTTACAGATTTGGGCTCTTGGGTCCACCTTTTTGTAAATTCTATGACCAAAACCTGGCACCTTTAGCCCTTTTGCGAGCGTTTCCCTGACGAACGTCCTTGCGGCCTCTGCCGTAGGAAGAGAATTTAGCACCTTTGCTACATCCTCATTTGCCCCACCGTGTAGCGGGCCTTTAAGCGCGCACACACCTGCAGTGATCGCTGCGTAAACGTCTGCTTGCGTGGATGCCACAACCCTCACCGTAAAAGAAGAAGCGTTAAGGTCGTGCTCCAAGTAAAGCATCAAAACTCTTTCAAAAATCCAACTCTCAAAGCTATCTGGCTTTCTTGAGCTCAACATCTCCAAAAAGAACGATGAGTAGTTGGAGTAGTCCGCTTTTTTCACGTTACTTCTTGTGTGCGGATAGGACAATGTAGCAAGTGAGGGCATCTTTGAAGCGATTGAAAGTTGCTTTTGTTCATTACTCAGCGTCGACTCAAGCGTGCCCAAAGATGAAACGGCGGTTCTTAAAACATCCATGGGATGAGAATCCTGTGGCAAGTGATTCACAAGCTGTAGCACTGGCTCTGGAATTTCTCTGTTTTGTTGAAGCGCTTTCGAAAACTCGTCGAGCTCACTTTTTTTTGGCAAGTGCCCCTTCATGATCAGAAAAGCGACTTCCTCAAAGCTTGCTTTTTCGGCGAGCTCGTTTATCGAGTAACCTCTGTACACCAATGAACCGTCTACACTGCTTTTTGCGATCTGCGTTTGTGTGACTATCACACCATACAAACCCTTTGGGACCTTTATCGTTGTGGACACGCGTTTTTCATGCATAAAAGGGTATTAATGTGTATCGCTAAGTAGAGCAAGCGCTTTCTCGTGTAAAAGCCTGTCTGTTTGCTCGTATTTGTAGTAGGATATTAACTCGTAAATTTGTTCGCGCGTGAGCATTTTGTGCAACAAGCCCTTCTGAGTGCCTTTTTGCTTTAACTCTTTCAGAGCCTCTTCGACCGCTTTTAGCATAACCCTAAAAGCGGTCATGGGAAAAATCACAACCTTATACCCCATTTCTTCAAATTTCGACACTTCGATGTAAGGAGTCTTTCCGAACTCTGTCATGTTCGCAAGCAAAGGTGCGTGCACCTTTTTTGCAAACTCTTTGAACTCATCTTCTGATTCAAGCGCTTCTGGAAAAATCATGTCAGCGCCCGCCTTTACGTAAGTTTGCGCTCTTTCGATTGCGCTATCGAGCCCCTCGACTGCGCGCGCGTCTGTCCTTGCGATGACCACGATTCCACTCTTTGACGTCTGTTTTGCGGCAATAATCTTTTTTACCATCTCCTCAGTAGGAACTACTTCCTTGTTCGGCAAATGACCACATTTTTTGGGCATCACTTGGTCCTCTATGTGAATCGCGGCGACATTTGCGCGCTCCATTAGCTCTACAGTTCGCATTACGTTCAGCGCCTCGCCAAAGCCTGTGTCTACGTCTACGATTAGTGGCACGTTTATAACCGAAGTGATTTCGCTAGCAGCGCGCACAACTTCGCTCAAAGTGGTCACGCCTAGGTCTGGGAGTGCCAAGGAGTTTGCAAACGCACCCCCAGAAAAATAAAGCGCGCGAAATCCTATTCTTTCTGCAAGTAGCGCGACTATTGGATTAAAAACGCCTGGCGCGACGATCACACCTTCTTCTTTGATCGCTTTTCTCAGCTGAGAACTCATGCTCAAGGTCGAATCGCCTCAATAATTTCTTTCACGTTTCTTTTGTCGAGTGCCCAAAGGGTTCGAAGTGCGTCTTTTGGACCACCCAGTCTAAGGTATTTTTCTTCCAAAGCGTCGTCAGCCATTGGATTCTTGTAGTGACCGACTGGATACACCACTTCTTCACTCACGCTTTTTCCGTCTTCGGTGACGACTGTAACCCTGTTTGGTGTGGCCTGAGGATATAGAGAGTCAAAAGCAGGGTCGACGCTCACCTTAGTTCGGCTAAGCAAATCTTCCACTTCTTTGTCGAGGATTTTCCAGTCCAAAAACGTGTCAAGCCAAACAAAGCCGTCAAGGAGCGCCCTGCAAACTATAAACGGAAGAGAGTGGTCCGCCGTTTCCTTGGTTTTTGGCGCCCACTTTTCTGGGTCTTTTGCGATGATCTTCCAAGCGACTGTGAACGTGTCTATTGTGACGCTCTTGATTTTGCTTTCTCCTATTTTTTGTTTGACGGCTAGCGCTGCGTCAACAGCGCTCATTGCGTGGTACTCTACAGGGTGACGCTTGATCAGCGTCTCTAGCACTTTCGGTGCGCCTTTTACAAAGTTTAAGTCGAACTCACCTGACACCTGCTTAAAGAAGCCCATTTCTCCTTCAAAAATTGGTGATGGTCCTGTCATTCCGAGTTTTGCAAGAACCGCCGCAAAAACGCCATTTCTTGCGGCGTTAGCGGCTGCACAACCCTTCCACATAGAAAGCTCGCCCGCCCTTGTCTGTCTGAGTGCGACATTGGGTGTGGCAGCCAGGTTTATCGCTTGAACGGTTTTTTCAACATCAAGTGCCATTACTTTTGCGGCGCCGACCGCGCTTGATATCGCGATGTAAGTCACATGGTCCCAGCCTCTATCTCTTATGCTCGCTGCGTCCGCAAGTCTGCATGCCACTTCGTAAGCCACAGCGCAACCAAGCAAAAACTCGCGACCAGACGCACCTTCTGCTTCGGCCACTGCGAGTATCGCTGGAATGTTGTCACTTGGATGAATTGCCTCACGAGAGAGATAAGTGTCATTAAAATCGAGATATCTTGCAGCGCATCCATTTACAAAAACCGCATCTTCCAAATTTGAGTTCATAAATGAGCCAAACACCGTGGCGCCATATCGTGACGATGAAAAAGCCGCATAGTCGCGCGCAATTCTTACTGGCTGTGCGTCAAGCGCCGCAAAGCTCACGCCTATTGTGTCTATCACCCTACGCTTTAATTCCCGAACAACTTCCTCGTTTAAGTGGTTGTACTCCAAAGAGCACGCATACTCAGCGATTTTTCGTGCTAGCATTACTTTTCTACTGTTTAGCCACTCTTGCGAATATAAGGTTCACACATTTGCCAATTTCAAAAAGCTTTCCCACTTCACAAAAGTTGTTTCAACAAACCCCTTATATTATTGTGCTGTTTATTTTTCTGCATATGGCAAAAAGCAAAAAAGTTGGAATAAGCACTCTAACACAAGCTGGTTACTCACCATTTGTTGCGTTTGCTTGGTGTTCTTCTTGTAGAAGGTGGATTCCCAAGTCACGAGTGATAACGTGGAGAACTGGAAAAAAGCTTATGACGCGCTGTCCAGAGTGCGGGGCGCTTGGTGTAAGGCTAAGACCACACCAAAAAATAGCAAAAAAGAAAGTGCCATTAAGCCTTCCAACTCCGAACAAATTATGAGTGTTATCCATAACCTTTTGGAAGTTTTACAAGATCGCTCACACGGCTCGTTGTACATCGCAAAAAATGCGTTAAGGCTAGCAAAGCTTGCGCTTGAGCGCGGTGAAAACCCACAACACGTTTTTTCTCTTTTCAAAAAAAGAAGTGAAATGGCCATTCTTGTTAATTTGGAAAGGCTTGCGAGCAAAGCTTTGAGCAAAGGAAGAGATGCCACACACATCGTGGACCGCTTGACTCTTGAGCTCTCAAAAAGCGAGTTGGAGTTTCTGAACAACGCGCGCTCTTTTTTTAAAGACTCGCGCGTTTTGACGATGAGTGATAGCGAGCAACTAAGGGCGCTTTTTTACGAAGTCAAGTTTGAACGAGTTTACGTTTTAAAGTCTGAACCCGGGGGAGAAGGTGAAAACCTGCACCATCACCTTTCACAAAAAGGTGTTAGCGCAACGCTTTTACCCGATTTAGCGCTTTTTCACGCTTTACGAAAATGCGATTGCGCGATCGTTGGCTCAGATAGCGTCACACCACGCTTTTTCGTGAACAAGCTTGGCACAAAAACGCTTGCCGAGCTTGCAACGCTTTTGAAAAAACCACTTTACGTGTGCACATTAAGCTGGAAAACTTTACCACGTGTAACTAAAAAACGATTGTTTGAAAGTGTTCCAAACTCGAGATGTGCCGCTTTTGTTTCAGACACAGGTGTCCACAAAAAAGACGTGTACGAAAAATTACGCCAAAGGCTTAGTGAAGTCGA
>NEXD01000004.1 GCA_003019595.1 Candidatus Marsarchaeota G1 archaeon BE_D
TAACATGCACATCCTCTTTAGGCTCTTCAATCGCTTTTAGCGTGCAAGCCACCGCGGTTGCGGCAACTTCATAGCAACCCAAAAAAGCGGGTGTGTCGCCTTGATCCAAATATCCAGAGCCAATTTTTGACATTCTTTTTACAAATTCTAGATATTCGTTTGAGTGGAAGCTCAAAATGTCCTCTTCGCTTGCGCTTTGAGTGACTTCTATTAAATCGAGTTTGCTTAGCGCGCCAACCGAGTCAAGCGTTTTAAGTGTTAAATTCAATCTGTCTTTTCTAAATGGATGTGGTGGAGGAAAACCGTAACTCAACTCTTTGGCCACTTTAATGAAGCGAACAGCGCAACTCATAAAGTATAGCAAGTAAGAGATAAATTAATTATTTACTAGCTGATTTAAAGATTAAGCGGCCGTCGTCCAGCCTGGTCTAGGACATTGGCCCCCCGCGCCAACAACCCGGGTTCAAATCCCGGCGGCCGCATTTTAACATAGTGATGAGGTGAAAGAGTAGACTCATCTAAGTTTGGGTTGCGCTCAACTCACGAATAAACCATTCTGCTTTTGGGTTTCACTCACTTCACACAAAACGCGGCGCATTTCAATGTGAGCTAGCTTAGAGTGTATGACCGACAATATCTGGAATTTTTCACGTTTGATTGCTATGCTCACCACTGCTTATCCAGACACAATCATCGTTGATAATACCACAATATTTTTGAAACACACACCACCGTTTTTAGCTAGGCATGATGAATTCATATTTTAACTAATAAATAATATTAATTGATATTTTTCAAGAATTCATTAACATAGCATGGGCTTTGAGATGTGAGTAACAAAATGATAAAAATTGAGAATTACAACTAATTTTACAGTTTGATTAGTGAGTATCAATAGCGCTTTTAGGAATTGCAAGCAATGTTTGCCAAAAAACACTTTTTAAAATATTTTTAGAGGCGTTAAAGTTTGATATGGAATGCAAAAACAAGTTCTTGAAAGTGGTGACGCAGTCACACAGAGGTATCATTACATAGCCGCGATACACCCTATGGGTCATATTTTTATTTGCACACAGTCCTATGGAAGCGTCATATCCTCGTACGATTAGGTGTGAAACTAAATGAATCAGCAACTCAAATAAACTTCCACTCCTTTTTTGATTTAGTTTCTCCAAACATCATTTTTTACTACGGCTTAGAACTGTGCAATGATTTAACAACGATCAGTGTGATATCTAAATTATTAAACCAAATTTACAAGCTCGCCTCGTATGTTTTTGATGTTACCAAAATAAGACCTTTTTGGAGGGTATTTGCTATGAAAAGTAATGAATATTTGATTTACAACCCAGAAAGAGCGTTCAGAGATATAGCTACGGCTTGGGCAATAGTCATAGAAACTGAACTTAACGTGTTAAGATGCGCGCATTCATTGGCAAAAAACACGTTGAGAAAAACTGTGATTCAAGACTTGCCCAGCTTTCTCTTGATTGGATGCTCCTTATGGATCTCGGTACAAGTGTTACAAAACATAATTGGTACAGAAAAATCGCGTAAAGTTTTGGAAGAGTTTTCAGGCTTAGCTCTTATACCATTAAATGACTTGCTTTTTGGAAGTCACAAAACAAAGAAACATAGTGTCACCGGTGTCCGTGCTTGGCGACGAAAGATTGAAAGAAAAAGTAAATGAAGTGTTTGACAAAGATTTTAGAAGTATGCCTCAAGAATTATCGTGGCACGAATACATAACTTCTTTTTTGATCGTGGATTCAATAATTAACAAATCAGGTTTGTCGATGGAAAAGTTTTTAGCTAAACTTATAGAAATTGCTAATAGCATTCCAAGGGGTATTCACGATTTCAAGTCATTCAAACACTAGATGCTATCACACAAATTTGTGACGATAATCTGTATAAGATATACACAACTTTAAGAACAAAATGAATATTAACTAAATATAGGAAAGATTATCGATGATCGTTAGCATTAGCAAAGTTTCAAAACGTTACAATACCCTTTGGGTTTTAAAAGAAGTCTCTGTCAAGTTTTTATCGCAGAATGTTATAGCAGTAATTGGACGAAACGGAGAAGGAAAATCAACGCTTGTGAAAATTGTTTCGGGCGTGATTAAAGCCGATAGCGGAAGAGTTTCCATAGACGGCGAACAACCACACGATCCACGCGCAAAAGCGAGAATGGCCGTGAGCTTCCAAAGCCCTTCCCTTTTTTCTGGTTTTTCTTTAAAAGGAAAACTTGATTTATCACGCCAAGTTTTTTGGTTTAAAACCAAGCGCTTCAGAAATTAACGAAGTTTTAAGCGACGTGGGTTTGTTGGATTTTTCAAATAAGAAATTTGAGAGCCTTTAAGAAGGCACAAGGAAAAAAGCGGAAATTGCTAAAATTTTGCTTACGAAAAAAGATGTGTGCGACCTTTTCTTACTTGACGAACCCTTTTCGGGTGTGGACCCCAGCTGGCAGGGACACTATAAAGCGCTTATTAAAAGCAATCTCGAAAGAAAGTGGCAAGCTTATCGTATACGTGACTCACACACTCACTGAAATCGAAGAGTTGGCAACACGAGTGTGTTTACTTGCTAATGGTAGATTTGCACACGAGTGGAGCGGTCAAGAATTTTCTCAAGAAAAACTGCTAACGGTATTTTAATACACGTTCCTCGCGTCTATGAAATCGACGACAAACATGTAAGGGCGTTAAATGGTGTGCTCGGCATCTATACTGAATAATGAAAACACGGTGATACAGCTAGAGTCTCAGAGAAACCTGCCTGAGTTGTTTGAAGCTCTTAAGAGCTTTTCGATAAGACCTTGAAGCTATAGAGATCAAGCGGGCTGGTTTAGAAGAAGCTCTTGTATCGATTTATCGTGAGGTGATGCAAAACGAACACGCTTAAGCTCGTTGTCTACTTTACGAAGACCACTTTTAGACCCTCTCTAGTTCCTTTTCTCACGTCTCTTGCCGCTGTAGTGGTTTTGCCTCTTGAGCTTCATTTAAGCGGGGCGCCTTTTTCTATTTACGTATCTATTGGAGTTGGATGGATGGGTCTAGCCATTCTTCTTATATCAGATGTTTTGGTTACGATAACCGCTTTTCAAATAAGAGGTGTTTACGGTCTTTACCTTAAAACGCTTCCGTTTACACCTTTACGGCTATCAATAACAAGATTTGTCGCTCAAGCTCTTAGCTCATTACCTTATGTATCGGTCTTCTTGATATTAAACGATGCTTTCTTTTTCTCGTTTAGAATGCACCCCTTTACGTTAGTTATGACAATAGTTTTGCTAACAATTTCTTCGTTTGGGATGGCTGGATTCACGGCTACTTTAGTTTTGTTCGTCAAAAGTCCAACTTTCTTTTTGGTGTCTTTTCTGGGCACAATCGTGACTTACATGTCACCAGTTTACTATCAGCTTTCTAGCTTACCTATGTTGGCGCAGCTCTTTGTGCTAGCCATCCCCACAACTCCAGCAATTCAGCTAGCTCGGGGATTAATCGGACTTGGGACAATAAACTTCTTAGAGGTGGCTGAGTGGATAGCTGTCGAAGTTTTGTGGACAATTCTTGGAATACTAAAATTGAGTAATCTCTTAAACCGCAGCTTACGTAATTTGAATCCTCAAGATGTAAAAATAAAAAGTATAAAAAACAAAAGTCTAATGTCGATTAAAGTAAGCGCTGTCACCATATTTCAAAAGAAGGACACATATGTTTGATTTACAGGAATAGGATAAATCTATTCTTAATTCTGGGGTCTTAAATGTGTTATTGAAGATTGAATTACAAGCTTACCCTAAGCTTTTTGATATTTTGTTCTTTAATTAATAATCGTAGTAATAGTTTGTATTTTAATAATTAATAAGCTTAATCCAATTATTCACATATCTTTTTTTAATTTTATCTCTGAAAGCCCTCTACATAACGACAAGGTTGATTGAAGCAGGAATTGCAAAGAGTGTGTAACGCACACGTCTTATTCCGTATACAATCAAAAGCTTTACGCCCAAAGTACTTCGTAAGCGGGAATGGAAAACACGGGATGAATTTGTTGGATAAATGAAAATCCGTTGATAAAAGAGCGATTGGCTCATATGTGGAAACTGAATAAAAGTGAACAGATCTTTTTTTGAGTTATTGTTGAAGTTTGCGCAAACATTATATCTGGTCAGCCCATCACACAAACGATGAGCTCAAACTTTACTTCAAGACCTGTGATTGTCGGTCGAAATGGTGTTGTAACTTCATCTCATTATCTTGCGACATTAAGCGGTATCAGGGTTTTGGAAAAAGGGGGTAATGCGTTCGATGCCGCAGCAGCTGTGGGCTTTAGCATGGCTGTTTTAGAGCCTCACATGAACAGTTTAGGCGGCGAAGTTCCAGTTATATTTTATTCGGCAAAAGAAGACAGGGTGGTAGTGGTTAGTGGCCAAGGTCCAGCCCCTCAAAACGCAAAGATCGAATGGTTTAAAGCGCAAGGTCTTCGATTAATTCCTGGTGACGGTTTTCTTCCATTAGTCGTGCCTTCAATGGTCGCGACATGGATTGAAATTCTTAAGAGATACGGAACAATGAGTTTAAAAGAGGTCGCTTCTTTTGCGCTCGAACTAGCAGAGAATGGAATTCCGATGAGCTCAAAATTAAGGGATTATATTCTTGAGTACAAAGAAAGATTCCTAAAAGAATGGCCTACTACAGCTAAAACCTTTTTGCCAAATGGAAAAGTGCCAGAAATTAATGAAATTTTTGTACAACCTGAGCTTGCAAACACGTTAAGATTATTAATTGAAGCTGAAAGAAGCGCCTCAGAGTATGACAGAATAGCCGGCCTTGAAGCAGCAAGAAGTGCCTTTTATGAAGGCATAATAGCACAAAAAACTTCAGAGTTTGTGCAAAAACCAGTGTTGGACGCAAGCGGAAAACCACATCAAGGATTTATAACAGAAGATGATTTTGCCCGTTACAAAGTCAAATTCGAAGAGCCTGTTTGTGTGAACTATGGTGAGTACACCGTTTTCAAATGTGGTCCTTGGACGCAAGGTCCTGTGTTTCTTCAGCAGTTAAACATATTAGAGGAGTTTGAGCTCTCAAAAATCGGACATAACTCAGCAGATTACATTCACCTTCTTGTTGAGGCTGCTAAGCTCGCGTTTGCAGATCGTGAGAAGTATTACGGCGATCCAGAGTTTGATCACGTGCCGCTTGAAACGCTTCTATCCAAAAAGTACGCCGCTTTACAAGGAAACAAAATAGACATGAACTGCGCTTCGGATTTGCCAATCGAAGGCGCGGAAGCGAATTGGGAGTTTGAGCAAAAAGGCGGTGACACAACTCACTTTGATGTGATAGACAAGTGGGGTAATATGGTTTCCGCAACTCAGAGCGGAGGTTGGATTTGGTCTTCTCCACTAATCGAAGGACTTGGGTTTGCTCTTAGTACGCGCGCTCAAATGTTTTATTTAGACCCTAGAAGAAACAATTGCCTCGCTCCAAACAAAAGGCCACGCACCACTCTAACTCCTACACTGGTTTACAAAAATAACAAACCGTTTATGATATTTGGAACACCTGGGGGAGACCAGCAGGATCAGTGGACTTTACAATTCTTTTTGAATTACACAACATTCGGTATGAATCTACAGCAAGCGCTCGATGCACCTTCATTTCATACTTTACACTTTCCTAGTTCGTTTTATCCAAGGCGCGCTCATCCTAAAACCGTTGTGATTGAAGACCGAGTGAAATCTTCGGTTATCGAAGAACTAAGAAAGAGAGGTCACGTTGTTAAGCTAACTGGTGGATGGCAAAACGGTCGGCTGACAGCGGCAGTGCGAGATTTCGAAAAAGGCGTTCTTCTTGCTGCGGCTTCACCAAAAGCGGACGACGGAGGAAGCACAGCATACGCATTCGGCTGGTGATCATATTAGTGTAATAAACCCTTTTAGAGTCTCCTAACAACAAATCCAAAATATTTGTTTTTCGTTAATGCACTTATGCAAGAGCTGAAAGTTACTCTATCTAAGCTTCTTAAATACACCAATGAAAACAAGCTTTTCCAAGTTTCGCAAAATGGTTCAGAACTCAATCTTGTTTTTGTTCCGAATTTTCCCGAGGCAGAAGCACACTCAAGAGGCGAACCAGTGAGAATAATCATGAAAGGAAAAGTAAAAGAGGACAAAGTGGTTTTTGAAAAAATCTATGTCGACGAAGGCACCTCTTATTACGAAAAAGACATGGAAGAAGCGGTGCACGCATATTCGGCGTGGTTAGAATTCATAGAAGAGAATTACTGATTTTTTCAGTCATTTGTAAAATGCTTATCATTTTGTTTTTTCTATTTGTGACGAAACTTCAAGCTTCTGAACGGTGCGCACATACATTCTGACATTTGTGTTTGGTAGTCGAATTTTCTTTGTTATTATCAAAGACGCATCTGAAAAAACCCTACCTGTGGGTAGAATTCCTTTTTTGAGAAGCAAAGCCTGTAAGACGCTCTCAATCGCTTCAAAAAGTTTTTTTGTGGCGAGTTTTGTGGAAACATCTTGTTCAATGAGTAACAAACAGCTTTTCGCTGAACTTTTTGAAGAATTTAGCAATTCTCGAATTATTTCAGCTTTTGTTTTTGAAAGTAAGCGTGACACTAGGGGCAAATTCGCCACCCTTTCATGCACAATTCTTTCAAGAAGCTCTCTACTTATTTCGAAATATGGTCCGCTTGAAGTGATCGACAACCTTCTCAATGCTTCAAACACATCATCGGAAAGCTCGCCGATTTGCGTTCTGCTTGCCGTAAGCCCCACTTTTTTTATTGTCTTATTTATCATGTTTTTAATTTGTGATCGAGTTAACGCACGGCCTTCGATAAGTAGATATCCTCCACCTAAAAATCTTGAGTATCTCAAGCTTGAATCGCCAGACGGGTCAAGTTCGTTCAACCGTTGCACAACAAACTCAGCGATTTCTCGTGAACTCAGAAATTTGCCAAAAACGAACTTAGTAAGTTCTGAAAGCTCTTGTGAAACCTTAAGCGAAAGAGGTAGTTTAACGCCCGCTTTAAGCAAAGACTCCATGACAACGGACGAATCGAATTTGCTAATTGACCCGTCTTCCTGAATCACAAAGATTTCTTTGCGTTTATGAAAATCATGTTTTGTGAAGGTTTGTCGTTCTTTTAATCCAAGTCTTTGGAGAACGTCTCGTATTTCATCTTTTTCAGTGAAACCCTTTTCTTGTAATAGTCTTAATATCTCAATTTTTTGAAACTTGCTATGACTTTCTTTAAAAAGTATCAGTGGATTCACACCACTAATGTATTTAATTACTATGTTAGACGAATCGACAAAACCTTTGTTTTCAAAAAGCTCAGTTATCATTTTTCTTACATCTTTTTCTGAAGATAAAACCACAATACGTAGCATCAATTCCTTTTCGTCAGAAGAGTACCTGATAACTTCGAACTTCTCACTTCCTTTGGCAAAGGACAAATTCCTTAAAGCCGCTCTGAACGCCTGATAATCATCAAAGTGCACTGTGATAAAGTGCAAACTCTCGTTAGATGAAAAAGAGTAAGTTTTCTTCATCATAGCGTCTTCCCTCCAGCATCGATTTTCCCTTAACCAAGACGAGATCCAAAGATCTGAAGTAAGCGCTTACCGCATCATCAGCGCTTTCTTGGTCTAACTTTTTGTTTGCCAAAAGCTTAATTGGGATTTGGGCAAGTAGTAGCCTTACGGGAAATACGTGCCTTGTTGATTTGGGTGGAAATAGCTTACCCTGTTGCGCTGATTGGATGACGTCAATCTTTGTTATAGGGGGAGGTACCAAAACTATCTCGTCTTTTTTTGACTTTGTACTAGTGGCAAATCTTGGTTCACCAAAGTTCTGTTTGAAAAGTTCAACCAGTTTAGAGAATTTTCTGTATTGTGTCACTTTATCACCACTTAGTTCAAATTTTATCGAAAAGCTTTTCGACTTTAATAAGAAGTCACCTTTTCCGACCTGCTCAGCATTTTGCTCAACTATACGAAGCGCTTCTTTCAATTCACAATCAAATACTCTGTTCCAAGTTTTGACTTCAATACCTTTAAAAAAGTAGTCAACGCACATCGCAAGAACAAACTCTAGTCCAATCTTTTTTGCAACTTCAAACCTGTGCATTCCATCAAGAATCGTGAGTGAAGATTCGTCGACTATTATCGGATTTTTTTGAACGCCATTTTTTTGAAATCCTTTAATGAGCTTTTCGGTTTCTTGTGGTATAGTTTCTTCGTGAGGTCTTAAGCTAGAAATTTTAATCGGCAGAATTTTGAAACTGAATTTTCCACTTTTTGTGGGTAAGGTGTACACTAAAGGCATTTTTATCCAAGGTTTTGTAGTATAAGTTCTACAAGTTGTTGTGCCGATCGTCTTTGAGCTTCAAAGGTGTTAGCGCCTATATGTGGTGTTAATACGACGTTTTCAAGCTTTGTGAGTGGCCCTTCATACGGTTCTTTTGAAAAAACGTCGAGCGCCGCACCTGCGAGTTTTCCAGTCACAAGCGCCTCATACAAAGCTTCCTCGTCAACAACCTCTCCTCTTGAGGCGTTAATAAGAAATGCGCCATTTTTCATTTTTGCGATTCTTTCTCGATTTAAGAACTTTCTTGTTTCATTTGTGAGTGGTACGTGAAGTGTTACTATATCTGACGATCCCAAAAGCCCATCGAGTTCCACATAAAGCGCTGGTGCTTTGACAATTTCTGGGCCAAGTATGTCCCAAGCGTAAACTTTCATTCCAAAACAGTTGGCGTAAGTAGCCACTTGTGAGCCTATTCGACCATATCCTACTATTCCCAAAATCTTACCTTTAAGCTCATAGCCCATGATGTCGTTCTTTAGCCATTTACCCTGTCTAATCCCTCTATCACCTCTACTTATTCCTCGCAATAAATCCAATATCAGGCCGAAAGTTAGCTCTGCAGCAGACGTTGTAGGCGCGGCAGGTGTGTTGATCACTTTTATTCCTCTACGCTGAGCGATTTCAATGTCTATATTATCCAGCCCAACACCGGCACGAGCTATCAATTCCAAGTTTTTCGCTCTATTAATGAATTGCGCGTCAACCTTTGTTCTACTCCTTACAACGATGCAATGCGCATCTTCCACTTCTTTTAAAAGCTCTTCTTTAGAAAAAGAGCTAGCGTCCACAACCAAAAATTTGTCCTTAAGAGGTTTTATTGTTTCTTCATCCACTTTGTCACACAAAACTATTTTTTTCAATTAGTACACCCCTTTCTATGAATTTTGTGCGTAAAACTCTAAAGCGGCGTTAACTCCACTTCCAAGTGGACGCTTTAACAAACCGTTAATTTTTAGGCTAAGCTCTAGCGCTGAAAGTGTCGATATTATGTCCTTTTCGTCCACTCTTCCCATATGGCCAATTCTTATCATGTTGTCCCTGTATGCGCCCATGCCTGGCGCAACCACCACACCAAATTTTTCGTCCATGGTTTTTACAACATCTTTTGCTTTTCCATCAAGCGCTATTGCGGTCACGGTGTTTGAAGCAAGCTCTTTTTCGGCAAATAGCTTAAGCCCAAGCGCTTCTACTCCTCTCCTTAAAGCCTCTGCATTTAAATAATGTCTTTTCACAAATTTTTCAATGCCTTCATCGAAAATCAAGTCAAGCGCTTTGTTTAAAGCATACACTATGCTAATTGCTGGTGTGGCCGGAGTCGAATTTTCTTTTGCGCTCTTTTCGTACCATTCTAAGTTAAAGTATAAAGAGCGTTTAGGAGTTTTGAGAGCTTTCTCTCTCGCTTTCTCGGAAAAAGCGACGAAAGCCATTCCTGGTGGAGCGGCTATCCCTTTTTGTGTCGCAATAACCGTTACGTCTATTCCCCAAGGGTCCATTTCATACGCGTTACCTATTCCTGAAACGTTGTCGACCACGCAAAGGGCGCCTGCTTTGTGTGCAATTTCTGCGACATTTCTCACTTGATTCAAAACTCCTGTGCTTGTTTCATTGAAAACAAGAGCCACCAAACTCGCCCCCTCAACTTTTTCTTTTAACTCGCTTAGGTTGATACCTTTTCCCCATTCCGATCTTACCTCGACGACTTGTGCTCCAATTAGCTTATACGTGTCGCACAACCTTTCCGCAAAGAAACCATTGCTACATACAACAACCTTTTCATGTGGAGAAACCAAATTAGCCGCAGCAAACTCGTTTCCAGCCGTTCCCGATCCTGTTATAAAGTACACCTCACCTTTTGTGTTTAGTAGTTTTCTTAGTTTTTCTTTGACTTCTGCATAGAGTCTAAAGAATTTTGGGCCTCTATGGTTAAACATAGCTGTGCCCATTGCCAGAAGAACGTTGTGATCTACGTTCACAGGACCTGGTAACATAATTAGTTCTTTTGTGGTCATTAACTCACAATTCATCAAAACCTATGAATAAGCCTTTTCCTTACAAAATTGTGTTTTTTATTTACTGATTTTTTATTTTCCAACGTGGGCCAAAAGGAGTATCTTCAACAATCACGCCTAGTTGGGCAAGTTCTAGTCTTATTCTGTCGGCTATTTGGTAATCTTTTCTTTTCCGTGCTTCTTCTCGAATTTCAAGTAGTAAGGATATGAGCTTTCGAACAAGCTCGTCTTCTGCCATGATTTTTTCAAATCTAATTCCAATAAGTTCGCACATGCGTTCTAGCGTCTGTCTAAAGCTTTTCAAATCAGACTGAGAGCACTCTCTTTCAGAGACGGCTTTGTTTATGACTCTAACTGCTTCAAAAAGCTTGCTCAAAGCATTAGGCAAATCAAGGTCGTTTTCTAAGTCATAAACGAACGCCGAAAAAATTTTGTCAATCTTAAGGGTAAACTCTGTTTGTTTTGTTTGTTGGGTTTTTAACGATTCGGTGGCAAGCAAAGAGAACACGTTTTCAATTTTGCTTATGTTACTACCTGCTTGTCTTAAGACGTCCTCGTTAAATTCTAGCGGACTGCGATAATGAGCGCCCAAAAGCGCAAGTCTTATCGTGTTAGGATTCCATTCTTTTAACAAGTCTATTAAATTAATAACATTGCCTACGCTTTTTGACATCTTTACATTACCCATTGTTACGTACCCTACATGAACCCAAAATCTTGCAAAGGGCTTTCCAGTTAAAGCTTCACTTTGTGCTATTTCGTTTTCGTGGTGAGGAAATATAAGATCCTGTCCACCGCCGTGTATGTCCAAAGTTTCCCCAAGATATTTGATAGAAAGAGTGCTACACTCGATGTGCCAGCCCGGTCTTCCCTTGCCCCAAGGAGAGAGCCAGCCTACTTCACCGGCTGGTACCGCTTTCCAGAGAGCAAAATCTTCTGGGCTACGCTTTTTTTCGCTTGGTTCAACTCTTGCGCCAGCAATCAACTCTTCGACTTTTTGGTGTGAAAGCTTTCCATATTCAGGAAAACTGCTTACGTCAAAGTACACATCACCGTCTGAAACATACGCTTTTCCCTTTTCTATTAATCGCTCTATAAAGTGTAATATATCTTCTATGTGTTCAGTTACTTTGGGGTATAGTTGTGCCCTTTTGACGTTCAGTTTGTCCATCACCTCAAAATATTCTACTGTATACTTTTCGGCAACTTCGCTTGGTTGAATGCCAAGCTCTTTTGCTTTTGTGATTATTTTGTCATCAATATCTGTAAAGTTCTGAACGTGCAAAACGTTAAATCCTTTGAATTCAAGCACACGTTTTAATACATCAAAAACCACAAATGTTCTTGCATGTCCAACATGAGTAGAACCTTGTGGGGTAAGACCACACACGTACATCTTGACAGTTCTACCATCAAGCGGGACAAACTCCTCAACATTTCTTGTAAGCGTGTTATAGAGCTTCGTTTCAGGTCAATTGTATAATTCTTAGAGTAATATTTTTTTATCGGATTACGCAAATGTAGCACTTTGATTCTCCTTGTAGCGTTTAAATAAGAAATCGAAATTAAGAAATTGATGATTCATATTTCGAAACAAATGACTGTAAAAGGTGTACAAACCAGGGTATATGAATATATCACAAACTATCTTGAAAAGCTTGGTTACGAAATTGTTCAAAAAAATGAGCCCTTTATAGTAATTTCAAGAAAGAAGGGCCAGTATCTTCTGAATAACGCAAGCTACGAGCTTTGGCTAACGATTGCCTTAGCGGGTGAAAGTTTTGTGAATGTGTTTTTGGACTATCAACTCAGAAAAGCCGACGAAGCGAAAAAATCTAATAATGGTCATGTGATGATTTCTAATTCCAATGAAATATTGAGCGAAATAGAAAAACAATATGAATATCTTTGGACACTTCTTACAAAATACTATACCGATTAAAGCGAATCCATTATTTCGATTAAGGTGTCTGCATACTCTTTTGTGCCTAAAGGAGTTACATTCATGTATCTTGCCAAGTCTTGTGTCACTCGTTTTTGTTTTACACTTTCAATAATCGCCTTGTCAATCAGATTCTCCGCCTCTATCCATCCCATAAATCTTAGCATAAGTTGCGCGCCTCTAATCACCCCAGTTGGATTTGCGACATTTTTTCCTGCGTATTTAGGAGCGGTTCCGTGCACTGCTTCAAACATACCAGCCCAATCTCCTACGTTTGCACCTCCTAAAACGCCAATGTCCCCAATTAACGCGCCAGCAGCATCCGAAATATAATCACCGTTTAAATTCGGCGCAAGTATAACATCGTATGATTCAGGTCTTGTTATTATTTGCTGAAACATGTTGTCCGCGATTCTGTCGTTCACAAGCACTTTGTTTTGTGGTGGTGTCGCTCCCCCCAAATCTTCTTCAAAAACCACGTCATTTCCGAACTCACGTCTTGCGACTTCGTACGCCCATTCTCTGAATGCGCCTTCGGTGTACTTCATAATGTTTCCCTTGTGCATTATTGTGACGACTCTTCTTTTGTTTTGAATTGCGAATTTCAGCGCAATTCTTGTGATTCTTTCTGTTTTGCTTTTACTAATGGGTTTAATCCCTATGCCCGTGTCCTCTTCTAGTTCAATCCCTAGTTCGTTTTTCAGAAATTGTCTGAGTTTGAACGCTTCTTTGCTGTTATATTCCCATTCTATTCCGCGATAAAGATCGTCTGTGTTTTCTCTAAAAATCACAAGGTCAACTTTTTCGGGGTTTGTGAGCGGGGACTTCAAACCTTCCATATACTTTACTGGTCTAATATTTGCGTACAAATCTAGTAGCATTCTTATTTCAACGTTTATTGATCTAAACCCTTCGCCAACTGGAGTCTGTAGCGGTCCTTTAAGAACAACTTTATATCGTAGAAGCGCTTCTTTCGTTTCTTTGGGAAATCTAGAACCGCTTTCTTTTTCTGCCTCCTCTCCAGCAAGAACTTTAACCCAAGAAATCGATCTACTTGAGCCATACACCTTTTCGACGGCTTTGTCTACTACTCTAATCGCTTGTGTTGTCA
This sequence comes from Candidatus Marsarchaeota G1 archaeon BE_D, assembly GCA_003019595.1. Classification (GTDB taxonomy): domain Archaea; phylum Thermoproteota; class Thermoprotei_A; order Marsarchaeales; family Marsarchaeaceae; genus BE-D. The sequence goes on from NEXD01000004.1 coordinate 13,474, forward strand.
CTTCTGGTCCGATTCCATCGCCCGTTATGTACAAAACGATAGGTCGTTTTGGTACTTTCCACTCGCCTTTCTCTATTGATATAGGCTCTCCCTCAATTTTTTGCATACACTCCAAGCTTAATAATGGGACAGTATTAAGGTTTCTAACTTTGTAGCGCTTGGGCAAAGAGTCAAACCATAAAGCGCGCAAATTGTACAAAATATTTAGTTATCAGTTTACCTTTTTAACACAGAGGCGTATACGTTAAACAGGCGCTCAATGACATTCTTCCAATCGTATAAGAATGCCTTCTTTAGGCAACAATTTCTCATCATTTGTTTTTCTGAATTTTCGCATTCTTTCATTTTTCTTAAAGCGTGTGTAAGCGAATTAACGTCGCCACGAGGAACTATATAGCCTGTTTTTTCGTTTTCTACGAGTTCGCAAAGAGAGCCTGAGTCGTACACTATGCTCGGTGTGCCACACGCAGCGGCTTCTAAAACCGTTAACCCGAATCCTTCGCTCACACTTGGCAAAACGAGCACATCTAGGTCGCAGTAAGCACATGCAAGTTCTTCGTCTCTTAAAGGAGGTAAATAAAACACTTTGTTTTTCAATCCCAACTTTTCAGAAAGATATTTGATTGCACTGAAAGCACTCCTTTGACCACTAGTGGACACAGTGTCTTTAGGCCCTATATAAACTAGTTGTGCATTACCCTCTTTTAGTAGAGGAACTGACGCCTTAAAGGCGTCAAGCGCACCCTTTCCTATCGCAATTCTTCCCACAAATCCTATCACAAAGTCTTTTCGGTCAACTCCAATCCTTTTTCTAAGCCAACCCCTTTCTCTTGGGTGAAAAATTTTGAGATCAACGCCGTTAGGAACAATCCAAATTTGAGCTTTCGTACCCACAATTTTCCTTAATTTTTTAAAAGTGGAATAGCTTGGTACTATATAATACCCAAAGCCCTTTACCAAGAACCTTTCTAATGTGGACATGAGATTTGTGTTGATAAACGAAAAATAATTTTTTGATAGCTCACCGTACACATCATGTATGTGTCTTAAAACAGGAGCGTTACTTTTAGTAAAGAGTGGCGAAGAAAGGTAGCTATTTAAGTGAATTAAATCTGGAGAAAAACTCAATGCAAAAGTTCTGCTGTAGATCGGAAATATAGCCCTGGGCACTTTTAAGTATCTCACACCATCTTTTTCGATCTTTAAGACGCTCTTAGAAAACGTCTCAAGTTGAGAAATCACAACAACTTCATGGCCAAGTTCAACTTGCCTTTTTGAAATTTCATGAACAACTCTTTCAACACCACCTATATTTGGGTAAGAGTTGTCGCTAACATGGAGTATGCGCATGCGTCAATACACCCTTTATTGATGTAGTCAATTGCGTTTTCCGCAAAACGCTTAATAAGCGGGTTGTTCTTAATTTTACGACCAAAAATGTCCACCGAAGAAAAAAAGACTACTGGTGAGGAGAAAAAGGTCAGTAAAGCACAGGAAAATGTAGTTTTAATAGGACAGAAGCCTGTCATGAATTACGTCACGGCCACGTTGGTGCAGTTCAATGGCGGTTCAAAAGAAGTTGTGCTAAAAGCAAGGGGAAAAGCGATAACTAGAGCGGTTGACACGGCTGAAATTTTGAGGAACAGATTTCTAAAGGACGTAAAAGTAAAGGACATAAAAATTGGGTCAGAAGCTGTCACCATAGACAATCAAACCAAAAACGTGTCCACCATAGAAATAGTACTAAGTAGATAATCACACTTCGCGTATTTTACCGCTTACGGCGTCTTCTACCACAATCCCTGCATCACGTAGTGTGTCAAGTAGTCGCCTTTCTTTCGGTTCCAATTTTTGTTTTTCGCTTAGAGGAATAGGTAGTTTTTTTAGTAGCTGGTCAATGGCTGGCCTATAAACCACAAGCTCTTGCCCGTTTACTGTCATGATTTCAATCTGCTTTTCTTTGACAAGTTTTTCTATTTGATCGCGTGGTTTTCTTAGTTTGTCCAATGGATAAACAAATACGTTCTGCATGAACTCCAAAAATCTGTCCTTTGGTTGTTCTTGACCCTTTTGGGTTTCCTGTTTTTGCGTGACCGGTTTTGTTGGGACTGCCACAACTGGTGTGCCACTTTCCTGCTTTGACTTTTTGGCGGCTTCAATCTGCGTCGCTTTTACTGGTTGTTCTTGAACCTGTTGCGAGCTACTTTCTTTTTCAAGTTTTTCTATTCTTTTTTCAAGTGAATCTAAACGCCCCCACACATCAATTAACATATCTATGCGTGAAGGATCGACATTTGCACTTTTTGTGTACACCTCAATTAGCGCCACAAGAACTTGTTCAATTGATGGTCTTTTACCTGTTAGACTTTCAATATTTTTTGCAATCTCCTCAAGTTTTCCGTGTACTTCCTTACTGATCTGAATGTTTACAGACATCAATTAATAAAACGCAATGGTAGAAATAATGTTTGCTAATAATTTGTGCGTTCTGAAAACGAGCTTTTTAGCTTCGAAAACTTTTTCAGTCTTAAATACAGCTTGGCTTCTAAAGTGTCTCTTTCAACTATTTTGATTGTGTATTTGTCCTTTTTGGTGACGCTCTTCGCAAACCTTTTGCTACTACGGTAATACGGGATCGCAACAAATCGATAAGATTCATCCGTCGTGTTACTGACACCTCAAAAAAGCATGCTGTTAGGTATTATTAAGTGTTAACTTGTGCGCCACGTTGTGTCAAACGACTCCTGAAGCTAGCAAAGTGAACAAGAGTAGCAACACCAAAATCACCACCCCAAAAACTAGCATCCATAGCGTTATTCTTTTATTTGAACCAAACACAATTGGGAAAGGGCCTATAAAAATTACACCGCCACTTTCAATCTTTGTGTTCCCTTTTTCTCCGCTAACACTTTGCACAATAAGGAGTGCAATTCCTATAAAAATAAGCAAAAAACCCAATAACAACAAGTAATTGAAAAGAGGCATAATTAAGTGTATAATATTTTTGAATATAATCGTTACTCTTTCACTAAAACGTTTCACGCTTTCGATAGTGATAAATTTGGGTAAAAAGTTGCAATTGTGTGTTAAGTATTGAGATAAGACCAGCAAATTTGACTGATATAGACGATGTGATAAGACTTAATCGGCTCACATTGCCAGAGAACTATCCTCCGCAGTTCTTTTATGATGTTTTTATGCAGTATCCCAAAGCGTTTATAGTGGCGCGTAGTGCGTCGATGCTGGTCGGTTATGTCATGACAAGAATAGAAAAGACGTTGACGGTTATAAAATGGATTAACAGGGCTCACATAATTTCGGTTGCTGTGCATCCAGCGTATAGGCGCCAAGGCATTGCAAGAAAGATGATGATCGAAGCCTGCAAAGCCTCATACGAATTTTACAAAGCTTCAGAAGTTTACTTAGAAGTACGTGTGACAAATGAACCAGCGATCAACCTTTACAAAGGGCTTGGTTTTGAGATAAAAGAAATTAATCGAGGTTATTATTCAGATGGCGAAGACGCTTATGTGATGCATTCTCCTTTACCACTTAAAGTTAGCGACTAAAATTTTCGTGTATTTGAGTTGGTCAATAAGAATTGTGATTAATTGTAACAGGCTGAACATTTGTTCATCTTTGTCTCTCTCTTACCCACTAAGGCTGGTAGAGTTTAAATATTAGGCAAAACGCCTTCATATATCGGTGAACAAGAGTGGCAATGGCATCTCAGGGCATTCCTGTTTTGATTCTTAAGGAAGGTTCAAGAAGAACCACTGGTAGAGAAGCCTTGCGAACCAACATCCTTGCGGCCGCTGCTATAGCAGAAGTTTTAAGAAGTTCCCTTGGGCCTCGTGGCCTCGATAAAATGCTAATAGACAGCTTTGGTGACGTCACAATAACCAACGACGGAGCAACGATTGTTAAAGACATGGAAGTGGAACAGCCTGCGGCCAAGATGTTGGTTGAGGTCGCTAAGGCGCAAGATGCTGAAGTTGGAGACGGTACTACGACTGCAGTGGTTCTTGCAGGCGAGCTTCTTACCAAAGCCAATATGCTACTTGAAGACAACGTGCATCCTTCTATCATCATTGAGGGCTATAGAAAAGCCGCCTCTCAGGCGAGCAAGCTTCTTAATGAAGTAGCAAGAAAAGTCGACGCTCAAAACACAGAAGCTTTAAAAGAAATCGCGAAAACCGCTCTTTCAAGCAAGATTGTTTCAAGTGGCGCCGCGCTAGACAAACTTGCCGAGCTTTCAGTTAAGGCGGTGTTACAAGTTCAAGAAAAACAGGACGATCAACTGAAAATAGACTTGGACAATGTCAAAATCGAAAAGAGGAAAGGTGAAAGCCTACTTGATACCGAGCTCATAATGGGTGTTGTGATCGACAAAGAAGTGGTACACCCTGGTATGCCAAAGAGGGTTGAAAACGCAAAGATCGCGTTGCTCGACACACCACTGGAAATCGAAAAAACTGAAATTACCGCTAAAATCCAGATTTCTTCACCAGAACAAATGAAGGCGTTCTTGGACCAAGAAACGCAAATACTAAGAGAGATGGTTGAGAAGCTCGCGAAGGTTGGCGTAAATGTGGTGATTTGTCAAAAAGGAATAGACGACGTGGCGCAGCACTTCCTCGCTAAGAAGGGCATCCTCGCTGTAAGAAGGGCAAAAAGAAGCGATATGGAAAAGCTTGCGCGCGCAACTGGCGCAAGAATTGTGACAAACATAGACGACCTTACTCCTCAGGACTTGGGAGAAGCGCAGCTTGTGGAAGAGAGACGCGTCGCCAACGAAAAGATGGTGTTCGTTGAAGGTTGCAAGAACCCGCGGGCTGTAACAATACTAGTACGTGGTTCTGGTGAAATGGTTCTTGATGAAATTGAAAGAAGCCTTAACGACAGCCTTAATGTCGTAAGAAATGTCGTGCTTGATCCAAAAATAGTCCCAGGAGGAGGAGCAACAGAAACGTATCTTGCTGTGAAGCTTAAGGAATTCGCAAACACCGTAGGTGGCAAAGAGCAGCTGGCAGTTCAGCAATTTGCAGAAGCTTTGCTCGTTGTGCCCGAGGTTCTTGCTGAAACGGCTGGTCTTGACACTGTTGAAACGCTGGCAGAGCTTAAGGCGAAGCACGAAAGTGGTAAAACGTCGTACGGAATAGACGCAGTTAGCGCAAAGATAACTGACATGTTCGAAGCAGGCGTGATCGAACCTCTTCGAGTAAAACAACAAATTCTAAAGTCCGCTACGGAAGCTGCTTTGATGATACTAAAGATCGACGACGTGATTGCGGCTTCACCACCAAAACCAGAAAAGAAAGGTGAAGGAAAAGAAGGAGGAAAAGAAGGCGGCTTTGAAGGTGGCGGAATGAGTGGCCTCGACTAAAGTGGCACGAGTAGGACCAAAAAAACTAACGAGATTTGAAAAAGCAAGAATTCTCGGAGGTCGGGCCCTTCAACTTTCTTTAGGGGCCCCACCTTTAATCCCTGAAAAAGAAATTGACACTGATGATGTATTAGAAATAGCAAAAAAAGAGCTTGAAAGAGGAGTTCTTCCTATAACCGTGGTAAGAAGAACACCGAAGGGTGAGGAGTATAGAATTCCATTGCAAGATTTGCTATGATTTTGGTTTAAGTACTCCCAAGTCCAAAAGCCTCTTATAGATTTTTTCTACAGCAATTCTAACGTCTTCTTCTTTTTTTGCACCAGTGCAAACCATTTTTCCACTACTAAAGATAAGCAGAACAACTTTTGGGTCATCCATTCTGTATATCAAGCCAGGAAACTGCTCTGGTTCGTACAAAACGTTTTCCAATAAAAGCGCAAGGCTTTCCAAGTTTACTTCAGCGTAAAGATTAGCAGAAGCCACAACGTTTTGGATTTGATATTCTGGCTTCCCATCCTTTATAACACCTTTGTTTTGTAGAGCAGAAACTATTTGTTTTACAGTTTTTTTCACATCTTCCTCGCTTTTTGCACCAGTGCAAACCATTTTTCCACTACTAAAGATAAGTGTCGCAGTTTTTGGTCTAGAAAGACGGTAAACAAGTCCAGGAAACTGCTCTGGTTCATATTCCACAGTAGAAATCAGTTCAGCGGTTTTTGAAAGATTAATTGGTTGACCCAACGCCACTGAAGCCACTACGTTCTCGATTTTTACTGTAGGTTTTGGCAAAACGCTCACCAACCTATTCACATATTTAAAACATATAAATAATTGTTTCTATTAGTTGGAGACCATGTCCGGATAAGAGTTCATGCAAGTCCCCTCCACTCGGTGTACCAGTGAACAGCTTCAATTTGAGGGCGTGAAGAGCTTTTTCTTGGGTGTTGTAAAAAACGTTCCTTAAGGCACCCAAATGCTCGACAGAACTTTGTGACCCAAAGGCACGCGTGGTTTTTGAAACTCTTGTAACGTGTGGTATCATGTTCTACGATCTGTGAGAACAACGGGGTCATTAAGACATCTTCTTTGAGTCTCTAAGAAAGCGCATTTTGTGTAGTTCACTAAATCGCTTTCCTTGTTTTTGCATTAGCCACAACTCACACGTAAAGCGGTTTGTAGAAGCTTGGTTTTAAAAGCTACCCATAAATAGAATCTTAAGTACTGGTGAGCATTTTGAGCATAGGGCCCGTAGCTCAGCATGGACAGAGCGGCGGCCTGCGGAGCCGTAGGTCGAGGGTTCAAATCCCTCCGGGCCCGCGTTTGGTTAAAGGATCTGGCACACCGACAATTTTGAATGCTTTACTTCTTTCAATACACGCTTCGCATTTTCCGCAAGGTTCAGGACCTTCTTCGTAACAACTCCAGCAAAGCTCAAAGGGCACCTTCAAAGAAATACCAAGTTTAATCACATCACTTTTCGACATTTGTATAAAAGGTGTTAGAACTTTGATTTTTGAATCGCCAAGCGCGCACCTTAATAATCTATTGAGTTCACGGAAAAATTCTTTTGATGCATCAGGGAATTTGCTCTTGTCGGAGCGTAAGTGGCCTCCTATTATGACACTTGCACCAACCCTTTCAGCGAAGTGTGCCGCTATTCCGTAAAATATAACATTTCTTGCTGGAATAAAAGAGGAAGGAGTTTTGTTCTTAAAAGCTTTAATTGGGGCATCAGATATTTCTTTAAGAAATCCTAAGTCAATGCTAATCAAGTTAACACCTGCTTTTTTGGCCAGTCTTTGCGAGGCGATTCTTTCTGCTTCCCTTCTTCCAAAATAATCAAACGTTATTGCTATCACCTCGTACTCCTTTATGGAGTAGTAAAGGCAAACAGCGGAGTCCAAACCACCTGAGAGCAGTAAAAGCGCCTTCTCTTTTCTCATTCACTTAACCCCCTCTTACCGATCACTAGAAACCACGAATTTGACACGATTCCCTTAACGCTGTATCCCATCTCGCGTGTGCATGAAAGTATAGCTTTTGGTTTCTTAAGAAAGAATGCCAAAAAAGAAAGTGATGGAAGATCAAGCGCTCTTTTAAACATTGGTGGATATATGTTTAAGATTATTAAGTGTTCAAAAACCGCTTTTTTAAAAGGCGGTTGTGAGAAATCGCACACAACAGCATTAACTTTTCTTCTTCTAATTTTTGAAATTTCTAAAAGCGTTTTTTCAAGGTCTGCGCTATTTGACGCGAGTGTTATCTGAGCTAGCTTTGCGTGCGCCGTAAGAAGGCGTAACGTTTCTCGTAAAAGAAAGTGATCATTTCCTAAAATAAGTATTCTTTTGGAATTTGCGGGTATGCATTCTTCAATAACATAACCAGCTTGTGAAATATACGTGTCGTTTGAAGGATTATGAGAAACATGTTTTTCTGTGATACTTCTAGTTCTGTATTGTTGCCAAAAAAGTTTGTTCATTAAGCGTTAAAGAAGAAATTAAAAATATAAACTTCACACAAAAGATGGAGCACGAAACAAAAGCAAAGATTAAGTCAAACAAGCGAAAGGTAATCTTATGAATTCACTGAATATTCCAAATGTTGATAGTGTAAGACTTCAGAGTATTGCTCGAAGACTAAAAGAATTTGCGCAAGGAAAAAAACTAGTGCTCGGTGTAAGCGGAGGCGTCGACTCTTCAGTTACGCTTGCAATTTCAGTTGAAGCTGTCGGAAAAGACAGCGTTCTGGCTTTAATAATGCCGGATTCAAGGGTAACACCAGTTGAAGACATAGAAGACGCAAAAAATCTTGTGACAAACTTTGGCGTGCAGTTTAAAGAGCACAAAATAGACGCAATTGTTGATCAGTTTTCAAAAGAGTTGGGCGCAAAGGATGAACGTTCAATTGGAAACATTAGAGCAAGATGCAGAATGACCCTTTTGTATTATTATGCAAATGTGTTAAACGGTATTGTCGTTGGAACGGGTGATCGTTCAGAAATTCTTCTTGGTTATTTCACAAAGTATGGTGACGGTGGGGTCGACGTATTGCCAATAGGTTCTCTTTACAAAACACAAGTAAGAGCCGCCGCTATTCTTCTTGGCTTACCAGAACGCATAGCAAAAAAGCCTAGTAGTCCAAGGTTATGGGCTGGACAAACCGCTGAATCGGAATTGGGTTTGAGTTACGAAATCGCAGACAAAATACTTTATGGTTTAACCGAATTAGGCTTGTCTAAAGAACAGCTTATCTCATTGGGCTTTCTTGAGAAGGATGTACAAAGAGTAAAGGAACTAATAGAAAAGTCTTTTCACAAAAGACAGATGCCCGTGGTGCTTTAAATCAAGTTCATCACTCGTTCTTTTTTAGCCAATCAAGATTCTCTTTAGTTTTGAACACGAGCAATCCCGTGTTTTTATCTTTGACTTTTATCAACTCTGTTCCTGCTACTTCAAGTATGTAAACCTCAGCGGCGTATCCAACATACGCTTCGACAAGGTGACCACCAAAACATTCGAAATTTTTGTTGGACATGCTGGCGTGTAAATGTGCCACTCTTTTTCCTTCTTCGTCTTTTGCGAGAGAGCCAATACAAGAAAGCAGTTCAATATCTCCTTCAAAAGTGTTCTTTACGTACTCTTTTCCATTATAATATGCGACAACAGCTTTGCTAAACGTTCCTATTGCGTTGACCACACCAAAGTCGATGTTGTTTTCATCCGCAATCTTTATGACTTCTTGAATAAAGTTTGTGCCAGGTTTTAAACCTTCTACGACAATTCTTCCTAATGCTCCAACTGTCATTTTCTATGCTAATTGTTAACATCAATTTTTTCTTTACTCTTAAGTCGCAAAAACCTCGTTGCATTATAGTTGCATCTAGCAAAACGCTTAAGAAATCTTTTATGCCAATATTACTTCATGCGATTTCGTGTAACGCTGGCATTGCTCGATAAGCCTGGCCAATTGCTGAGGGCTTTGGACCCAATTGCAAGAAACGGTGGTAACATAATCTCTATTTTTCATGAAAGAGAAAGGAGAGCTGGCGATTACGTGCCTGTAAGCCTCGTTATAGACTTTTCCAGCAATGAAAGCTTTAATCAAGCGTTTGAGGGTATAAAAAGAGCTGGCATAGAAATCATAGAATCAGAACAAATTTTTGAAAAGAAAAATTTGACATGTCTTTTTGTTGGGTTAGACCCGCAAAACGCTATCAAAATTGGCATAAATGGCGCTGAAATAAAAGCCATAGAAGCAATTAAACCGCTTTCAAACAAGGGCTGTGTCAAAATTGAATTCTCTATAATTCCAGAGAGATTAGAAGAAGTGCTAGAAGAATTGAGAAAGTTCGCGGAACAATCAAACGCGCTTCTTATTCCTTCGATTTAGAGGTGTGTGTCAATTGGACGTGGCTATACTAGGGTTTGGTTTTCTTGGTAAAAACCTTGTCAAATATTTGACTATCAGATGGGACGAGCTTAAGCGAATCGACCCTAATTTCAAAGTGACAGCAATAGCGAATAGTAAGGGATATATTTATGATTCAAACGGAATAGATCTTTTTCAACTAAGCGAGACTCAAGATTTAACAAGCTACTCCAAAGCCCCTTTTTGTTTTGAACAAGCGGCTACACTTATAGAAAGAGAGTTTTTCGATTGTGTGTTCGAGCTCACACCAACGAATGTCAAAAACGGTGAACCAGGATTATCCCATATCAGAAAAAGTTTAAGCCGAGGAATGAATGTCATAACGGCAAACAAAGGCCCGCTCGTCTTGGCTTATAACGAGCTTGTTTCTTTAGCTAAAACAAGCGATTGTTTATTGCTTTTTGAAGCGACTGTCGCTGGTGCCGTACCCGTTTTTTCTCTTGTAAGAGAAAGCTTGCAAGGGGATAAGGTGATTAGAATTCAGGGAATTCTTAATGGAACCACGAACTATATACTTTCGAGAATGTATTATGAAGGAGTGAGTTTTGATATTGCGCTCAGGGAAGCCCAAGAAAAAGGCTTGACTGAAAGAGACTTTGCGTATGACATCGACGGCATAGACGCTGCTTGTAAAGTAGTAATTCTTGCTAACGCCATAATGGGACGAAAGGCTGTGCTAAGTGATGTGAAAATCAGTGGGATTCGGGGTATAAATGAAGAAGCGATTTCATTGGCCAAAAAGTCTGGTTATGCGATAAAGCTTATTGGTGAGGTGGAAAAAGATTTGCGTGTATCACCAAGACTTGTACCACTAAATCATCCACTTTGTGTGAACGGAACGTTGAATTCAGTTCAATTCATATGTGATATAGCAGGAGAAATAACGCTTGTTGGGCATGGAAGTGGTAAAGAAACTGTCTCTGCACTTCTTAACGACCTTTATACAACACTACGCGCTCAAGCCATTAAGAGCTAATATCGCGATACGGAAACCATTATTCTCCTTGCCAAGATCAGCAGTCTTTTGCGAAATATTTAAATAGATGTTTGTTTATTTCTTGAACTATGTCAAGAACAACCAGCATAGCCCAGAACATCATTTTGATTGTACTAGGGCTACTGGTTGTTCTAGTATAGCCCTCTTCAGATTTTTGGGGAGGGCTTGTGGGGGTGTTGTGTTTGGTTGTCATGTCAGGTTCTCAGGCCCTTATTACCGCTTTAGAACAACACAAAGTAAAGCATGTATTCGGTATCCCTGGCGGGGCGAATCTACCAATTTACGATTCACTTTTTGATTCAGATATGCATCACATTCTTGCAAGACATGAGCAAATAGCCGCCCATATGGCCGACGGATACGCGCGTGCTTCAGGAAAAGCTGGTGTGTGCATTGCGACCTCTGGCCCTGGAGCAACAAACTTTGTTACGGGTCTCGCCACAGCGTACGCAGATTCTTCAGCAGTTATCGCGATAACAGGACAGGTTCCCAAAGCGATGATTGGAAGAGACGCTTTTCAAGAAACGGATATTTTGGGTGTTGTCGCTCCCATAACAAAATACGCTCTTCAACCTTTAAAAGCGGAAGACATTCCAAAAGCCGTCGCAAAGGCTTTTTATATTGCCACAACTGGAAGACCCGGTCCTGTTCTTTTAGACATACCAAAGGACGTTCAGCAAGAAATGGCCGACATTGAGTTCCCCGAGCGTGTTGACGTAGAAGGATATTGTGCCGAACACCCAATCGATGAACTTGAAATAAAAAGAGCCACAGAAATATTGCTTAATGCGAAAAAACCCGTTTTACTTGGAGGAGGTGGAGTACGCATTTCTGGTGCGTTTCAAGCTTTTCGTGCTATTGCCGAACTTCTTATGGCCCCCGTTGTCACCACCCTACAAGGAAAAGGAGTTTTTCCTGAAGATCATCCACTTTCACTGGGAGCTATTGGGATGCACGGCAGGGCGGAAGCCAACCGGGTTGTTGCCGAGTGTGACGCACTGCTAGCAGTAGGCGTAAGATTTTCAGATAGAACCACAGGCGTGTTTTCTGAATTTTGTAAAGATGCGAAAATTATTCACATAGACACTGACCCCTCAGAATTCAATAAAAACAAACTTGTTGATGTGCACATACTTGGAGACGCAAACAAAGCTCTTACACTCCTTTATCAATCTCTTGTTCAAAGAATATCACAAAACCCAGAAAATCCTTGGTTGAAAAGAGTGAATGAAATCAGGGAATCACTAAGAAACATTCCAGCTTATTCAGAAATCCCACAAGAGCTATCTGGGCCAAACATTGTAAAGAGAATGAGGGAAGTTCTGCCTCGTAATGCTATCCTCACCACAGGTGTTGGAAGACACCAGATGTGGTGTGAGATTCACTATAAAGTGTTAGAACCAAGAACATGGATAACATCAACTGGTTTGGGCACGATGGGATTTGGCCTTCCTGCTGCAATTGGCGCAAAACTTGCACGTCCAGAAGTTCCAGTTGTGGACTTTGACGGTGATGGTAGCTTTGTAATGACAGAGAGCGCGCTTGCGACCGCGGTAGAAGAAGGAATTCCTGTAATTTCGGTGATACTTAATGACGGAAGCCTTGGAATGGTTGAACAGTGGCAAAGACTCATGTACAACAGGCGATACATAGGAGTTAAGCTTAGACGAAATCCAGATTTTGTCAAACTTGCCGAAGCTTATGGCGCAGAAGGTATAAGGGTGGACTCACTCGATGAGTTTGAAAAGGCTCTTAGAAGCGCACTAAAAAATGATTTTCCAACGGTTATAGAAGTACCAGTTTCTTCAGAGCACGACGTGTTTCCATTCATGCCACCTGGTAAGACGCTTGGAGAAACGCTTTATGGGCCAAAAAAGGAGGCGTCAATTTTTTGAAGTTGCTTGTTGCAAAAATTTCAGACGATCCCTATACTTTGCTCAAGGTCGTGCGTTACATTACACAACTTCCTGTCAATCTTCAATCTTTTAATTTACAAAAAATTGGAAAGATTCTACATTTAGAAGCTTTTATAGAAGGCGATGATTCCGTGTTGCAGCTTTTGCACAAAAGAGTCAAAAAAGTGATAGGTGTGCTCGAAGTCTGTGTGTTAGACGAAAAAGAGTTTGAAATAAAAAAAGTTGTTGTTTTGAACACCAAAAAAGAAGACTTGGTCAAAACTTACGAGTTTGAGCATTATAGGATTCTGACAAAAAACTTGGACGGTTCAAAAATTCAGCTTTTGGATAACGATAAAAGAATTGCGCCCCTTCTTGCATCTCAAGATGTGAATTTGATTTCAATCTCTAGTTTTTTTGTTTCTAAAAATGGAGGAAATGAAAATGAGAAGAATTAGAGTTTTTGACACAACTTTAAGAGACGGCGAGCAAACACCTGGCGTGTCGCTCACACCACAAGAGAAACTTACGATAGCAGAAGCTCTTGATAAGCTTGGGGTGGACGTGATAGAAGGTGGATTTCCGATAAGCTCCAAAAGTGAAGAAGAAGCGTTGCGTGCTATGTGTCAAGCGGGCTTTAGAGCGGAGGTATGCGGACTTGCTAGAGCCAACAAGGAAGACATTGAACGTGTGGTAAACTGTGGTGCACGCACAGTACACGTTTTTCTTGCGTCGTCTGACATTCATCTAAAGCACAAGCTCAAGATGTCAAGAGACGAAATGTTAAAGCGTTGTGATGAGATGATCAGGTATGCCAAAAGCTTTGGTGTTAAAGTCGAATTTTCGGCCGAAGATTCTACAAGAACTGACATAGATTTCTTTAAGAAAGTTGTAAAAGTGGCTTATGAAGCAGGAGCGGACAGATTTGACATTGCGGACACTGTTGGTGTGGCTACACCAGAAAAAATGGCGGATTATGTAAGGGCGGCGAAATCCGCCGCCCCTATTCTTGTGAGCGTTCACTGTCATAACGATTTTGGACTGGCAGTCGCCAATAGTCTTTCTGCAGTAGTGGCAGGAGCAGAACAAGCCCATGTAACAGTAAACGGAATCGGTGAAAGGGCTGGAAACGCCTCATTAGAAGAGTTTGTTATGGCGTGTAAAAGTCTTTATGGTTTTGACGTAAACATCAATACCAAATTGCTGTATGACGTGTCAGTGCTCGTTTCACGTCTTACAGGCGTTATCGTTCAACCAAACAAGGCAATCGTTGGCAGAAACTCATTCGGCCACGAGTCAGGAATACACACGCACGGTATTCTCTCAAACCCTCTTACATATGAGCCTTTTGACCCATCACTGGTAGGAAGAAGCCGCTGGTTCCAAGCAGGAAAACACTCTGGAAGACATGGCATTTTTGAGCAAGTAAAAAGCATGGGATTTGAGCCTACGCGCGAACAGTTGGATGAAATAGTAAAGAGGGTAAAGGCGCTCGGTGACCAAGGAATTACAGTCACAGAAAGCGACCTCTTTCAGATAGCCTCACAAGTAGTTGGCGAATCTGAGTTAAACAGCTTGCTTTTAGAGTTAAAAGACTTTGAAGTTTCGACAGGACTTGGCAGACCTGCTAGGGTGCAATTAAGATTGGTTTATAACGGGAAAGAGACATTGCTTTCAGGCATGGGCAAGAACTCAATACAAGCTTGTTTCGATGCGTTAAAGAGTTTTATAGGTGATAGAATTGAAGATATAAAAAGCTATACCATCAAAGCTTTGGTGACTGACGTGGGTGTTGACGTCACCGCTGAATTTGTGCACAAAAACGGTGAATTTTCATCTAGTCGTGGTGAAAGTGATGAATTGGTCAGCGCTAGCATACAAGCAATTGTTTCGGCGTTAAATCTTTCTATAATCAAAGCTTTAAGAAATCGTCCTCTCAAAACGAGGCAAAGCGGATGAACAAATATTTAGTGGCCATAATGGAAGGAGATGGAATAGGACCGGAGATATCCAAAGTGGCTGTGGATGTACTTGAAACCTTGAATGAACTATTCGATTTAGGCATATCGCTCCAAAACGTGGAAGGTGGCGATGGTGCGCTAAAAAATTTCGGTAAAGCGCTTCCGCCTTATACCGTAGAAGTTTTGAAAAATTGCCACGCGTGTCTAAAGGCTCCAGTTGGCGAAAGCGCAGCGGATGTGATTGTCAAATTAAGACAAATTTTTGATCTCTATGCGAACGTCAGACCATCTAGGGTTTTTCCTAGTGTGCGCGCGTTAAAGCCAAACATAGACTTAGTGATCGTACGAGAGAACACTGAGGATGTTTATAAAGGAGTTGAATTAGACTTGGGTGATGCTGTTGTCGCTTTGAGACCAATAACCAAAAAAGCTTGTGAAAGAATTGCGGAATACGCTTTTAACTTGGCTAAAACAAGAGCAAAGCGAAAAGTTACAGCAGTTCACAAGGCCAACGTGCTCAGAAAAAGCGATGGGCTGTTTCTTGAAACTTGTAGGCGCGTGGCCAAGCGTTATCAAGACATCAATTTCGATGACATGCTTGTTGACGCAGCAGCGATGAGCCTTATTCGTGACCCAGAAAGGTTTGACGTTATCGTCACTACGAATCTTTACGGTGATATACTCTCTGATGAAGCGTCCCAAGTGGTAGGAGGATTAGGACTTGCGCCCTCTGCGAACATCGGTGAAAACTTTGCGATTTTTGAGCCTGTTCACGGCTCTGCGCCTGATATAGCTGGTAAGGGTATAGCGAACCCACTTGGAATGGTTTTAAGCGTTTCGATGATGCTAGACTGGTTCTTTACACGATTTTCTGATCAAAACTCTAAAAGCGCGTCAGAAGTTTTGGTGAGCGCGGTGTATTCCATTTTAAAAAAAGGCGTCAAAACTCCTGATTTAGGCGGAAATTACACGACGAATCAGGTGGGAGAAGAGTTGAAAAGAGAGCTAATCAGGCTTAGTAAACCCATGTGACCCAATCTTCATGACCTTTTACGCTCGATTTGCCTGTCACAACAAGTTCGTACTTTTGCACGATTTTCTTTGTAATTGGACCAACTTCTCCATTACCCACTTTTTTTCTGTCAACTGACAAAACAGGAACAACACCTGCGGCGCTACCCGTAAGAAAGATTTCGTCAGCGTTGTAAAGCTCTGCTCTTGCGACCTCACGTTCAATTACGTTCAGTCTTTCTTCCGTTGCAATTTTGACCACTGTGTCCCTAGTTATTCCTTGTAATATGGACGAACTTATCGGAGGTGTTATAAGCGAATTGTTCTTAACCAAAAACACGTTTTCGCCAGTGCCCTCAGACACTTTTCCTTCAGCGTTTAACATTATCGCTTCATCATAGCCATTTCGTAGCGCTTCACGTTTTGCGAGAACAGAATTCACGTAATTGCCACATATTTTTGCGAGTGGTGGAGTGACAGGGTCGTAGAGTCTTGTCCAGCTTGAAACGCAAACATCAAGACCACTCTTTGAAAAATAGTGTCTAAAAGGAAAGGCGATTATCGCAGCTTCTATAGGATAATCTTTAAAACCCAAGTCTATTCCAGAATATCCCACGAACACAATTGGTCTAATGTAACAGTCTTCTTTTAAATCGTTCGCTTTAAGTAGATCAATACAAGCTTTTTCAAGTTCGTTCACATTGTAATCCAACTCTAAATCCAAAACTTTTGCAGACTCGTAAAGACGAATGATGTGATCATGTAATCTAAAAACAGCTAGGTTGTTATCAGCGGCAAACGCTCTGATTCCCTCAAACACGCCAGTCCCGTAGTGTAACGCGTGTGTCATCACGTGGATCTTCGCTTGATCCCATTCCACAATTTTTCCATTCATCCAGATGTATTTACTCTTTTGAATTTGCGGTGTGATAGAGGCCTTTTGCATCTTTTTCCCTCCTAGCTGGATACCGCTAACCGATTTTTCGGATATTTTAGTGTTTCGTTAAAAAATGTTTTAGCTTTATTCGCTTTTGAAAAGAGCTTTGTTTAACACAAACTTTTGTCACTTCCACATAAGCTCTCTTAATTCTTTTCCCACTTTTTCAATAGGGTGCTCTTCTAATTCGGCTAACATCTTTTCGAGTCCTTTTACACCTTCTTTTGAATAGAAAGATTGCCACTCCTTTGCAAACTCTCCGCTTTGAATGTCTGCCAAAACCCTTTTCATTGATTCTTTGACGTGCTCGTCTATTACCATGCCACCTCGTGTTAGTCCGCCATATCTTGCAGTTTCACTAACTCCTTGGTACATACCAGAAATTCCCTTTCTTTGGATAAGATCAACTATCAGCTTTAGCTCGTGTAGGCACTCAAAGTAAGCAACCTCTGGCTGATAACCCGCCTCAATTAGCGTTTCAAACGCACTTCTAATTAGTCTGTCAACACCACCACAAAGATCAACTTGTTCGCCAAACCAATCAGTCTCAACCTCCTCTTTGAAGGTTGTTTGTATTACACCAGCTCTTGTACAGCCTACCGCTTTTGCCATTCCAAGCACCCTTTCCCATGCGCGACCCGTAAAATTTTGTTGAACCGCAACTAATGCAGGAACACCAAAGTTTTCAAGATAAAGCTCCCTCATTCTTTGGCCAGGCGCTTTTGGCGCTAGCATAATCACGTCAACCCATTCAGGCGGTTTTATCCAACCCCAATGTATTGCCGCACCATGAGAAAAACTAAGCGCTTGACCTTTTTTCAAATATGGCTCGATTTGGTTTTTGTACACATTAGCTTGCTCCATATCAGGAATAAGTATGTGAATCACATCAGCGCGCTTTACCGCTTCAGGAATTTCAAAAACTGTGTGTCCGTCTTTTTGGGCAATTTCCCAGCTTTTTCCATCTTTTCGAAGACCCAGTATAACTTTAAGCCCAGAGTCCTTCATGTTGCACGCTTGGGCTCTGCCTTGAATTCCATAGCCTATCACCGCAAAAGTTTCGTTTTTAACACTTTCAAGGCTAACATCGCTATCTCGCCATATTTTTGCCATTTGTAACTCCTCTTGGATATCATTCATTGTTTTTATAAATTTATTGATAACTTTATGCGTTTAGGTCATTTTTCAAAAACATAAATATAACGGCATGATTTGTGAATTTATGAGATCCAAAGAATTTTACAGCGGCGTTGAACGCGCCCCTAACAGAGCGTTTCTAAAAGCCGTAGGACTGACAGATGAAGATCTAGAAAAACCACTACTTGGTGTTGCTGTTGCATGGAACGAAGCTGGTCCTTGTAACATTCACACCCTTAGCCTTGCTCAAGAAACAAAAAGGGGAATAGCCGAGGCGGGAGGTACACCACGACTTTTTGTAACGCCAGTGGTGATAGATGGCATTGCGATGGGCACAGAAGGCATGCGCTATTCTCTAATTAGCAGGGAGCTTACTGCTAATACCATTGAGCTCACCGTGAACGCTCACGGTTACGATGGTTTTGCGGCGCTTTCAGGTTGTGATAAGACCACACCCGGTATGCTTATGGCAATGGCACGGCTCAACATTCCGTCGATAATAATGTATTCGGGTACAACGCTTCCTGGTAACTTTAAGGGGAAACGTGTGGCAATAGGGGACGTATATGAGGCAGTTGGAGCTTACACCGCCGGTAGCCTTTCATTGGATGATCTTGTTTACCTCGAAAACCACGCAATTCCTACCGCTGGTGCTTGCGGAGGTCTTTATACGGCAAACACGATGGCTCTTATCACTGAAGCACTTGGTGTAGCTCTACCAGGTAGCGCGTCACCGCCAGCAGTGGACGCGGAAAGGCGTAAGTTCGCTTATCTTACTGGTAAAACGCTTTTGAAATTGATTGAAAACGGAATAAAACCGCGTGACGTTCTAACTTTTGAGGCTTTTGAAAACGCGATAACAGCGCTTATGGCTTCTGGGGGTTCTACTAATGCCGTTCTTCATTTACTTGCAGTAGCGCACGAAGCGGGCGTAAAACTCACGCTTGACGATTTTGAAAGAATAGGAAAAAAAGTTCCAGAAATAGTAGACATGAAACCAGCGGGTCGCTTCACCATGGCTGATCTTTACGAAGTAGGAGGAGTTCCACTGATTTTGAAAAAGTTGCTTAATGCGCATTTGCTTCACGGTAACGCGCTCACAGTTACTGGAAAAAGCCTACAGGAAAACCTGCGTGAGTATCAAATCCCGCAATTAACACAAGAGATCGTAAGAGATGTGAACGATCCGATTTACCCTTTAGGAGGAATAAAGATCTTAAAGGGAAGCTTGGCACCAGAAGGAGCGGTTGTAAAGGTTTCTGCCACAAAAAGAAAAACACACACAGGAAAAGCAAAAGTTTTCGATTCGGAAAAACAAGCCTTTCAGGCGGTTCTTAGCAAAGAAGTAAAGCCTGAAGAAATTGTAGTGATTAGATACGAAGGCCCAAAGGGCGCCCCAGGAATGCCAGAGATGCTATCTGTGACTGCTGCGATCGTTGGCGAAGGATTAGCAGAAAGCGTGTCTTTGGTGACCGATGGTAGGTTTTCAGGTGCCACAAGGGGACTCATGGTTGGTCATGTATCACCAGAAGCGTTTGTAGGCGGTCCCATTGCACTCGTAGAAGACGGTGATAAAATAAGAATTGACACACAACTTGGTTTTCTTGATTTACTTGTTGATACCAACGAGCTTGAAAGAAGACGGAAAATCTGGGAACCCCCTAAGCGAAACTTTACAACTGGTTTGCTAGCACAGTACGCCTCGATGGTTTCATCCGCTTCTGAAGGTGCAGTGCTCAAGCCTTAACTCTTTTAAACGTGGTTTACAATCTAATTTTATGCAAAAAAAGATCGTGCTTGTGACAGCGCCTTGGGATAGCGTAAGAAAGTATGTTGAGCCAATTTGCAAAGTGGTAGCTGAGCAACTAGGAGTTGAGCTTGAAATAAGAGAAGAAGACTACTCTTTTCTTGTTGACTATGGCGAAAAGGACGACTTTGGTGGAGTTGAAATTCCGCAGGTTTTTGTAGTTTCAAATGGAAAAGTGACACACGTGTTCACAAGAATTCCTCTTAATGAAAAGGGGCAACCTGACATCACTGGTGCCACAGAAATGCTTAAAAAAGCTGTGGCACAAGCTTAAACGATTAGCTTTGGCCGAAAACTTGGTGATATACTGCTCCGATGGGAAAATAACGAAAGAGCAAATCGTGAGCGGTGATTTGGATAAAGTGGTAAAGGAGCACGTTGTGAAAGCGCTTGAGCTTTGGCAGCCAAATGAATCAGACCTTATGGTTTTTATGACAAAGAATGAGGCAGAGCTTTCAGCACCTCTTAGCAAAGAGTTGCTAGAAAGGGTTCGGGCATACGCACCAGTAAGGAAGGGAGACAAAGTGATGTTTGACCTTCCTGTTTACGTGATATCCTATAAAATAGAGCAACGTTCACAAAATGAATACAAAGACAGAGCGATCATAATGATTTCGCCTTATATAAACGAAGAACTGAAAAGGCAAGTTGAGGAATGGTCAAAAGAGTTCACGACTTCAAGTCTTGCGGCCGAGCGGATGTCCGAATGATTCTTATGATCCCATGAAAAATGACTCGAGTGTTCTTTCTCCCATTACCTCATCGAATTCTAAACCCAGTGCGTCAAGAACTTGTTCGAAAGTGGATCGAAGAAGCTCAATGTACTTATTTGTGTCTATATCTTCTGGTTTTGCAAGTTCGACTGGGAGAACACCGTCCCGCGTTTTTACGTACTGAATAACATCACCCGCAAACACTTTTTTGTGAAGTTTGGCCTCAAGAATTCTTGCTGCCTTTATGTGCTGCGGGGTGTTCTTTGTGTATTTTTCAGGATTCTTGTTGAGCATTACACTTATTGCCAAATCTTTTGTGTCAAACTTTCTAGTCTTTATTGTAAGATAAGTTGACCGAAGTATTTCGCGGATCTTGGCCTTTGCATCTTGAAATTCTTGAGGAGACTTTACGTTGCTAAGTTCAGCGAGAGCCTGTTGGAAAGTGCGCTGAATGAGCGGTGGGGTGTTTCGCTTTTTGCCAAGTAAACCCTTTATTTCAACGCTTCCATCTGGTTTTACGCCAAAGTAGTTCTTTTTCCTTTCGCTAAAAGCTACATATCTGAACACTTTGTCCACATCTAGGTCAACTTTGAGCTCCTGTCTTGCCCAGCCTACCAATTCATCAATTTGGTTTTTTGTTGGATTCAAAACAAAAAGCGAATCAGTGTCACCATAAAGAACGTTCATGCCAAGCTCCTGTGCTTTGCTGATTGTAGAAGTGATCACGTATCTTGCCATTGCAGCGGTGCTTTCTGCAACGGGTAAGCAGTAAAATGGAAAAGTATCAGCGCCAAACACACCATAAGAGGCGTTAACGAAAACTTTGAGCGCTCTTTGGGCAACGTCATACCACGATCTGTATTCATTTGACAGACTAGCGTCTTTTGATTTCGGTTTGAACCATAACACCCTAAGGTCTCTAAAGAGCCCGACTAGCTCAGAAGCCACACCCTTTCGCTTTTTGCAAACCCAGTGGTTCGTCTCAGGCACAAGGTTATCCCTACACTCTTCATGCGGACATCTCACTGTTTCATAGCTTAAGTTATACTCTTTAAGTATAGAAGGATAAAGAGACGCAAAGTCAAGAACCACCACATTAAAGTAAACTCCAGTTTTTGGATTTATCACAATCGCTCCTTTGTACTTTTTGCCTTTGATCACAGCCGTTGTTGAGGCGATGCTTTTTCTTTGCGTAATGTCTTCAGGGTTGGGAATGAGGTAATTTCTTTCTCTGTGTATCGCATACATCAAGTTCTTTATCCAAGTTGAAACGCCTGTCCTTACAAGATCGTCCATGCCTGTCCTTGAAGTTCTCATCATGAGAACTATTAACTTCATCACTAGGCTGTCGTTGAAGCTTGTGAGTTCGTAAGTGATTTGCGCATCTCTAAAACAGTAGTTGGCTAGCTCATAAGGAGTAAGGTTGGTTATGAACTTTCCACCCAAGTCAACCTTTGATTTACCAAGTAGAACGGATGATATTACATCCAAATTGAACTCTTTGTACTTGCCATCGAAAGCGTAAATTTGAACCGCCTTGTTTTTAAAGAAGTGGTAAAGGTCCAAGTGAATACCAGTGGAAAGTCTTGCTTCTCTATGTCCCAAAACGATCGGAATTTGTGACTTCGGAATTCCAAGCTTTAAAGCTCTGTGATAGAGGTATTTGAAATCGAAGTTATCACCGTTAAAGGTGAGCACAATTGGGTACATAGCAAGAATTTTGAAGCACTGTCTAAGCATTTCAACTTCGTCTGTAAAGAAATCCACCTGTAGGTCGTTTGGCATGTCCTTAACGTCACCAGGCTCCGAGTCGTTTCTCATCAAAACAAAGGCTTTCTTGAGACCGTCACTACCGCAAAAAGAAATTGCGATCACTCTTTCGTTTGCTTCCTCTACGTTGGGCAAACGCCCTTCTATTGTTTCTACCTCAATGTCCAGTGCAACGCGTTTAAAGTTTGGTGCGGGTTCTGAAAGAACGTTGAACCAAGCCAAAATTGTGTCTGTGCTTGTGCCGCTTTCCGAGAAAACTTCCATAACTTGTTTGATATTTTCTGATGATTTTGGTGCTACCGGAATCAAATTCCCGTTGCTGATCTTATACACAGCACCTGGTATAAGCGCCCTATCATACATAAAAGAATTTGCGTAACGTATTCTTGCTTCCCATGCCGCTGGAAGCTTTTCTCGAAGGCTGTGCGCCCTCCCTCCAATAGTCAAAGGATCCTTTGCGATCACTTTTGTCATTTTTACAAATTTGTCATCAAGAGCGTGATACTTATTTACGTATTCAAGCCTTAAAATAGAAGGGTTGCCAGCTATTTCTGGAAGCTGTTTTAATTTGTCTATCGGTATATCAGTAAGCAAATAAGGACGATGGTTTGTGTTGTCGTACCATGCAAAAAGCTTCTCACTCTTTTTTTCGTACAAAAGCGCCACCGCTTTTTCGGCATTTCCATCGTAAATAACCGTCAAAAGCACAGAATCGTCTAACTCGCTCGGCGTTTCAAG
This sequence comes from Candidatus Marsarchaeota G1 archaeon BE_D, assembly GCA_003019595.1. Lineage (GTDB taxonomy): Archaea > Thermoproteota > Thermoprotei_A > Marsarchaeales > Marsarchaeaceae > BE-D. The sequence goes on from NEXD01000004.1 coordinate 36,255, forward strand.
TCTTACAGGTATTGAAACCTCTTCCTCCTCTTCTCCTCTTTTTCCTCTGTTTCGATTAACTCCTCCTCTATTTCCATTTCCTCTGACATTCTATAGAATAATATACGCAAACCATAGTTAAACTCTTTGGGTTTGCGAAAGTCCCTTCAACAGAAACCTGATTTACAAAATATCAAAAGCTTCGTCTGGAGAAGTCAGAAATAAGCTACAGCCGTCTTAAAAGTCCCTTCTTCTTATTTCAATTACAAAGTACAAAATCGCAAGAAAAACCACGAAGGCAAAGCCAGCTGGTTGCTTCAAAAAGATCACCAAAAAGCCTACTAGTGGTATCACAAAAATCACTTTGCCCACTACGTCTTGTGGAGGTATTCCACTTGGCGGTTCAAGTCCAGCTTGATTGTCAGTTACGTAATTGTTGTCACCCTTTGTGACAAAACCTACGATCTGTCCGTTGACACGAGTGATGTAAACTATTCTGTGCACGATTAGGCAATCTTTGAGCGCAGGATCAGTTGAACAATAAACGATTATGTTACCAATCTTAAGCGTATTGGGGTTGACACCACTAATCACAAGTAAATCACCTTCTTTTATTGCGGGCGTCATGCTTCCACTTGTGACGGCGGCAAGCGGAACGTTTGTGTGTAACACTCTACCTAAACCGAAAACCGCAAGTAATGCGAGCACAATGCCCAAAACAAAATAAAAAACTTCTCTATTGCGGATATTACGCTCTTTTTCACGCTCCAATTTTTAACCCTCCAATTATTACAACAAAGCTCGCGGTGATCACGAATGGAAGCACGTAAAGCGCGTTGTTCAGCGTATACGCGCACAAAAATCCCATCATACAAACAACACTTACCACCAACACTTCAAAAGCGGCAATTTCTTGGATTGTATGATATTCAGAAAGAACAACCTTGTGCGCAAAAACAAGCACTATAGAGCAAACGAAGAGAAATGCGTAAAGTGGTTCAAGAATGCCAGTAGCCGTTATCTGTTCTGTCTTAAAACTAACACTCGTTGTGAATAGAAGCGTGAGTGCCTCATAGAAGCGTAACGCCACCAAACGCTTTTGACACACCTTTTTGCTTTTTGTTTACCACTTATAGGTTTTAGTAGCTTCCCAAGCCTTAAATTGGTATTTTGAGAACGCTTCTTTAATGGACAAACTCAGAGTGGCAGTAGTGGGCGTTGGATTTTGGGGTAGAAACCATGCAAGAGTTTACTCCACTATTGAAGGAGTAGAGCTTGTAGCGGTTGTAGACACAAATGAAAGTATAGCGCAGAGCGTTGCAAAGTCGTTGAGTTGCGAGCACTTTTCGAGTATAGACGAAATGTTAAGACAAAAAAAGATTGACGCGGCGAGCGTGTGCACACCAAGTTCCACACACGCAACAGTTTCTCTTGAATTGCTAAAACACGGTGTCAATTTGTTGATCGAAAAGCCTCTCACCACAACTCTTGCCGAAGGTTTTAGACTACTTGAAGAAGTGAAAAAAAGTGGTGCGATAGTAAGTGTTGGTTTTATTGAACGTTTTAATCCAGCAGTTAGAATAATAAAGGAATGGGTGGAAAAGGGTGCGCTAGGAAAACTCACCCTTTTTTATTCACGTAGAGTGAGCAACTGGCCAGAAAGAATTGGAGACGTTGGGGTGGTGAAGGACTTGTCAATTCACGACTTAGACTTGGCGCGCTATATAATAGGAAAGGAAGCGATAAACGTTTACGCCGTTATTGGTAAAGCGAGAAGAGGTCTGTATGAGGATTATGCAAACATTCTTGCAAGATTTGACGACTCTACGGCGTTTGTTGAGTCCAACTGGCTCACCCCGTACAAAGAGCGTCTGTTGATCGTCACTGGTTCTAATGCGACTGCGACTGCAAACTATTTGACACAAGAGGTAACCTTTGCCAATGCGGATGGCAAATTTATGCCAGTGGTAAGACCTACAGAACCTCTTAAACTAGAGCTTGAAAATTTTGTAAAGTGTGTCAAGACAAACACCCAACCTTCTCCCTCAATAGAAGATGGCTTAAAAGCCCTAGCGCTTGCGGAAGCCGCGATCGAAAGCTCAAACACAGGCTTACCAGTAAGACCTGCGTATTGAGCTCGGCTAGTCCTTTCTCATCACAACGTCCTTAACCCGGATTCCTCGTCACAGCTCAACAAACAAAAATCAACTAAAAGATATAAAGCCAACTGCAAATATAATTTAAAGTGTTTTATTCTGTTATTCCTGTGGTCAGTTGTGCTTTGATGCTAGGAATTGGAGCGTATCAAGACCTCAAAAAAAGGGAAATAGACGATTGGGTTTGGTTCATAGCTACTGCGGGTTTTGGTACAAACTTGTACTTACTAGAAAAACATTCTCTTCTAATAACTCCTTTACAGTGGGCTATAGAAGTGGTTGTGCTCAGCGCACTAGGCATTTCTCTTTACTACCTTCAACTTTTTGGCGGCGCTGATGCAAAAGCGCTTTTTGCGATAGCGCTAGCTTTGCCAAGTGCGCTTCCGCCGTTTAGTTCACAAATACCTTTCTTTGGTTTAACGATTTTTGATAACGCCGTCGTGATCTCCGTGCTTTATTCATTTTCGCTTTTCTTATCAAATATTTGTAAAGCGTTGTTGTCTCCCAATTATTTTGGGAGATATTCTCGCTCAAGCTTTTTTACAAAATTGGGTCTTGCTTTTTCTTCTTACAAAACAACACTCGGAAAGTACATCAAAGAGTCTTACAAACTTTTTCCCTCGGAAATTCCAAAACTTAGCGAAGGAAAGGTGGTGCTCACACCTATTTTAAAAAGGATGACGATTGATGCAACTGAATTAGAAGAAAAATACGCAAACTTGTTGAAACAGGGTTTGCTCAACGAAAACGATGAAATTTGGGTTTCGCCAGGTATTCCATTGGTTACGTTTATGTTCCTTGGATACGTTTTAACACCTCTTTTCGGTGATCTGATTTTTAGGCTTGTGAGTGTAATCGTGTTGCACATCTGAAAAAAGAACATCTTATATAATTCTTTAAAGAAGCGAATTTGAATGTCGATGAGTTCGGCCGACTCACGCTTTTTTGCGTACAAAATTCGTGAAGGACAAGAAGTTAACGTTGCTCTATTCATAGATGAGGTTATACACGCTTATGAGCGTATGCAAAATAGAACCGAAGAGCAAGAGGAAGTGATAAAATCGAAACCAAAATCACTTATAGTCATTCCAAGCATGAAGGGTGTTATACTTGCCGAAACCAAAAACCCAAGAATTCTAGAGTATGTTTTGAGTGGTCAGCGTCACTATCGAGGCAGAATATTTGGAACTGTCAAGTTCGAAGAAATAGAACCATTCATAAGACCGAAAAGCGTAATTGAAGTGCTCAACGTTGGAGACGAAATAGAAGTTGTGAGTGGTCCATTAAGAGGTAGTAGAGGTAAAGTGCTTAGAATAGACAAGACGAAGAATGAAGTGACATTCCAACCAGCAGAAGTGTCGATCCCAATGCCAATGACAATCAGTATGGATGCGGTAAAAATAGTCTCTTCCGTAAAAGAGGTGAATGCGAAGAATGGGTAAAGTAAGGACGTTTAAGTTTCTCGTTCCTGCTGGCAAAGCAAGCCCAGGTCCACCTATCGGTCCTGCGCTAGGCCCAACTGGTGCAAGAACTCCACAAGTGGTGCAAAAAATAAATGAACTCACAAAAAAATATGAAGGAATGAGTGTCAATGTGCTTGTGCACATCGACCTTGAGACCAAAGAATTCAACGTCGAAGTGCTCCCTCCATCTGTGAGCTCGCTTTTACTAAAAAAAGTTGGCGCAGAAAAAGGGCCGGCAACACCTCACACGACAAAAGTGGGAGACGTAAACTTCTCTTATATAGTAGAGCTAGCAAAACAAAATATCGATAGAATGAATACCACCTCATTAAAGAGCGCCGTAAAAAGCATTCTTGGGACGTGTAGGTCTATAGGAATCACAGTAGAAGGAAAAGACCCAAAAGAAATCTTGGCAAAAGTGGAAAGCGGAGAATTTAAGGAGCTTATTGGTGAGTGATAGTGCTCGTAAAAGAAGATATTATAGAGGCTATAAAGCAAGCAAAGAACTCTGAAAAAAGGCGCTTTATTCAGTCGATAGACTTAGAGATAAAACTAAAGGGAATAGACGCTACGAAGCAAGAAAACACCTTTAGCGAAATTTACACCTTGCCTAAGGGTTTGGGCTCAAAAAAGCGTTCAGTTTGTATTATCGCCGACACTCCCACGATCACCAAAGCCAGAGAATCCAACGCAGATGGTCTTTTAACAAAGGAGCAACTCGAAAGCCTTTCTGGTGATAAAAAGTCTATTCGAAAACTCGCAAGAAAATACGATTTCTTTATAGCCGATGTGTCTTTAATGCCTCTTGTTGGTAGAATTATGGGTCAAATCCTTGGCCCACGAAATAAAATACCCGTTCCATTGCCGCCGAACGTTGATCCAAAGTCGCTTGTTGAAAAACTAAGAAACTCGGTCCGAATAAAGCTCAAAGGGCAACCTGTAGTGCGTAGTTTGGTTGGTTCTGAAGACATGAAAGAAGAGGACGTTGCGGAAAACGTGTTAGCGCTTACAGACTTTGTGATGCAAAAGATTAGAGGAGGACCTTCTTCCATACATTCGCTTGTGATAAAACTTACAATGGGTAGTCCTGTGGTTGTAAAGAGTAGGGAGGTGTGATTCGAATGTCTCTTACGATTTACGCAAAAAGAAAAGAAAGAAAGAAGAAACAACTTGAGGAACTTGGAAATCTGCTTTCCAAATACTCAAACTTCGTGGTGCTGAGCATTGCTGGCGTTGAAACACCGACTTTACAAAAGTTGCGTAATTCGATACGTGGGAAGGCGGAATTAAAGGTTGTTAAAAACACGCTTTTTTCAAAAGCGCTCGATCGAACAAACCTATCAGAAGACATCAAAACTCGCATAAAAAAGAATCTTGAACGCGAAACAGCGGTTTTGTTCACAAACTCTTCGACTTTTGAAATAGTGGCGCTTCTTGACAGGTTCAAGAAGCCTGTGTATCTTAAACCCAATAGGATTTCTCCGGTGGACGTAGTTATACCCGCTGGTGTGACGACTCTTCAACCAGGCCCATTTACGGATTCACTCACAGCTTTAGGCGTTCCGTTCGATGTGAAAAAGAACTTGGTGTACATAAGACAAGACACGGTTGTCTTAAAAAAGGGAGAATTTGTGAACACCAGGCTAGCAGACTTATTAAGAGAAATGGGCTTAGCTCCGGTTATTTCTTCTATTAAAGCTAAGTGTGCAGTGGACGAAGGGCTTTTTATAGAGGGCGAAAAGCTCACGCTCAATCTAGAACAATACAAGAAAGAAATTGAAAGCGCCTATGAAAACGCCTTCTCTTTGGCGTTTAATTCGGCGCTTCCTGAACCAGAAGTGATGCCGTTACTTGTGACAAAGGCTTATTACGATTCGCTTTCTATCGCGGTCGAATGCGGCATAGTTAATGAACAGACAGCACCTTTGGTGTTCGCCAAAGCGCTTTCCATAGCAAACGCTTTAGATCAAGAAATAAAAAAAGCTAGCAAATAGGCAACAACTTAAATAACCGTAAGAAGCACCAAAAATGGGTGTAAAATAATGCTCTATGTTTACGCAAGTCTTTTGCTACATTCTGCTGGAAAAGAGATCAACGAAGAGAACCTGAAAAGAGTTATAGAAGCCACAGGTGTAGAAGCTGATCTTGTGCAGATTAAGGCGATCGTAGCCGCTCTAAAAAACGTTAACATTGACGAAGTGATAAAGAAAGGGGTGAGCTTAGCGGCACCAGTTGCTCCTACCGCACAACCTCAGCCACAACCTCAACAAGTAGAAGCCGCAAAACCAAAGGAGGAAAAGAAAGAGGAAGAAGAGGAAGTTTCAGCAGAAGGGTTGAGCGCTCTGTTTGGCTAAATTTTTCGCAACACTTTTTTGTTTCCTATCAAAATCAACTTTTGGTTTCCGCTTTGTCTGAAATAAATCCACAAGCGTATATAGTGGATTTCTTTTCTGAGCGTGGATTTTACAGAAAAAGGTGTAGCGTCTGTTCTTCTTATTTTTGGACACTTGATCCAAATAGACAAACTTGTGGGGATTCGCCGTGCGAAGAATACAAATTCTTTGAACGCGAATTTATAAAAAAAAGGATGAGCCTTAAAGAAACAAGAGAGTACTTTCTGAATTATTTCCAAGAGAGAGGTCATAAAGTTTTGCCACCTCGTGGCGTTGCAGCTAGATGGAGAGATGATCTTTACCTTGTAATTGCAAGTATAGTTTTGTTTCAGCCCTTTGTCACAAGTGGTGAGGTCCCTCCTCCTGCAAATCCACTAGTGATAAGCCAACCCTGTATAAGGCTAAACGATGTTGATAACGTGGGTCTCACAGCTGGACGACACATGACAATATTTGAAATGGGCGGTCATCACGCGTTTAACAGCAGTGAGAAAAGGGTGTACTGGAAAGATGAAACTGTTAGATATTGTTACGATTTCTTTTCCAGACTTGGCGTGAAACCAGAAGAAATAACTCTCAAAGAGAGCGTATGGATAGGCGGTGGGAACGCTGGCCCATGCTTTGAAGTGGCTATAGGAGGCCTTGAAGTCGCAACGCTAGTGTTTATGGAGTATGACGTTAAAGACAACACCTGGACACCTCTTCCGCTTAAAATAGTCGACACAGGATACGGTATAGAAAGGATTTCATGGCTCTCACAACGTTCTCCTACAGCATTTCATGCGGTGTACGGTTCTTTGGTCACAAAGTTTGCAGAACTGCTGAGTGTGGAGTTACCAGAAGAAAAGCTGCTTTTCGAGCTCGCAAAACAATCCGCTTTGATGAAGGTAGAAGGGGGTGAAAGCGTCAAGCAATTAAGAAGTATCGTGGCAAAAAAAGTGGGACTTGACGTGTCACAGCTTGAAAGAATAATGCTACCAGTAGAATCGATGTTTGGTTTGCTAGATCACACGAAAACCCTAAGCTTTATGCTTGCTGACGGAATTGTGCCATCCAATTCTGGCGAGGGTTATCTCGCACGGCTTTTAATCAGGAGATCTTTACGACTTAGAAGACGCTTATCTCAAGTGCCTTTAGCAGAGCTAGTGTCTTTGCAAATTGACTACTGGGGTGAAGACTTTAGGCAGCTCACAAAGATGCGTGATATAGTTTTAGAAGAAATTGAACTAGAGGAAAAGAGGTATCAAGAAAACGTTTTGAAGTCGTCACAACTAATTTCTACATTGATTCAAAAATATCCACAGGGCAATGTGCCTGTAGAAGAGTTGGTCAAACTTTACGATTCTAATGGTATTGATCCATACTTAGTTTCTGATGAATTTCAAAAAAGAGGGTTAAGCGTGGATGTGCCAAGCAATTTCTATACACTCGTTGCGCAAGCACATTCGTATGCAAAACCAAAAGAACAAAAGAAGCCATTGTTAGAAAAATCGCTATTAGAGCAACCAGAAACGATAAAACTTTACTATGATGATCCTAATCAGCTTGAGTTCAATGCAAGGGTGCTTGCATCCTTAGAAGGCGTGGTGATTCTTGATCGCACGTGTTTTTATCCAGAAGGTGGGGGACAACCGGCTGACACTGGTGTAATAAAACTGGAAGATTCTACCCAGTTTAGAGTTAAAGACGTTCAGTCTTATCAAGGCGTGATCGTTCACTTTCTTGAAGAAAAAGTGCGACTAGAGCCTGGAACGCTAATTAAGGGAATTGTGGACAGCGAAAGAAGACTCAGGCATACTCAGCATCATGACGCGACTCATGTTCTACTTGCTTCAATAAGACGCATTTTGGGAGAACACATTTGGCAAGCTGGTGCGCAAAAAGGATTTTACTATTCTCGCTTGGACGTGACACACTACAAAAAAGTGACAAAAGAGCAGGTTGTCGCAATTGAGCAGCTGGCCAACACGATTGTGCAAGAGGATAGAAAAATAAGCGCGCGCTTTATGGACAGGAACCTCGCAGAGGAAACTTACGGTTTTACGATTTACCAAGGAGGAGTCGTTCCAGGCGCAAAAATAAGGGTGGTCGAAATACAAAATTTTGATACTGAAGCGTGCGGAGGGACGCACAGCGAATCTACTGGTAGAATAGGTTATATCAAAATACTCAAAGTCGAACAACCTCAAGATGGTATTTTGCGTTTTATTTTCGCAGCTGGAAAATCAGCAGTCGAACAAGCAAGAAAGGAAACGGAAATCTTAGAGGCGCTTTCAGAAAGGCTTAATGTCACCAAAGAACAAATACAAACAAAATTAAACTCATTAATCGAAGAACGAGATTCGTTAAGACGAGAAGTGTCTGAGTTACGTCAGGCTTACATGAATTCACTACTGGAAAAGGTAAAAGTTGTCGAAAAAGGAAAAGAAAAACTCGCTTATATCTTTTTGGGTACAAACTTAATTTCCGCATCGGAATTTGCGGTGTTCGTCACAAACAAACTCGGTGGTGTTGCGATCGTATGTGGCAAGAACAAAATAGTGGTTTCAACACCGAAAAACAAGAACATCGACGCATCAAAAATTCTATTAGAAGTAAAGGCGAAATTTTCAGGAAAGGGCGGGGGTGGCAAATTTTATGCGGAGTATCTTGCCGAGCAAGAGTTGACCGAAAGCGAGTTTACTCAGCTAGTGCAAGAAGTTGTTAAGCTTTTATAGTTTAAAAGCGTTAAAAAACTTACACCAAGGGTGGATGAATTGAGTGAAGCAGAGTACGCAAAAAAGATAGCAAGAATAAAGCAAATAGAAGAGAAAATCCAACCGTTATGGGAAGAAAAAAAGGTTTATGAAGCTGAACCAGTTGAGGGAAAGCCGAAAAAGTTTGTGACTTTCCCTTACCCCTACATGAATGGTCCCTTGCACGTTGGGCACGCTCTTAGCTCGACTCGCGTAGACGTTTACGCACGCTATATGAGGTTACAAGGTTATAACGTGCTTTACCCTTTCGCTTGGCACTGGACTGGTGAGCCGATTGTTGGCTTGGCCAAACGTGTCGCAAAAGGCGAGCAAAAAACGATTGACATTCTCACAAAGGTAGACGGTGTGCCAACGGAACATCTTTCAAAGTTCACCGACCCATTTTACGTAGCTAATTACTATACCGCTGAAGGAAAAAAGGTTGTGAAGAGACTTGGGCTTTCCATCGATTGGAGAAGAGAGTTCACAACAGCTCACAACGAAGGTTACTCGCGTTTCGTGGCTTGGCAGTATCTCACCCTTCGAGAAAAGGGTTATATTGTAAAAGGAACACACCCAGTCGTTTGGTGTCCAAACGACAAAAGCCCAACTGGAGACCATGATAGGGCAGAGGGCGAGGGGGTTTCACCTGATGAAATGAGCCTTGTAAAGTTCAGGCTCTTAAAAGAAGACGCTTTTCTTGTCGCCGCAACCTATAGGCCTGAGACTATATTTGGCGCTACTAACCTTTGGGTAAATCCAAAAGCGCTTTATGTCGAGGCACTCGTTGACGGAGAAAGGTGGATAGTTTCTGAGTATGCGGCGAAGGTTTTACCTGAACAAAAGCACGTCGTAAAAGTCATAAGAAGCTTTTTGGGAGAAGAGTTACTTCTTAAAGAAGTGGAGACGCCTTTAACTGCTCGTCGCTTACCAGTTCTACCGGCCGAATTCGTGGACCCCACTTTCGGAACGGGTGTAGTTTACAGCGTTCCAGCACACGCGCCTTATGACTATCTCGCGCTAAATGACCTTAAAAACAAAGAGCTTTCAAGCGAATTAAGAAAAGTAGTTGAAGAAATAAGACCAATTTCAATAATTAGCGTTAGTGGTTACGGCGATTTTCCTGCAATCGAAGAGTGTAAAAGGCTTGGTGTTGAAAGTCAAAAAGATCCCAAAGCCGAAAAAGCCACGGAAAACGTGTACAAACTGGAGTACAACAAAGGTGTGATGAAAGAAAACTGCGGTAAGTATTCAGGTAAAAGAGTTTCAGACGCCAAAGTGGAAATCTTTAATGAATTACTGAAGATGGGGCTTGGTGCAGTCTTTTACGACACACCAAAGCCCGTAATTTGTAGATGCGGTACAAGGTGCATTGTAAAAATCTTAGAAGATCAGTGGTTTCTTAAGTACGGTGATCCAAGTTGGAAGGCTCAAGCGCGAAAGGCTTTGTCATTAATGAAGATTTTTCCAGAAGAAGCAAGGCAGTGGTTTTTGGACGTAATAGAATGGCTCCAGGACAAACCGTGCACCAGAAAATCAGGTATGGGCACCCCACTTCCTTGGGACACCGAATGGATCATCGAAACTTTAAGCGACTCAACCGTTTACATGGCGTACTATACAGTTTCGAAATACGTCAATCAAAACTTGATCAAACCTTCGCAACTCACAAAGGAGTTCTTTGATTATGTGTTTCTTGGTGTCGGCGACTTAACGCAATTGTCAACCCAAATTGGATTGTCGAAAGAGCTGATACAAAAAGTCAGGCAGGAGTTTCTTTACTGGTATCCTGTAGATTTAAGGAACTCCGCAAAGGAGCTTATCGCTAACCATTTGACATTCTTTATATTTCATCACTGTGCACTCTTTCCTGAAAACCTTTGGCCAAAAGCGATCTCTGTAAACGGTCTTATAACCGTAAACGGGGAGCCAATGCACAAATCAAAAGGAAATTACGTGTCGATTAAGGCCGCACTAGAAAAATACGGAGCTGATGTGTCAAGGTGTACGCTGATTAACGGAACCGAAAGCTTGGACGACCCAGATTGGAATGACAAAGCAGCTCTTAACATGCTCGATAAAATTCATTCTTTCATAGAGTTGGTGGCTCATATAGGTAATGGTGAACCTGTAGAAACGTTAGATATAGACAAATGGCTTCTTGCAAGACTTAAGCAAAGAGCCAAAGAAGTCGCGCAACATTTAGAAGAAATGAGAACGCGCTCAGCATTTAACATCGCTTTCTTTGAGGTGTGGGAAGACTACAAGAGATACCTCAAAAGATGCGCAAAGCCAAACACAAGCGTTCAGAGAATGTTTATAGCGGAATGGTCAAAGCTTTTACACCCTTTTATGCCGCATGTTGCACAATGGGCGTATAACGAGCTTGGTTTTCATGGATTGATAGAACAAGCCAAATATCCCGATACACAAATTACCGACGAAGAAGCGCTTTTGTTAATAAGAGAAGAATATCTTATTAAAATCGAAGAGGACTTGACCAATCTTATGAGGATGATGCAAGGCTCAAATGAGCTTGAAATAGCATACGCAACATCAAAAAAAAGGTATGTTGTGCTTTCTATGATCAACTCTAAATTGGGCGACAACTTAAGAGTAACACCAGAAATGATCGAAAGGTTATCCGAAATTACTAAAGAAAAATCAAAGGCTGGCGCAATTGCACAAAAAATCATAAAGCTCATTGCCGAGTGGAAAGCCTATCCAAGAGAGTGGGTTGCAAAAATGATAGAGCGAGAAAGCGAGGCGCTCTGTTCTTTCGCACCTTATTTGGAAAGAGTGTACGGCCTAAAAGTAAAAGTTGTGGATGAAGAACACTCAGAAGACCAAAAAAGAGCATCACTATCACTCCCTCTCAAACCATCACTCACACTTAAAAAGGGCCCGTAGCTCAGCATGGACAGAGCGGCGGCCTTCGGAGCCGACGGTCGAGGGTTCAAATCCCTCCGGGCCCGCCTGTGACCCATAGAGGTTTTAAAAGCACGAGATAAAAATTCATTCTTTTGTGGATCGCAAATAGCTTATAGGTTTGTTCAAGTCCCCAAATTTGTGCCCAAACTTATAGTTGGTAAAAAGCGTGCGGAGTTTCCCTACCTTACGCCTTTAGATGTCGCGCTGTATTCACTTGGCGAAAGAGCGCTTTATTCCAGTGTAAAGTTTGGAAGAGCAAGAGGAATAATGGACGATTCTATGCGTTATGGTCACAACAAAAGAGTGTATGTTGAGGGACGCGGTTTAGTCGACCCAACCTGTTTTTTGCTTGAAAAAGACACGAGTGTCAAGCTAGAAAAAGGCGCGACAATTGGATCGCGAATCGCGAAGCGCTTTTCTGAACACTTTGGTGCTGGTTTTCAAAATTCATTTCTTTTGAGAATTGCATGGAAACTCGCGCAAAATCTTGT